>CBCPNA010000035.1:0-7533 GCA_965120415.1 uncultured Bacillota bacterium | reverse complement strand
AACCTAACTACGGTTCCAAAGGCTACCTGAGGATAGATTGTGCAATGAAAATTAAGCAAATTTAAAACTGCTATATTTAATAAAATTGTATTCGTAATATATTGTTTTTGTATGTAATATAAGTTTTAGATATGCTACTATTTTGTTATAAAATACATATTTGCATATAAAAGTATCAAATTGTTTAATAAACAAAATTCACACAAAATTTTATTTATTAAAATTCTTCTTTTTCTAATGATTTTTCTAATACTTCTATTGTTTTATAATCATTTTATAATGCCTCAATCATCATATGGTTATAATCTACTGGAGCATCTTTTGGCAATTCTTCTACAAGCTCTCGATATGTTGTCCATAAAATAAAAAATGTTCTTTTATTCTTTCTGGTATATTAACTTCTATTTCTTTTAAAATCTTTTCCATAAACTTAACTGCTAAACTAAAGTTCTCTAAAGTGTTTCGGAAGGTTTTGCTCCATTTCTTATAGGGGGATATATGCCTTATGATAATTGATTTTAAACATAAAAAGATTTTTTACTATCATAAATAGCTCTTTTTCTCTCCATTTTTGCTTTGGGAGCTTTAAAAGCTCTTTAAAGTAATGATTATCTCTTTGTTGTTGCACTTCTAATATATTTTGCTTATCCATGTAATCACGTCCGTTTTTAGTTTATTTAGTCTGCTTGTATTTACGCTTAGAGTCCTTTTTACAAAACTTCTAAATAATGTAATAATGAGTTAACTTTTTCATAAAAAAAGTTTCTAAAAAATTTATATTACACTAGTTTTTATTAACATTTTCTATTACCCTTCGTGGATAAGGAATAGCTATATTTTCTTTATCAAATCTATTTTTTATATATTTTCTAATTTCTCTTTCTATTTGCCAATTTTCGCCTATTTCTGTATCAGCCAAAATTCTAATTATTATACCGTTTTCTGCAAATTCTGTAATACCTAAAACTTCTGGTATTTTTTTAAGCCCTTTTATTAGCTTTTTTTCAAAAATTATATTCATTTCATCAGCCAAAATATTTAATACATTATCTATATTATGTTCATAAGCTATGCTAACCTCTATTTTTGCTCTATTAAATTGTTTTGACATATTTGTTATAATTTTAATATTGCCGTTTGGTATAATATGCACATCGCCATCTGCACTTCTTATAATAGTTGTCCTAATGCCTATGCTTTCAACAGTGCCTGTTAAATCATCTATTGTAATAATATCCCCAACCGCAAATTGATCCTCAAATAAAATAAACATGCCTGCAAGTAAATCTTGGATAATGCTCTGTGCACCAAGCCCTATAGCAACGCTACCAACCCCCGCAACTGTTATTAAAGATGCAATATTTATACCAAAACTAGAAAGGATGCTACATCCAGCAATAAAATAAATAGTATATCTAATAACACTTGTTAAAACAACCGTTAAAGTCGCTTTTTTTCTTTCAGTTAATTTATTATTAATTTTTAATGACTTTTTTAAAATAGCATTAAAAATTTTTATTACAATACTTGCTATTACAATAAGAATTATACTATTAAATATACTAAAAAAAACTTTTATTAAAAAATCAAAAATTTCATATTTCTGCAAAATTGCATTAATTATATTCATATTAAAACTCCTTTATCAAAAGTTAATTTAAGTATATAACTATACTTATTTTTTGTCAATTAAATAGGCAATATGAAATAATATAAAGTAATATGAAATAATATAAATAAAAGCATAGTCTTAAACTATGCTTTTATTTTCTATAAATATTCTACAAATATCTAAAAATACTTTTATTTCTTCAGTCAATATTTTATTTTTATGCAAAACGATAGATAAATCTCTAGATAGCTTTATATTTTTTATTTTTATAATTTTAAGCTCATTTCTTTCTATTTCTTCTTTAACAGATAAAAGCGATAAAGCAGAAAAAGCATTGCTATTTTTTAAAGCGTTTTTTATTGTTTCAACGCTTGTACAGTTCCATTTAAAGTTAACTTTTAGGTTATTTTCGTTTAAAAATTTTTGGAATTGGCTTCTTTCAATACAGCCATCTTCTCTTGCTATCATATCAAGCCCGTTTAATTCAGAAATATCTATTTCATCTTTTTTTAAAAGGCTATTATTAAAGCTTGTAACAATAACTAGCTGATCTTGATAAATAGGAAAGTTTAGCAAATCGTCTGCTATAATCTCTCCTTCTACAATACCTATGTCTATTTCATTTGTAAGAAGCTTTTTTTCAATTACTGTTGTATTATCGATAATAATTTTGGTATTTATATTAGGGCATTTGTTTTCAAACTGCCTCAAAATTTCTGGTAGCATATATGTACCAAAAGTTAAGCATCCACCAATTCTTATAGCTATAGCTTTATCTTTTGATTTAAACTCTTGCTCCATATCTTCAAAAGTTGTTACAATATGCCTTGCGTATTTTAAAAGCTTTTCTCCAGCTTGTGTTAAAAAGAGCTTTTGAGAAAGCCTTTCAAAAAGCATTATCCCATAATATTCTTCTATTTCTCTTATAGTTTGGCTAACAGAAGGCTGCGATATAAACATTTTTTTTGCGGCGTTACTCATAGTTTTGTAATCTACAACTGCTATAAATAATTTTAAATGTCTAATTGTCATTTTAATAACCCTTTCAATAAAATATAAATTAATTATATAAATTTTAATAAAATATGTCAAGCATACAAATTATTATAAAAAACACAAAAATTACCAGTTTTAAAATAATAAATTAGTACAAAATAATGTTGTAACATTATAAAATGTTGCAAATATAAATCTATAACAGGAGGAATTTTTATGCCATCAAATAATTCATCAAATAAAATTAATATTCCAGAAGCAAGAAGAGCTTTAGAGCAGTTTAAATATGAAGTCGCAAATGAAATAGGCGTACCTTTAAAGCAAGGATATAACGGAGATTTAACATCGGCACAAAACGGCTATGTCGGAGGATATATGGTAAAAAAAATGATAGAAGCTCAAGAACGACAAATGGCTGGACAAAATTATAATAAATAGTTTTTAAAATAACCTCTGTCTAAATTTTTGGATAAAGATTACTTTATTTAAAATTAAGATAGAGGTTATAATTTTAGTTGACTTAATACTTTGCAAAATGCTATAATTAAATAAATGTTGCAGAAAGGATTGTAAAAACATGGAAAAAAAGGAGAAGTATGGGCTATTTACCTCAATAACTATGATTATAGGTACAGTTATAGGCTCTGGTATATTTTTTAAAGCAGATGATGTTTTAACATATACAAACGGTAATATTTTATTAGGAGTCTTAGTTTTTATTATAGCTGCTATATCTATAATCTTTGGTTGTTTAACTATATCCCAATTAGCAACAAGAACAGATAAAGCCGGCGGTATTATATCTTACGCCGAAGAATTTATTAATAAAGAAACTGCATCAGCTTTTGGATATTATCAAATGTTTTTATATTTTGGTTCATCTATAGCTATTGTATCATGGGTTGCAGCAACATATATATTCCAACTATTTGGATATGAATCTAGCTTAATACAAGAAATAGGCTTAGGAGTATTAATAGTTATAGTTATATTTATATTAAATACACTTTCTGCTAAATTAGGTGGCTATTTTCAAAATTTATCTATGATAATAAAACTTATCCCTTTAATAGTAATAGCCTTATTTGGCTTTATAAAAGGTAACCCAACAGAATCGCTTGTAAATGATGTTACTATGCTTAAAACTTTTAATATAGGGGTATTATCTGCTTTTGGACCCATTGCTTTTTCTTTTGATGGCTGGGTAGTTTCTACTAGTGTTTGTAATGAAATAAAAAATTCTAAAAGAAATTTACCAATAGCTTTAATTGTGTCTCCTATTATTATATTAATTTGCTACATATGCTATTTTGTTGGTATTAGCGTTTTGATAGGAGCTGATAAAGTTTTAGCACTTGGTAATAATAGTCTTATATTGGCTTCTAACATGATTTTAGGAGAAATAGGCACTAAAATTATATTAATATTTGTTATAATATCCGTTTTAGGTACTTGTAACGGTTTAGCTCTAGGCTTTATAAGGATACCTTACTCTCTTGCTATTAGGGGTATGGTACCTTTTAGCAAAAATATTGCTAAAGAAAATAAAGCTTTAAATAGTACCCCTTTAAATTCTGCTCTGATTGCATTTATAATAACTATTATTTGGTGTATTATTAATTATTTTTATATAAAAACTGAATTACCGGGAGATGTTTCAGAAATATATATTTGTCTTAGCTATTTATGCTATGCTGTTTTATACATTGTTGTTATTAGACTTACAAAAAAAGGAAAAATTAAAAATAAACTCATGGGTTATTTTGTTCCTATTATGGCTTTAATAGGTGTATTAATAATTTTGTCTGCCGGTATAAACAATAGCTTATTTGTATTAGAATTTTTGATTTCTATTATAATTATAGGTATAGGGTATTTTTATCAAAAATCTAAATTAAAAAAAATTAATAATTAAAAATTTATAAAATGTATGTATAGTGTGTTTGTGCTAAAATATTTATTTTAATTTGTAAATTAAAAAAGACGCTTAATGCGTCTTATTTTCTTACATGCATTATAGCACAACATAATTATTTTATAAAGATATATTTGCAAAAATCATTACCCAGCATAATTTTCATCTTCTTCTAAAAAGTCATCTTTTATTGCATTTCTTGCTAATTCATCGCAGCGTTCATTTTCTATATTACCGTCATGCCCTTTAACCCATATAAAGTTTACTTTATGTACTTCTAAAAGAGGTAAAAGCTCTTGCCAAAGGTCTGAATTTAACGCTTTTTCATTTTTATTTCTTTTCCAATTATTTTTTTGCCATTTATATACCCAGCCCTTTTGTATAGAATCTAAAGCATATTTAGAATCACTATACAAATTAACTATACAAGGCTCCTTTAAGGTTTTTAAAGCAACTATTATAGCTTTTAGCTCCATCCTATTATTAGTAGTAAGCTTGTATCCTTTATAAAGCTCCTTTCTGTTTTGTTTATATAAAAAAACTATGCCATATCCACCAGCCCCAGGGTTACCTGAACAAGCACCGTCTGTATAAATATCTACTTCTTTCATATTATTTCTCCTAAATATTATATTCAAAAAAGCTTAAAACATTTTTAAAGCTTTTGTCCATATATTTGCATACAAAATATTTATTAAATAAATAATTTAAAGAATTATTATTTTCTTTAAAAACTACTTTATAACAATGCAAAAATTGAGTATTCAAGCCTAAAAAATTAATATTTCCGTACTTTTGGTCGCCCAAAATAGGAAAGCCTATATATTTAAAAGATGCTCTTATCTGATGCGATTTGCCTGTTATTAGCTTTATATTTAATAAAGTTTTGTTATCTTTATAGGCTAGCGGGGTATATTCTGTAATAATTTCTTTAAAATCATCTTGCTTTTTTTGACTTATAATAGCAGTGTTATTTTTATCTTTTTTATGGTATAGCTTTAAAGTACCTTTTTCTTTTAAAATACCCTCTACTGCAGTTAAATAGTATTTATCTATAGTTTTATTTTTAAACATTTCATTTAAATCTTTAGTTGTTTTAAAATTTTTACCAAAAATAACAATACCGCTTGTGTTTTTATCAAGCCTATTGCAAATAGAAGGGGTAAAATTATCATCTTTTTTATATTCGCCTTTTTTGTATAAATAAAATATAAGCTGGTCGTTTAAAGAATTATTTTTATTAAAAAAATCTGGCTGTGATACAAGATTTATTGGCTTATAGCATATTATCAAATTTTCATCTTCATAGATTATTTCAAAATTTTTAAAAGTGCTTTTTAAGCTATTCTCCTGTTTAAATTTATTTATTGTATCTTCTGCTAAATAAATATTTATTATATCGTTAGCTTGTAAAATTTCATTACCAATGCATTTTTTATTATTTAATTTTATATTTTTTTTGCGTATCATTTTATAAACAAATGATTTTGGGGCTTTATTCAAATATTTTAGCATAAATTTATCTAGCCGTTGATTTTCATCATTTTTATCTATTTGTAATTGTACCATATATCCACCTTATTAATATAATAATACATTTATTATATATTAATAAAAAATATTTGTCTACTAAATTTGCTTTAAAAATACATCTATAATAGGAAAACATAATACGGCATAAAAAATAGCAATGAATGCATGCAAACATTTTGCTAATATATATAATGAAAATTTTATATCTGTATTATATATTATGCTAGATGTCTGAAATAAAATAGATAAGCCAGAAAACGATATTAACCCACAGCTAATAGCAATAACCTCTTTTGTCGGTGTTTCTTTTAAAATATTTAGCCCATTTGTTATTTCTATTATACCTAAAAATAAGCCATTGCTTATGTAAGCAAAATCTTCTTTAAATATTAATTTGCCAATATAAAAAAATATGTTAAAATAAGCTAAAACTTGGGCAATAACACAAAATAAAATAACAAATCCACCTATTATACAAATTGTTTCTAAAGAATTTTTTACACTATCAGAAAGTATTTCTCCAAAAGTTTTTCTTTCTTTAATGCATAATGCAAGACTTTTTTTTGTATAAATTTTTGTATCTTTTGATTTATCTTTTTTATAAAATCTAAATAAAATACCAACCGTAAAAGCAGATAAATAATGTATAATTAATATCAAATACCCTATTTTAGCACTTTTAAACATTAAAACCCCAACAGTTGCTATTATAAAAATAGGCGAACAATTGTTGCTAAAGCTTATAAGCCGCTGGGCTTCTATATTATTTATTTTGTTATCATTTTTCAAATCACAAGTTATTTTTGCCCCTATAGGATAGCCAGATAACATACCCATAACTAAAGCAAAAACCCCTTTACCGTTTATATTAAAAATTTTTTGCATAAAAGGTTCTAAAATTCCGCCTAAAAAGTCTGCTATACCAAGCTTTATTAAAAGATTAGTGCATATTAAAAAAGGTAATATAGATGGTATTATATTATTAAACCATAAAAGTAACCCCTCTTTTGCCGACTTTATAACTAAATTTGGCATTGCTGCTATTATTATTATAAATATTATAATAAACATTGATGTAATAAAGCTTGATATATTTAATATTTTTTTATGCAAATTAATACCCTCTTTCTTTTATTTATATAAATATAATAAATTTTGTTTTTAAATATACATGCTTTTGTAAATATAATAAGATTTGAGAAAGAGATGTAATTTTTATCACAAATAAAAAAGAGGCTTATAATATTAAGCCACAATTTTATTTTTATATATTTTCATTAATACCTAAATTTTTTAAAGTTTCTTCTTGTGTGTAATATTCGATGTTGTCCATATCTTGTTTTTATTATTAAATTGTTATTAATTATTAAATTAATAAGATTTTGTAATATTTTTCATTATTTCTATTTTTTTATCTGTCCATAATACTAAATCTTTTATTACAAGCTTTTGTATTACTTTTATAAAATCTTCCATA
>CBCPNA010000034.1:0-7584 GCA_965120415.1 uncultured Bacillota bacterium | reverse complement strand
TTTTAAAATATTAGATACTTCCCATGTTAAATAATCAGAAATAACTTTTTTAAAATCTTCTATTTTAGGCATTGTATCTATTTTTTCATGCTGGTCAAAATTCCAATCTGCCCCACTATCTGTAATAAAATCTTCTATATATATTTCTTCTAAATTCCATAAGCTTTTATCTACATCTGCCCTTTTGCCTGCTTTATAAATTTTTATTATATCAACATATCTAGCATTAGGGTTATCTATTTCATTTAACCCTCTTTTTGTTCTTTTATAACCATCATTTCTAAAATCTATAAACTTAACTGTTTTTTCAAAATCGTGCTTTTCCCACGCTTTAAATATATAAATGCTAGTCTGTACCCCTGCCATAGGTATAAATAAATCAATAGGCATTTTTATGCTAGCAAGTAGCGTATGGTCTTTTAATATTTCTTTATTAGTAGCTATAGCTTGCCCACTTCCAGCACTATCTTGAATAATTATTGCCCCTAAGCCACCTTTTTTCATTTTAGAAAGACCAAATTTTATAAAAGGCATACCATTTTCTTTATGTGTAAAAGGTGGGTTTAAAAGTATCCTATCTGCTTCAAATCCTGTGTATAAATCATCTGTTGTTTCAAATGTATCACCTTTTACTATATTGCTAGAGCCATCACCTCTTAATATCATATTTGTTGCTGCTAGTGCAAATAAAGCTGGATTTAATTCTATCCCTAAAAGTTGATTTTTCTTTATATTTTCTATCTTTTCATTTGCTTTAGATGTATACCTGCCATATTCTTTATTTGCATTATTTATCATAAGCTCCATAGCACTTATTAAAAATCCAGCACTACCAGTTGCCAAATCCATAACTTTACTATTCATGTTTATATTTAATATTTCAGCCATCATTTTTGTTACATAAGGTGGAGTAAGAACAATACCTAATTCTTTACCATCTCCAAGAGCGTATTTTAAAAATTCAGAATACATTTCACCCATAATATCTAAATGCCCTGACATAGAATCAATAGATAAATATATATTATAAAAAATATAAGTAAAAAGCTGCTTATTACTACTTGCATTTTTATTTAAATGTTTAGCAACTAATTTATCTAAGCTTTTTTCTTTATCACGGTCTTTATCTATTGAAATTTCTTTAAAAGAACTAAGCATTAAATCACTTTTTTCTCTTTCTATACCTCTAGCATTCAAAAAATTTTTTATCTGTATACATATTTTTTCTCCATCTCTTTCATCATCAGTCATAAAGCCTTTTAAATCATCTGGTGTTAAGCCCTCTTTTACCCTCTTACCATCTTCATTATAAATATCTTGCATTGATAATAGCATACCAGATACATATAATACACGATTTCCAGCTGTTATTTGTTGATTATGCATTAATTTATTAAGTTCTTTTGCGTATTTTTTTAATTCTTCTTTACTATTTATTAAAATTTTATGTTTTTCTTCATCTGTTAATATACAATCTTTATAAAAATTATTAAAAGATTCTTCTGTTTCTAAAAAATCTATGCTAGTATATTTATCCATCTTTTTAATAAGCTTAATAGATGAACCATATACATAATAAACGCTAAAAGTAACATTTTCTTCATTATTTCCAGCAACACCTATAGCTATTACCTCTTTATATTCAGTGCTTGCTATCATCTGTGTTGCATAATATAACGCTCCATTAACAGCATAATTTTGTATAGATTTTTCATCTTCTTTTATACCTTCTATTGTAGCATGTATAAGCTTTTTTATATTTAACTTATTTTCAAAAATTACCGGCACTTTATATTTTTCTATATGAAAATCTGGTCTTCCAGCTCCAGTCTTTTTTTCTGTTTTGGAAGAACCTTTAAGTGCTTCTTGCATATATTCAGACATAGAAGTTTCAACATTAAAATCTTTTAACTTTTTTAATCCTATTCTTTCCAATTCTTTCTTAACATAGTCATTAACATCGTCTTCAAGTTTCCAGTTTAAGTTATTCATAATATTATTCACCTTTTAATAAATTTATTGGTTAATTATACATAATTTTTAAAAATTATACAAGTTTATTATAATATTTGTAAAAAAACTGTAATACAAAAAGTCGTAATAAATAATCTATTACGACTTTTCATATAATCTAAAATTTAAGTACTATTATTTAACATTTTTACTAGCAAGCCTTATAGAGGCTCGTTTTAAAGCAAGTTCTGCTCTCAAAACATCTATATTAGCCTTATCTTTAAGTCTTTCTTCTGCTCGTTGTTTAGCCTTTTTTGCTCTTTCTATATCTATATCGTCTATCCATTCTCCAGCATCTGTTAATATAGTTACGCTTTCTTTAGTTACAGAAACAAACCCACCAAAAATAGTTGATGAAAGCTCTTTATTATCTGTCTTTATTTTTAATACTCCATAATCTAAAATAGTTGCTAAAGGCTGGTGTCCACTTAAAACAGCAAAATCACCCTCTATACCTTTCATAATAACCATATTAGCATTATCGTTATACAATTCTCCTACTGGAGTTACAATGCGTAATTTCATACTCTTCATATTAGCTCATCCTTTCGCTAATAATTATTACTTAGCCTTTTTTAAAACATCTTCGATAGTTCCAGCATTTAAAAAATAGTTTTCTGGTATATCATCATGTTTTCCTTCTAATATTTCTTTAAACCCTCTAACTGTTTCTGCTATAGGTACATATTGCCCTGGGTTACCGGTAAACTTTTCTCCTACAAAAAAAGGTTGTGATAAAAAGCGTTGTACCTTTCTTGCTCTATTAACAGTTAATTTATCTTCTTCTGAAAGCTCATCCATACCTAATATTGATATAATATCTTGCAATTCTTTATAGCGTTGCAAAATAGCTTGAACATTTCTTGCAACATGATAATGTTCTTCTCCTACAATAGCTGGATCTAGTATCCTAGAGCTAGATTCTAGCGGGTCTATAGCTGGATATATACCAAGCTCAACAATACTCCTTGAAAGCACTGTTGTTGCATCTAAATGTGCAAAAGTTGTTGCTGGAGCGGGGTCTGTTAAATCGTCCGCTGGTACATAAACTGCTTGAACAGATGTTATAGAGCCTGTCTTTGTAGAAGTTATCCTTTCTTGCAAGCCCCCAACTTCTGTTGCTAAAGTTGGCTGGTACCCAACGGCACTAGGCATACGCCCCAAAAGAGCTGAAACCTCTGATCCAGCTTGCACAAAACGGAATATATTATCAACAAATAGCAAAACATCTTGATTTTCTCTATCTCTAAAATATTCTGCCATCGTAAGCCCTGTTAAAGCTATCCTCATCCTTGCCCCCGGTGGCTCATTCATTTGCCCAAAAACAAGACTTGTTTTATTAATAACTCCAGATTCTTGCATTTCATAATATAAATCGTTACCTTCACGTGTACGCTCTCCAACTCCAGCAAAAACAGAAAAGCCCCCATGCTCTGTTGCTATATTTCTTATAAGCTCCATTATAAGCACTGTTTTACCAACTCCAGCTCCTCCAAAAAGCCCTATTTTACCCCCTTTTGCATAAGGGCATAGAAGATCTATAGCTTTAATACCTGTTTCTAAAAGCTCTGTTGCTGCTGCTTGTTCTGAAAAAGAAGGAGCTTCTCTATGGATAGGCCATTTTTCATCTGCTGATACCTCGCCTGCCTCATCTATAGCCTCTCCAATAACATTAAACATACGCCCAAGGGTACATTCTCCAACTGGTACAGATATAGGCTTTCCTGTATCTATAGCATCCATCCCTCTTACAAGTCCGTCTGTAGAGCTCATAGCAATACATTTAACAATATTATCGCCTAAATGCTGAGCAACTTCTGCAATAATTGTTTCTTCTCCATTTTTTATTTCTATAGCGTTATATAAAGCTGGCATATTTTCATTTGAAAATTTTATATCTAAAACAGCACCAATAATTTGTACTATTTTACCAACATTTTTTTCAGACAATTTTTTTCACTCCTTTTTAATTAAAAATACCACTTCCAGAAACAATTTCTGTTATTTCTTGTGTTATAGCTGTTTGCCTTGCTCTATTATAAATAAGACTTAAGCTATTCATCATTTTTTCTGCATTTTCTGTAGCAGAATCCATGGATGTCATCCTTGCCCCAAGTTCACAAACAGCCGATTCTACTAACGCTCCATAAATAAGCGTATTTACATATTTAGGTATAATATAATTCAATACTGTTTCTGCATCCGGCTCATATATTACAGAAGATTTGCTTTTTTCTGTTTCAAAATCTTTAGCATCAAGAGGAAATAGCTTAACAAGGGTTGGCTTGCTTACAAGAGTAGAAACAAACTCTGTATAAGCTAAATATATTTCATCAACTTTTCCATCTTTAAATAAGCTTTTAGCAAGCTCTCCTATTTTTAATGCATCTTCATATGTTGGATATTCAGAAATATTTGTAAAAGATTGTATAATATTAGCACGATTTTTAAAAAAATCATTACTTTTGTTACCAACAGCTATTACACTATCATTACTACTTTTTATAACAGTATTTGCAAGCTTATTTACATTTGCATTATACCCACCGCAAAGCCCCCTATCACCTGTTATAACAATAACTGCTGTATTATTTGCTTTTTTATTTATAAGATAAGGGTGATTTATAGAAGAAGTGCTTAATATGTCTGAAATAACATTTTTTATTTCATTAAAAAAAGGACGTGTGCTATTTAATCTATTTTTTGCTTTATTAAGCTTACTACTAGCAACAAGATACATAGCATTAGTTATTTGTTTAGTGCTATTAACACTTTTTATACGGCGTTTTATATCACGCATACTAGACATAATATCACCTCTTTATTTAAATTCCTTTTTAAATTCCAAAAGTGCTTTAATCAAAAGATTTTCTGTATCTTCATTTAAATCTTTTGTGTCCTTAATATTTGTAAATATGCTATTATATTTTGTTTCTATAAATTCAAAAAATTGTTTTTCAAAATCTAATACACGTGATACTTCTATATCATCTAAATATTTTTTTGTTACGGCATATAAAATAACAACTTCTTTTTCAACTTCTAAAGTTTTGTATTGAGCTTGTTTTAATATTTCAACAATTCTTTGTCCATGATTTAGCCTTTCTAGCGTTTCTTTATCTAAATCTGAGCCAAATTGGGCAAAGCTTTCAAGCTCTCTATATTGTGCAAGCTCTATACGTATAGGACCTGCTATCTTTTTCATAGCTTTTATTTGAGCCGAACCCCCTACCCTTGATACAGAAAGCCCTGCATTTATAGCTGGCCTAACACCAGAGTTAAAAAGCTCACTTTCAAGAAAGATTTGTCCATCTGTTATAGATATAACATTTGTTGGTATATAAGCAGAAACATCGCCTGCTTGTGTTTCTATAATAGGAAGAGCTGTTATAGAGCCTCCTCCGTACTTTTCTTCTAGCCTTGCGCTCCTTTCTAAAAGCCTTGAGTGCAAATAAAATACGTCCCCTGGGTAAGCTTCACGCCCTGGTGGCCTGTGTAATAAAAGGCTCATAGCACGGTAAGCAACGGCATGTTTTGATAAATCGTCATATACAATAAGTACATCTTTACCGTTTTCCATAAATTCTTCGCCTATTGTAACCCCTGTATAAGGTGCTATAAATTGGAGTGGTGATGGATCGGACGATGTAGAAGATACAACAATTGTGTAGTCCATAGCCCCTGTTTCTTCTAATGTTCTTACTATACGTGCTACTGTAGATGCTTTTTGCCCTATAGCAACGTATATACAAATAACATCTTTGCCCTTTTGATTAATAATAGTATCTATACAAATAGAAGTTTTACCTGTTTGCCTATCTCCTATAACAAGCTCACGTTGTCCTCTACCTATAGGCACCATAGCGTCTATAGCTTTAATACCCGTTTGTAAAGGTACATCAACAGATTTACGTGTAATAACCCCTGGTGCAACCCTTTCTATAGGTCTTGTTTTGCTTGTATTGATAGGGCCTTTTGCATCAACAGGCTCACCTATTGCATTAACAACACGCCCTATCATAGCATCTCCAACATTAACCTCTGCAACACGCCCTGTAAGCTTTACGCTATCTCCTTCTTTAACATTTTTGTCTGAACCTAATAAAACAACCCCTATATTATCTTCTTCTAAATTTTGCGCTATACCCAAAACACCACTTTCAAATTCTAAAAGTTCGCCGCTCATAGCATTTAAAAGACCATAAACTCTTGCTATACCGTCCCCAACTTGGATAACCGTCCCAACTTCAGAAACAGAAAGCTTATTAACATATGCTTTTATTTCTTGTTTTATAACACTGCTTATTTCTTCTGGCCTTAAATTCATTTAGCTTGTTCCCCTTTCTTTATTTTGATAACAAATTTTTTTTAATATCTTCTAAAGATTTTTTTATAGAATTATCTATAACCTTTCCGTCTATATTAATAATTAACCCTGCAATAAGCTCTGGCTTTTGTTTAAAATCTATAACAATATCTTTTTTTAACTTTTCTGATAGCTTTTGCTTAATATCTTCTAGCTGATTTGTGGTAAGCCTCGTTGCCGAATATATAAAAGCAGTTGTTGTATTTTTATATTTATTAATTATATCTAAAAACATTTTTAATATATCTATAAGCTCATTTTCTCTATTTTTTTTAATTATAATATATATAAAGCCCAAAATTTCTTCATAAACATTATTTTTAAAAGCTTTTTCAAATATATCAAATTTTTGGCTATAAGAAATATGAGGGTGCTTCAAAATATTTAAAAATTCTTTATCTTCTTTTATACAATTTAAAATAAAATTTAACTGCACTTCAAATTCATAAATCTTGTTTTTTTCTTTTGCTATTTCAAAAAGTGCATTTGCATATCTTTTAGAAATTATATCTACCATTTAATTTCCTCCAACTCTGCAATAGCGTTATCCAAAAAAAACTTCTGCTCTTCTTCGCTAATATTTTTATTTATAAATTTGTTTGCAATTAAAATAGAAACTTCTATAATTTGATTTTTTATTTCTTCTTTTATTTTTTCTTGTTCTCTTTCTATATCGGTAAGCGCACGTTGTTTTATTAAATCTGCTTCTTTTTTAGCCTCTTCTATTATTTTGACTTCATTTTGTTTAGCATCATTTCTTGCTTTTTCTAAAATATCGTTTTTTTCTTTTTCTATTTCTTTTAGCTTTACTTCATACATTATTTTAAATTCATCTGCTTTTGAAAGCTTTTCTGATGCTTGTTTAATTTCTGATTCTATTTTTTGTTTACGTTTATCCAAAAAGTTTACGACTGGCTTATATAAAATTTTAAAAAGTAAAAAGCATAGGATAGCAGTTGCTATTAATTGCATCAAAACTTCTGGTATAAAGTTGTTTCCAAAATTGAGTATTTGTGTTTCACTACTCAAAATATTTACCTCCTTTCAAGCCTTTTAATTAACTTAAATATTTTAAAAATGGATTTGCAAATAATAATAACAACGCTACTACAAGCCCATATATCGCACTTGTCTCTGATACCCCTGCACCTACTAGCATTGTTGTCATTATGTTTGATCTTGCCTCTGGTTGTCTTCCTACTGCT
>CBCPNA010000033.1:0-2529 GCA_965120415.1 uncultured Bacillota bacterium | reverse complement strand
GCAATTTTAGTTGGAGTTAAGCCCAGCATAAAAATTACCCTTTTTAATTTTTGACTAAATATGCTTATTGTCATGATTTAACCCCCTCATATTTCATTATGTTATATATATACCACAATGCAGTTGTTTTAGATTTTTTAGATGCCCTAGAGCCTTTGCATACCCTATATCTTCCTCTAAATTTCCAAAACGTTTTATAGCCCTTTCCAACAATATCAGGCAAATATACAATGTTATTATTCATATAATTCATCTTCGCCACCTTTTATAATAGGAGTATCAGTATCTTTTGTATCTTCATATTCTTTATAATGCAGTCTAAGTGGAGCTAATTTTGGGTTCAGCTCTCCAGTCTCAAATTTAAGTATCGTATCTGCTTCGCATTCCGTTTCTATTTTCTCTATAAATTCTTTAAATTCTAAAGATTTATTTTTATAAACATTGTAAAATGCACTCCTTGATATATTGCAAAAAGCACAAAAGCCAGCTATGTTATAGCTGACTCTTTTTTTAAGCTGATAGCTTATGTTTTCTCTTGCCTTTTTATCAAATTCATTAAACGGCACAATAGTATTATTGCACTGTTTTTTGTATTTTTCCCAAGCCTTTTCCATATCACATACAGTCTTAAAGACTGGCTTTCTTGACACAATTTTACCACACCACCTCTTCTCAAATATTTATATAAATTTTCTTCTTTAGATTTTTAAAAAGTTTTTTTAAAATTAAAAGAAATATTTTTATATAAAAAAAGACGCTTTTGCGTCTTTAAGCCTCTTATTTTATATATAGTTCGTTTAAAAATATATGTTACATATAGCAGAAGTTTATACTCCATAGGTAACACAAACCTACAAAGTATAAAACTTCCAGTCTACATTATATCACACTTCAATATATACTGTGTATATACTCTTTATATACTCTTTATATACTCTTTATATACTATTTGGTACTTTAAGGGTAACAGTTGTCATTGACAACCCTTTTATAAAAATATTAAAATATACTTGTATCCTATATGTAGGGGTACAACCTTTTTGGAAAAAAACTTTAGATTAGGGTATGGCAGAGTATGGCATTGTTTAAAAAAGCTCTTCTTGTGTTTCTTACCACATAAAAATTTGTATATTTTGTACGTTTTTACTCATTGGAAAATTGATATTTCATATTATTTTATAATTCTCTTAAAAAAATGTGTGTAAGATATGTATTCCTAGAGCGTTAAAAATGGAAAAGCAAGAACAAAGAGCCTCTGAACTAATTAACCTTTAAGCATAATATAAAGGTGTTTTGTATTAAACATTAACCATTTCAAAAAATTGAACGAGTGTATGTATCGTGCATTTCAACTGTAGAAAAAAATTAAAAGCAAGCTATTTAGATATAGCTTGCTTTTTTCTTATCCAGTATTTCATTTTATTAAATTCTCTTTTATAATAATACTAAAAGCATAAAAAGGAGAAGTGATAAAAATTGAAAAAATTTTTAGAAGGAATAAAAGAAATCGAAAAAAATATTTCTGCAAAAAAAAATGAAATATCAGCTATTTTAGAAGCTAACCCAAAAGGCAGAAATTTTGAAGAAATAAAACAAAAAAATATAAAGTCCTCTACTGTTGAAAATATAGTAATAAAAATTTCTCAGCTAGAAGAAGAAATAGATAAATTAGAAAGGAAGAAGGAAGCAATAAAAAAGCTTATCTATACACTAAACGATAAGCTAGAAAGCGACATATTATATAAAAAATATATAGAGGGTAAGACATATAAAGTTATAGCTAAAGAATTAAATTTCTCTGCTATATACATACAAAAAAAAATAAAAAAAGCTATTGTTTCTTTAGATAAACAATATAAAAAATTAAAAAAATATTTAAATATATAAAGCTTTTTTATACCTTTCATATTTCCTTGACAAAAAAAGAGTTACATGTTATTTTATAAAATGATATATATTATATGCTTACAGAAATTTCTATGTAAGAGCTTTAAAAATTCTTTAAGAATTTTTGTTGTCTCTTTGATAGAGTTTCTTTTTTTATTTTTTAAAACATATTAAAATGCATTTCTTTATTCAATCTTTTTTGCATAAAGTTTTGCATAAAAAAAGACACCTTTTACAGCGTCTTACAAAACAAATCATTTAATAAATAATAAAACAATAAAAAAATTTAAAGAATTTTAAAATTTCTTATGTTTTTATTATATCATACCCCTTATTATTTTTCAAGTTTTTTATTTTTTTTATTTTTTTTAAAATTTTTCTTGCTATCATACATTGTTATAAATATACCCTTATTTCGCAAAATTTACCCCCTATTTTTTATTTTTGTTCTTTTCTTGATTAATTATTATCTTTTACTATAAATTCAATTACAATGCCTTTTATTGATTTATCCACTTCATCATGTGGATAACATGTTGATAACTTTTCATCTCCCTTGACATTTTTTTTTAAAATATATAAAATAATTACAAATCTTTTTATTTTTTTATAAAGATTTTACTACTTCTAAACAAAAATAAA
>CBCPNA010000032.1:0-5659 GCA_965120415.1 uncultured Bacillota bacterium | reverse complement strand
CAAGTTATATCTAATTTTTAATAAAGTTAGTAGATTTGTTTATCAATTCAGTTAAATTTAATAAATAAAAAAAGTTGATAAAAAAGTTGATAAAGGCAAACTTATCGAAAGGTAAGGACGCAAAGCTCCAGGTCTAACCTCTGCAAAGAGTATGATGGCTGAGTTGCCAAAAATTTTTATTAAGTATATATATATATATATTTATAAAAGTTCTATCACGGTAATTTATCAATGTAGAGCTTTTTTTATTTACCTGCTAGCAGCATTAATTTAAATGGATAGTTAGATATTTTATAATATTTTGAAGGTTTAAGGGTGATTTGAATCGGAATTTTATTTTATATTTAATTATTATTTAAGCAGCTAAGTTTTAGCATGTAATTTGACATTAGAGAAGGTTCATTTTACATAATAGTTATTAATTCTTTTTATTGTTAATTAAATTGAGATTTTTTGGGGGTTCTTAATTTATATTAACAACCACAAAAGCTATTTAAAGTTGGGGGGCTTTAAATAGCGCAGTATAAAAGAAATAAAGCTTTGGGGGGAGTTTTATTTCTTGATAAGACATAAATCTTTTGGGGGGAAGGTTTATGTCATGGTTAAAGCAAGATTTTGTAGAGGAAAGTCTTACGTTTAACATCTATTTTTTTTCATTTTCTTAAAAAGGCATCTTTTGTAGGTGTCTTTTTTTCTTGATATAAAATGTGGATAATGTGGATAATTATGTGGATAACTATGTTAAAATGCTAATAAGGTAAAGGAGCTTTTTTAGTCCATATGACATTTTATTAAAGTTATCCACATAAAATTGTGTATTTTTTATCGATTAATTAAAATTATAAACAATATCAACAATAAAAAAGTATTATTTTGCATTATATTATTAAGTCCAAAAATACAGTTTTCATCTATATCATAAACACCATCTTCTTTAATAGAAGAATCTTCTGCCTTTTCTACAGCGCTAATACATACTAAATCTTCTTGTTTGTTATCTTCTTTTTGTACTGTATTTTGATTTATATTTTGGCTGATATTATTTATTAAATAAACTTTTTGCAAAAAATTTATTGTATTATCTATATTTACATGGCTATCTTCTTTTAAAAAAGGCTTTATCGCATTTAATAAATTTATTTCTTTAGATGGGTTATTTTGTATATCTTTTAAAATATTTTTAACTTCTGCATCTATCTTGTTTATATATTTATCTTTAAACATATTGCTTATATGCAAAAAAGCATTGTTTAAATCTTTTTTTATATTATCTTTATTTTTTATTTGTTTACTTATTTCATATATAATATTATTTTCTTGCATAACATACCTCCTGAAATAACAATTTATTTATATCTATAAGCCCCCAACCTTGCTGATTTTTTGGTAAGTTTAAAGAAACGGAGCATTTTTTTAGCATAAGCTTTATATCGTCTGGCTTTAAATCTTTATATTTTTCTAAAAGAAGGGCTATACCTCCAGATACTATAGGGGTTGCCATAGATGTACCGCTTAAAGCAAAATAGCTATTATCTATAACTTTTATTTCATTTTTATTAGCTGTAATATTTTTAGAAAGGCAAGACACAATATTAACCCCAGGGGCTATAATATCCGGCTTTACTATACATTCTAAAGTAGGGCCTCGACCAGAAAAGTTTATTAATGTATTGCCAAAAAAGTTGGCGTGCTTATGGTCGTCTGATGCCCCTATTGTTATCACTTTTTTGCTGATAGCAGGTGAGCTTATGCTAGATTTTTTTGGACCATTATTTCCAGCTGCTATAGTCACAGCAATACCAATATTCCAAGCCTTTTCAACTGCTTTAACAAGTGGGTCATCAAGCGATGTATTGTTTGTACCTATAGAAAGATTTAATATTTTTATATTATATCTTTTTTTGTTATCTATAACCCATTGCATACCAGCAAGTACATCACCTGCGTTACCTTTGCCTTCACTATCCAGTACTTTTACAGCAATTAGATTACAGCTAGGGGCTATACCTTTATACCTTCCTAAAGAATTAATGCCGTTGCCCCCAGCTATACCAGCAACATGAGTGCCGTGTCCATTATCGTCATAGGGAGCTTTTTTATTATTAATAAAATCTTTAAAGGCTATTATCCTATTATTAGGGCTTATAAAATCATTTACAGCAGAAATACCAGTATCTAAAATAGCAATTCCTATACCAGCACCGCTATAGCCTCTTTCTTGAGCAATATCTGCTTTAACAACTTTTCTTGCTATGTCCATTTGCATTGATATGTTAGCATTTTCATAAATTTGTTTTATAAAATCTAGCTTTTTAATTTTTTCTAAATTATCTTTTTCTATTTCTATAACTAAAGAATTGATTATAGGCAATTTATATTTTATATTTGCTATTTCTTTTATCAAATGTTCTTCATTTTCTGTAAGGTTATCTTCTATAACAAGCTGGATTTTTTTGCTAGACATAATAAATATCCTTTCAACTTTCTTATTTTAGTTTATTCATAAATAAAAAAAGTGTTATTATTTTTTTATAAAAAAAAGCCCTATTTTATAAGGCTTTTATTCTAAAGGCTTTTGGTTAAACTTGCCATAAAATTGATCTGTTTTAAACATATTTATTATAATATAAGGGTCAACATTTTTTAAAAGAGATACAATATCAGCAACTTCGTAAGATGAAACAACAGTATGGATAAGGGTAACATGTTTTTTGCTATATCCACCTATTCCGTCTATGCAAGATAAGCCATGCTTAAAATTTTTTATATATTCTTCTACAACCTCTTTTGGGTTAGAGGTTGTTATTTGGAGAGTAACCCTTTCGTACCTTCTATGAAAGGCAGAAATTGTTTTTGTAGAAACAAACTGGAATATTATAGAATATCCAGCATAGCTCCATTCAAACAAAAAACCAAAAATAGATAGCAAGATTAAATTAAAAATAAAAATATAATTCCATATTGCTTTATTTTTTTTATTAGATACATATAAAGCTATAAAATCTGTGCCACCAGATGAGGCACGCCCCTTTAAAGCTATAACACTACTAATACCAAAAATAAAACCACCAAAAATAGCATTTAAAATATCGTCGTCGCTATTAAATATAGGCGTAAAATTAAGAAAGTTTAAAAATAAACTGCTTAAAATAACTTCTAATAAAGAATAAAAAACAAATCTTTTGCTAATAGCCCTAGAGCATATAAGGGCAACAGGTAAGTTTAAAGCAACTAATGTGATAGAAACAGGTATGTTTTTGCCAAAAAGTCCACCTATACGCTGTACAAGAAGAGCTATACCAGTAAAGCCACCAGATAAAAAATTTGATGGTTCTATAAAAGTTGAAATAACAAAACTTTGTAATAAAGCAGCTGCTAAAACAGAAACAAAAGATGTAATGTGCCATAGCTTTTTATCATTTTTAATAAACTTATCCATTATCTTTAAAAAAATCCTTTCATAATAAAATAAATATGAGTTAAATTGATACCTTTTAAATTTTAAAAGGTAGTTTTTTAGGTTTCTTTAGCTTTATTTTAAAGATAAAAATGATGCTTTATATTATCGTTAAATTATTTAAATTGCTATTAAAATTAAATTATATCTTTTGGTATAAAGCTAAATTTGTTATTATATTTAAATTTATTTAATATAGTTTTATATCATATATTTTATTATAATTTATTTTATCATTTTTTTCAATTAATTCTTCTAATGTTTTTATTAATTTTAAAGTTTAAAATAAAATTTAATATAGCTTTAGTATTATTTTTTATTAATACTAAAGCTATTAGCAGCAATATATGTAGGCAAAAATAGTAATTATAAAAATCTTATTAAGCTTTTATCTTCTAAAAGTGGCATAAATTGCAACGGTATTTTTAAAAGTGGTTATAAATTATAAAATTAAGTATTATAGAGATTTGTTTTATAATAAAATAAACTTTATTTTAGCAGCGTACATCTTTGTCTGAGTTATCATATTGCAACGGCTTATTAAGTTCTTTATTCTTTCTATTTGCTCTTTCTCTAGATTTTTTCATCTTCTCTCTAAATTTTCTGTTTGTATTTTTTAATATTTTATTAGTTTCAATTTGTTTTGAAATATCTTTAAAGTTTCTATTAAGCTTATCTTCTATTCTTTCAGTCAGTTTTTCTTGCTTTTTCAAAGTTTTTTCTTTTAAATTTTTATTTTTTTCAAAATTATTGTCATTGATAATCCAGTTAGATAAAAGATTCAGTTGTTCAGAATCCATAATAGGAGTAGAAGTGCCAATTATATTATTCAGTCTATTATCCAGATATTTGAATATTCCGGTTTTAGCTACTTCTTCGAACAATTCTTTATGTGCAAAAGGATATGTTAAGTATAATATTCTGGATTCTTTGCTCATAGAGCTTATTACTTCGAATCTTTTTTCAAAACTATCTTCTAATGTTTTAAGTTTTTGTATATTTTCTAATATTTCATTTTTTTCTAATACATTGATCTTAATTGCATTGAAATCATTTAGAAATAATTTTTTAAAATTATAATGTTCAAGATTATAATGGTTAGGATTATAATCTTGAAAATCATCATCATCATTAATGTAATTATTAATAGTATGTTCATCAGCTTTTTCTAAGCAAAGACTAACTTTTCTCATTTCTTTTTGGAATCTTAAATAAAGCTGCAGTTCTTCATATAATATATTTTCAAATTGGAATAATTGACCATCAAATTGCTGTGTAGTAAGGTTTTGTATATTAGCATTAATAGCTTGCATATCATCATCGCTAATTTTTCTATCTGTATTTTTTAAGAGAGTTTGTAAAATTTCATAATCTTGTTTTAATTTATTATTAAATTTTTCTTTTAAATCATTTATTAAGTTTATTTTTTCATCTTCTTCTTTATCTATATTAAGAAGCTCTTCTTTTATGATATCATTCATTTTTTTTGTTTTATTTATGTTGTATATGTCATTAAGAAGTTTTTCTATGTTATTAATTGTAGGTAGTTGAGAGGGCATATTTTCTTTATTTAGTTTTTCTAGGCTTTCATTTAATAAAAAATTTGCTAAGCCACTCTGGAATAATTTTAATTGGATTAGCTTATCATCAACTTCAGTTATTAGGATTTTTGGATAAATTCTTAATGAAGCATAATACTCATAACCGAAATGTTCTATAATTTGTGAATAACTAAGATCTTCTTTATTATTAGAAGCATATTCTAAATATTTTTCTTGTATGACTGCTATAAATTTTAATTTTTCTTTATTTTTTTCAAATATTTCAAACAGATGATTTAACGTTAACATATTTATTTTATCATAATTTATTTCATGATTTTTTTCTATTAATTCTTCTAATGTTTTTTCATCATCTTTAGTCTGTGGATTTATAGTAAAATTTTTAAGTATATTTTTAGGACTATCGTTAAATTCCATACCAAAACTATTAAACCCTATGTATGATATTTTAAAAAGATTGTCAAATGATGCATAAGTTATAGCTTTAATAAATTTGGTAAAATTTTCAGGATAATTGTTTTGTTTATCATTTCTTAGGATAATTTCTGTACAATCTTTAAGCTTAGATAAAAAATCAAAAAATTTGTCTGTTGGAAATAAATCTTTTTTTGTCATTTTTTTCAAATTTTCATAGTCAAGC
>CBCPNA010000031.1:0-33198 GCA_965120415.1 uncultured Bacillota bacterium | reverse complement strand
ATTATTTTTTCTTTTTCAAACGATTTTTATAAAATAAAAATGCCACAATAGCAATAATAATTAAAATTACTATTAATGTTATTTGAGAATAAGTATCAAAATATGTCAAAATAGACTCCCAAGCCTCTCCAGCAAAGCTTCCAAGCAAAATAAGGACAGTGTTCCAAATAAATGTACCAACAATTGTTAAAAATAAAAATACTTTAAAATCCATCTTGCTAGTACCAGCAGGTATAGAAATAAGGCTCCTAACAATAGGTACAAAACGACATAAAAAAACAGCTTTATTGCCGTGTTTTTCAAACCATGACCTTGTTTTTTTAATATCTTCTGCTTTAAGACGTAAAATTTTACCAAATTTTGTATTTGTAAACTTTTCTAACCGTTCAAAGCTTACTAAATATCCAATAAAATATAATATAATAGCTCCTATAATAGCTCCAATTGTAGATGCTATAGTAACCCCTAATTTTGTTAAATCAGTAGAATTTGTTAAAAACCCACCAAAAGCCAAAACTATTTCAGATGGAATAGGGGGAAAGACATTTTCAATAGCCATTAACAGACATATACCTAAATATCCAAATTTATTTATTATTTCAATAATTGTCTGTTCTATAAAAATCAACTCCTTTAGGTATAATAAAAAATTTTAATAATTATATCATATAAATTTTTTGTAATCAAGAATGTTTTATTCAAAAAGTGCTTTTGCAAATTGCATAGCGTCAAAATGTTTTAAGTCGTTTAGCGTTTCTCCAACACCAATAAAACGGATAGGTATTTTTAATTCATTTTTTATAGATATAACAACTCCACCTTTAGCAGTACCGTCTAGTTTTGTTAAAACAATGCCTGTTATATTTGTAAATTCATTAAATAGTTTTGCTTGTTGTATAGCGTTTTGCCCAGTTGTTGCGTCTAAAACAAGCAATGTTTCTACCGTAGCGTTTTCATATTCTCTTGATATTATTTTATATATTTTTTTTAATTCTTCCATCAGATTTTTTTTATTATGAAGTCTACCAGCAGTATCACAAATTAATAAATCTGTTTTTCTTGCCTTGCTAGCGTTTATAGCATCAAAAATAACAGCAGCTGGGTCAGAATTTTCTTGTTGTTTTATAACTTGTATATCTAGCCTTTCTCCCCATACTTGCAGCTGATCTATAGCAGCAGCTCTAAATGTGTCGCCTGCAGCAAGTAAAACTTTTTTGCCTTCGTTTTTATAATTATTTGCAAGTTTTGCTATAGTTGTTGTTTTACCAACTCCATTAACCCCAATTATTAATAAAACAGCAGGAGAGGGTAGGGTAAATTCTTTGTCATCTTCCGTTAAAATTTCTGTTATAACGTTTATAAGTACTTCTTTTATTTGCTCTACTTCTTTTATTTTTTCAATTTTTATAATTTCTTTAACCTTTTCTATTATAAAAGATGATGTAGCAACCCCTATATCTGCTATTATAAGCGCTTCTTCTAATTCTTCAAATAAATCTTCATCTATTTTTTTAAATTTTGATAATACATTTTCTATATTTGATATTATGTTAGCTCTTGTTTTGGCTAAGCTATTTTTTATTTTAGCAAAAAAACCAACTTTTTTTTCATCTTGTAAATTATCTAAATTATCATCATAAGAGTCAGTTTTCAAATCATCATCTTGCAAATTATCTAAATTATCCTCAGAAGAATCAGTTTTCAAATCATCATCTTGCAAATTATCTAAATTATCCTCAGAAGAATCAGTTTTTAAATTATTATCTTGCAAATTATCTAAATTATCATCAGAAGAGACAGTTTTCAAATCATCATCTTGCAAATTATCTAAATTATCATCATAAGAGTCAGTTTTTAAATCATCATTTGTAAAATTATTTGTTTGTAAATTATTATTTTCTTCTTTATTTAAATCATTATTCTTCTTATTTTTAAACCATTTAAATATAGACATTTTTTTCTCCTTTTAATCATCTTTGTAATTTTTTAATTCTACAGAAACAAGTGTAGATATACCTTGTTCTTGCATAGTTACTCCATATAATGTATTAGCTACTTCCATAGTACCAGTTTTATGGGTAATAAGGATAAATTGGTTGTTTTTAGCAAATTCTTTCAAAAAGTTAGCATATCTATAAACATTGCTATCATCTAGAGCAGCTTCTATTTCATCTAATATACAAAAAGGCGAAGGCTTTATTTTTAAAATAGCAAATAAAAGGCTCATAGCGGTTAAAGCTCTTTCTCCACCAGAAAGTAGGGCAAGGCTTTGCAAATTTTTGCCCGGAGGTTTTGCGACAATATCTATACCAGAAGATAAAACATTTTCATTATCTAAAAGGGTTAAGGCAGCGCTACCTCCCCCAAACATAGCAGAAAATACTTCTTTAAAATTTTTATTAATAAGCTCAAATTGCTTTTCAAATTGTGCTTTCATTTCTTTTATTAAATTGTTTATAATATTTTTTAAATTGTCTATAGATTTTAAAATATCATCTTTTTGTAAAATATTTAGCTCATATCTTTCTTTTATAGTTTTATATTGTTCTATAGCTGTTAAATTAATGTTACCAAGGCTAGAAATTTTGTTTTTCAAAATATCTTGCTCTTTTTTTAGCTTTTCATAAGGCAAGCTTAAATCTTCAAAATTGTTACAAGCCTGGGCATACGTTATGTTATATTCTTCCCAAATGCTTGTTGTTATACTTTCTATATTATTTTCTATATTTTCTTTTTTATTTTGTATTTTATTAAATTCATTTTTTATATCAGAAATATTTTTTGTTATATTAAGCAAATCATTAGAACAATTTTGGATATAGTGCAAAATATCTGATTTTTTTTGATAAATATCGTCGTATTGTGTTTTAAAATTAGCATAATCATTTTGTAGATTATTTATAATGTTATTTTTATCTTCAATTTGCTTTGTTATTTGTTCTTTTTCTTTTAATTTTTCTTCAATCTGTTTAGTATTATTATCATTTTTTAAAATAGCATTATCTAATTCATTATTTTTTCTATCAATTTCATTATTTATATTATTTATTTCATTTTTTATAGAGTTTATATCAATTTTTAGATTATTTAATTTATCATTTATAGAATCATGATGATTTTTATTATTTAATAAATTATCTTCATATTTTAATAATTCATTTTTAATATTAGAAATATCATTTTCCAAAATATTTATTTCATTTTCAATACTTTTTATATTTTCTGTATTAAGCTTATCGTTCAAGCTGTTTTCATTATTTTTTAAGCTTTCCAAATCTTGCATAATTTGATTTATATCATTTTCACTTTGCTCTATATTAAAGGTTAAGGCAGTTTTTTCTTTAAAAATATTTTGTAAAATATTGTTTTTGTTATTTATTATATTTAAAATATTAGTTTTATTTTGTTCGTCTTTTAAAATATTATTTTTTATAATATCTATTTCTTTATTTAAAGCTTGTATATTTTCATTTATTTTTTTAAGCTCACTTGCTCTTTTAAAAATCAAGTTGTTTTTAAAAACACTACCACCAGTTAAAGCACCAGCTTGGCTTATTACCTGCCCATCTAAAGTTACTATTTTGAAATTTTGTTTGTATTTTTGGCTAAATTTTATAGCATTATCTAGATTATCTATAACAATAGTTTTAGCAAGTAAATAATTTATTATATTATAAAATTTTTCATCAAATTTAACAATATTTGCAGCAATGCCTATAAAGCCTTCTTCTTTTTTATATAAAAAATCATCAGTAGCTTTATTATATTTAATGGTAGATAAAGGTAAAAAAGTTGCACGTCCTTTATTATGCTTTTTTAAATAATTAATAATATTTTTAGCATCATGTTCTGTTTTTGTTATTATATTTTGCATAGTTGCACCAAGAGCAATTTCTATAGCTATTTCTAAATCAAAAGGCACTTCTATAATTTCAGAAACAGCACCATAAATATTAGCAAAATCTTTATTTTTAGCCCTTTCTTTTAATATAAATTTAACACAGCTATTGTATCCTTCAAAATCATTTTGTAGTTCTGTTAGTATATTTTGTCTATTTTTTAGGTTATTAAAGCTATCGTTCTTTTCTGTAAAAAAGAGTGTATTTTGGGCTAAATTTTCTTCCAAAAGCTTTATTTTGTTGTTATAATCTTTTAAAGATAAATTTATATCTTTTTCTTCTTTTTCTAAAATACTCAAACGTTTTTTAAGTGCTTCTTTTTTTGTATATTTTTCATCTAATTTATTGTTTAAAAAATTTGTCTGTTTAATTATATCTTGTTTTTTATCTTCTATTTGTGTTATAGAAGTTTTATAAAAATTGAGCTTATTTTTATAATCAGAAGATAGGGTCATCTTTTCTATAAGATTTTTATTTAATGTTTTTATATTTTCTTCATTAGTTTTAGCCTTTTCTTTATATAAAGAAAGGTCGTTTTGTATGTTAAAAATCTCCTCTTCTTTAGATTTATATTCTATATTTTTAGCGTTTAAAGATATTTTTAAAAGATTTATTTCATTTTTTAATTTTTCAAAAGTTTGATTAAAATATGTATTATCGTCTTTAAGCCTTTTTATATCATTTTCTATAAAGGTTATTGATTGTAAGTTTAAATCTATTTTAGATTTTTCTTTTTGTAAAGTAATATTAGTATTTTCTATTTGTTCGTTTAAATTTTTAATAAGATTTTCTGTTTCGAAAAGTGCTTTATTAAAGCTTTCTTGCTTGTCTTCTAGCTGTTTTTTATCCAGCTCTAATTTATCTATATTTTCTAAATATATGTTAACATTTTTATTTATATTAAAAAGCTCTTGTTCTAAAGATTTAAATTTGTTCTTAAAAATATTGATTTTTATAATTTTTAGCTTTTCTGTTAAGTTTATGTACTTCTTATGCTTTTCTGCTTGTATTTTTAAAGGTTCTAGCTGTAGTTCTAGCTCATTTATAATATCTGTTGTTCTTATCAAATTTTTGTTTACTTCAGCAAGTTTATTTTCAGCTAGTAGCTTTCTATTTTTAAATTTAGTAATACCGGCTGCTTCTTCAAATATAGCACGGCGCTCTTCGGCTTTATTGCTTAAAATAGCGTCTATCTTGCCTTGCCCTATTATAGAATAGCCCTCTTTACCTATGCCTGTATCCATAAAAAGCTCATGTATATCTTTTAGTCGGCATGTAGAGCCGTTTATAAAATAAAGGCTTTCTCCAGAACGATATATCTTTCTTGTTATAGTTATTTCAGAAAAATCTAAATTTATTTTTTTATCTGTATTGTCAATTGTTATAGAAACTTCAGCAAATGCTAGAGGGGCTTTATTTTTTGTGCCTATAAATATGACATCTTCCATCTTTTCTCCTCTTAGCGTTTTTGGGCTTTGTTCGCCAAGCACCCATTTTATAGCATCTGATATATTGCTTTTTCCGCTACCGTTAGGGCCTACTATAGCAGTAATACCAGCTTTAAAATTTAAGCTTATTTTTTGGGCAAAAGATTTAAACCCTTGTATTTCTAGTTTTTTTAAAAACATAAAATGTCCGCCTTTAAGATAATTTTAATATTTATAATGTTTCTATAATATTTTTAACAATAGCACTAACTTTTAAAGCGCTTTCTTTAAAAAAGGTATTGTATTCGTTATTTTCTTCTGCGCTATCAGATATAGAACGTATAATAAGAAAGGGTATTTTGTTTAAATAGCATGTTTGCCCTATAGCAGCGCTTTCCATATCAACACAAAATGCTTTAAAATTAAGCCAAATCTTATTTTTGGCATCACTATTAGATATAAACTGCTCTCCACTAACTATCCTTTCAAAATATATATTTGTATCTATATTATTTTTACAAATTTCAATTGCTGTTTCACAGAGCTGCTCGTCTGCCTTAAAGGTGCTTTCTTCCATACGTGGAATAACCCCTATATCATTACCAAAAAAGGTTGTGTCTATATCATGGTGCAAACAATCTTTTGCTATAACAATATCGCCTATTTTTAAATCTTTGTTTATAGCGCCAGCAACCCCAACATTTATTATTAAATCGACTGCATAAAGGTCTATTAAAATTTGCGTGCAAATAGTAGCGTTAACTTTAGCAATGCCAGAGCGAACTAATATAACGCTGTTTCCATCCATCTTGCCCATATAAAAATCTAACCCGACTATATTTTTGGTTGATATAATATCTATATAAGGTTTTATATTTTCTATTTCTTCTTCCATAGCCCCTATTATACCAATTGTTTTCATAATTGCCTCCTTTTCTATATTATAAAAATTTAATTTTATAATTAAATAAAAATGCAATACATATATTTTAACACAAATTTTAAAAAAATGATATACATTTTTTTAGATATTTATTTTTTTGTATTGTGTATAAAAAAAATAGTTAATTTTTAGTATATTTTAATTATTTAAAGAATAATTTTTAAATATACTTTTTTTATACAGGGGGACTATTATGATTTATTCAAGAAAATATAGCAGAAATTTTATACCTTTAAAACAAGATAACACAAGCTATAATCTAGATTTTAGGCAAGCAAGTGGCAGAGGGCTCATAGAAATAAAAGAGGGCAAAGGTAAGTTAACTGTATATGCTCAAGGACTAAAGCCTTTTAATAATTATAATATAGAGTTTATGTGTTTTGAAAAAGGAGAGCTAAAAAACGCTAAAGTAAGCACATTTTGTGTTGATGAAAGTGGTAAAGCAGAAATAAAAAAAGATTTTAATCCAGAAAATGTTTTTGAAACAGGGAGTAAAATAGAAGATTTTAACATACTAGCTATAAATGTTTCTAATACAAATAAACTTGTTACAACTTTAGTTGGGTATATAGGAAATGAAGTTAAATGGCAAGATAAATATATTATGCCAAAAAAAGAATGCAGTTTTTGTTATCCTAATCAAGATAATTCTCAAATACCAGAAACTCCAGAGATGCCAGAAATACCACAAATGCCAGAGTCTCCATCTAATAGCTCTTCTTTAAAAGAAGCTTTAGATGAAAGAGAAGAAGGGCTTTTGCAAAGAGAAGAGGGGCTTAAACAGAGAGAGCAAGGCATAATATATAAAGAGCAAAACCCAGATATAAAAAGAGATTTAAATAATTATCAAGATACTTTAGCTAGCAGGCAAGAAGGATTAATGCAAAAAGAAGAGGGGCTTAACCAAAAAGAAGAAGGCCTAATACAAAAAGAAACAGCCCTAGATGCTGGATATTTTCCTATAGAAGAAGATTTGCTTTTAAGGCCAAGAGAGCAAAATCTTATAAAATACGAACAAGACCTTATAGCGCTAGAAGAGGAATTTATAAGAAGAGAACAAGATATTTTAAACAATATAGATACTCAAAATTTATCCGAGCTTGAAAAAGGTATAATAGAAAGAGAAAAAGGTATGCTAGAAAGGGAGCAAGGGCTTTTAGAAAGAGAAAAAGGGCTTTTGCAAAAAGAATTAGGGCTTTTTGAAAAAGAAGATGGTATGAGAAATAGAGCAAGATATCCTCAAATAACAGATAATGTATATAAAGAAGATGCTAAAGATATAGAATATATAAAAAGCAAAAATATGCCCCTTACTCCTTTTAAAAATAATTATAAAAATGTAAAATGGGTAAGGATAGCCCCACACGAGCTAATTACATTAGGCTATGATACTTATAAATATGCAAATAACCCTTTTGTATATTCTTGCTATAAAAAATATAACCATCTTATGTTAGGATTTGATAATGGAAAGTATATTTTAGCAGTACCTTGTAGGTATGATAATAATTTTAATATAAAAAGTTTTGAAAAATTTGTTCCGTTAAATGAAAATGTTTTGCCTAATATAAAAAATGGAGAATATGGTTACAGACTTTTAAATATATAAAAAATGCCTCTTAAAAAGGGGCTTTTTATATATTTTCTATTTGCCAATCAATTTCTTTTAAATTATGCTGTTTTAAAAATGCATTAGTTTTAGAAAAAGGCTTAGAGCCAAAAAAACCACGGCTAGCAGAAAGGGGGCTAGGGTGAACCGATGTTAAAACAAGGTGATTTTTGTTTGTTATTAAGCTTTTTTTAGCTATTGCGTTATTACCCCATAGGATAAATACAACATTTTTTTTATGTTCGTTTAAAACATTTATTATTTTATCTGTAAAAATATGCCATCCTATATCTTTATGAGAATTGGAGCATTTAGCGACTACAGTTAAAGTTGTGTTCAAAAGGAGCACCCCTTGTTTTGCCCACTTTTCTAAAAAGCCGTTGTTAGGGATATATAGACCTAAATCATCTGATAATTCTTTATATATATTTAAAAGCGATGGAGGTATTTTTATACCTTTATTAACAGAAAAGCTAAGCCCATGAGCTTCTCCAGCGTTTATGTAAGGGTCTTGCCCTAATATAACAACTTTTGTTTCTTCAAAGCTTGTTAAATGCAAGGCATTAAATATATCTTCTGCTTTTGGGTATATTGTTTTTGTTTTATATTCATTTTTCAAAAAATTTCTAATTTTTAAGTAATATTGTTTTTCAAATTCTTCACTTAAATATATTTCCCAGTCATTTTTTAATATTTTTTTCATTTAAAAGCCCTCATTTTATCTTAAAGTTTATTTTATTATTATAACATATTTTATTAAATAAATGTAACAAAAATTTCAAATTTTTATATTATGTATTAAGGAGTTAATAAACAAAAGTGTTTGATATAATAAATTTTTAAATGGAGGATTTAAAATGAGTGCATTTGAAATAAATAATGAAAGCGGTGCTTTATCTTCTTCAAGCGATAGAGTAAGAGAAGAGTGCATCATCGCTTTAAAAGTATATGATTTTTGCAGGCAACAAGATTGTCTTACATGCGATGTATTAGGTTCTGCAAGAGCAGAATGTTTTACACATGTTTATGTCTTATTAAAACTTAATTAAATATTGCCTTAAAATTTTTTATATGCTATACTTTAATAAAAATTTATATGGAAAATATATGGAGGAAAATATGGGTAAATATTTTGGTACAGATGGAGTTAGAGGGGTCGCAAATATCAAATTAACTCCAGAACTTACTTATAAATTAGGACGTTGTTTTGCTTATTATGCTTTAAAAAATAATAAAAAAGAGGATAAATTAAATATTGTTATTGGGCTTGATACAAGAATTTCAGCAGATATGCTAGAAGCAAGCCTTGTAGCGGCTATATGTTCTGTTGGGGCTAATGCTGTTTGCGCTAAAGTTATCCAAACTCCTGCTATACCTTATATTATAAAAAAATATAAGCTAGACGGTGGTATTATGATTAGCGCTAGTCATAACCATTTTAAAGATAATGGTATAAAATTTTTTGATAAAAACGGCTTTAAGCTAAATGAAGATGAAGAAGATAAAATAGAATATATTTTGGAAAATGAATACCAAAACATTAATTATGCTATTTCAGAAAATATAGGTATAAAAAAATATTTAGAAAATGCTAAACAAGATTATATAAACTTTTTAAAAACTACAATAGATGGAGATTTTGCAAATATAAATATAGCTATAGACTGTGCTAATGGAGCTACATATAAAACAGCACCAGAGCTTTTTAAAATGCTAAAAGCTAATGTTACAGCTTTATTTACAGAGCCAGATGGTATAAATATAAATGAAAATTGTGGTTCTACTGCTCCTAATAATTTAATAAACGAAGTAAAAAAAGGTAGTTTTGATTTAGGCATAGCTTTTGACGGCGACGGCGATAGATGCATAGCTGTAGATGAAAATGGAGAAATTGTCGATGGCGACCAGATTATGTCTATATGTGCAAATTATTTAAAAAGTTGTAATAAGCTGAAAAATAATACATTTGTTGCGACTATAGTTAGTAATTTAGGGCTTTTTATTTTTGGAGAAAATAATAATATAAATGTTTTAAAAGCTAATGTTGGCGATAAATACGTTTTAGAAGAGATGCTTAAAAATAATTGTAATTTTGGTGGGGAGCAATCAGGGCATATTATATTTTTAGATTACAATACGACAGGTGACGGGCTTTTAACAGCAATACAGCTTATAAACATTATTAAAAAAACAGGTAAAAAACTTTCAGAATTAAAAAAGGTTATAAATATTTTGCCACAAATTTTTATAAATGTGAAAGTGGATAATGACAAAAAATATGCTTATTTAAAAAATGAAAAAATAAAAAATGCTATAAAGAACCTTGAAAATAAAGTTTTAAACAAAGGCAGGCTTTTGATAAGACCATCAGGTACAGAGCCTTTAATACGCATAATGCTAGAAAGTGATGATACAGACTTTTTCAAAAAAGATTTAAATAATCTTGCAAGCTTAATAGAAGAAAATCTAAAATAATTTTTGCTAAAATTTTGATAAAATGATTCCATATAAAATATATTTATAAAAAATATATAAAAAGGTGCATTATGGTAAGAAAATCAAGAAAATTTTTAAAAAATAATAATTTGTATAGTATAGGTGCTTATTTAAGACTTTCTGCTTTAGATAATAAAGAAAGTGATAGTATACAAAATCAAAAAAATATAATTTTAGATTATATAAAAAACAAAAAAGAATTTGTATTATACAAAATTTATGAAGATAACTATACTGGGCAGACTTTTGATAGAGCTAATTTTAAAATTATGCTAGAAGATATAAAAAAAGACAAAATCAATTGCATAATTGTAAAAGATTTATCAAGATTCGGAAGAAATTATAAAGAATGTGGTTTATATATAGAAAAGATATTTCCTTTTTTAAATATTAGATTTATCGCAATTAATGACAATTATGATAGCGATAATAAAGAACAAGATTTTCTTAATTTTCATTTTAAAAATATAGCAAATGAAATGTATGCAAAAGATATATCTAAAAAAGTATCTTCTGTTTTGCAAAATAAGAAAAAAGAGGGGCTTTTTATCGGAAGTTTTGCTCCTTATGGTTATACAAAAGATAAAAATCAATTGTTTATAAATAAAGAAACATGTAATAATGTTAAAATAATTTTTAATTTACGCTTAAAGGGCTATAGTTATTATAAAATAGCATGTTTTTTAAATAAAGCAAATATCCTTTCAAAATCGGCTTATTTGTATAAAATAGGTATCCTTAAAAATTCAAAATTTGCAAATATTAAATGAAATACTATAGCTGTTAAGCAAATATTAAATAATAAAGCTTATATAGGCAATGATAATTATAAAGGGATTATTGAAAAAAGCTTATTTTATGAAGTACAAAAAATAAACGAAAAAGCTAAAATAAAATTTAAAAATAATAAAAATCTTGATTATATAAAAACAGAAAATATTTTTTTAAAGCTTGTAAAATGTGGCTATTGTAAAAGAAATTTAGTTCGTATACAAGAGGCAAGAAGGCTTAAAGATGCTATCAAAACATATACATTTTTTAATTGTAATAATAAATATATATACAATTGTAATTTTAAAACACTAAAAGAAGATATTTTACTAAATATATTAAATACTATATTTTCTACATATTTATCCATATTTTATAATATCATAAATACAAAAATATTAAGGCAAATAGAAGATATAAAAAAAGAGCTTAATATCAAAAAAAAAGCTTATATAAAGTGCTACGAACAATATTTAGAAAATAATCTAGACAAAAGTCAATTTATTAAAAATAAAGATTTATACAATAATATTAAAAATAAGCTAGAAAATGAAATAATAGTATTAAAAAATGAAATATCAAAAAAAGATAAAAATATTTTGCAAAATATAATGACAAATAAAGGGCTAAAAGTTTTTATAAAACATATTTTTGTTTATAATAATTTTTTAATAATACATTTTTATTTTAAGTCTTTTTAGTACACAAGCACATTTAGGAAACAGAACGATACAAGAGGGCGATATAATAGAACCTCCTTCTAATGCAGCGTCTGTTTCTATAGAAAATTTAAGAGTAAAAAAAGTTATTATTTCTGATAAAGAACAAAACCCTTTCAGAAATGGTTTTTGGGACATAACTTTAAAATATGTTTTTGTTTACACATTAATCTTTAGAGAAGCTGACGGTAATATTATTGGACAAATTTGTGCTAATAGTATTTTTACAAAAAAAGTAACTTTATTTGGTTCAATAGGAACAGAAATTTCTATTTCTACAGACCTTTTTGGTAATAATGAAGCAGGTGGTAATGAGCTAAATTCTGATCCATTTGTTTTGGTAGAATCTAAAGCGATAGCTCTTAATGCCGAATTAAGATACCAAAATAGAGGTTGCTGCAATTTAGAAGATGCTTTAGAAGCAACTGATGTTTGCGTTACTATAGGCTTATTTACTATTATAAAATTATTCAGACTTGTAAATCTTTCTGTATTATCAAGAGGATTTTGTATACCAGAAGAGGTTGAAGAAATTTCTTCTATAAACCCTTGTGAATTTTTTGATAGCTTAGACTTTCCAATGGACATTTTTGCTCCACCACAACGTACAGAATTTTTAGCAGGTATTAGTGGTAATATACCAAGAGATACTACAAGCGTAGCAGGAGTTACAAATACAGTATGTGGAAATGGATGTAGCTGTGGATGTGTATCTAATAGCAGTGCTAATAATAGTAATTGTAGTTGTCGTACTTCTTCTTAATATAAAATAAAAGGCTAAAGGTATTTTAGCCTTTTTTGTTTTATAGCCAAAATAAGCCCCTTTAAAATAAGGGGCTTATGGTTATTTATGTTTGATCAATAAATAATTACCAAAATTTAATTTATATAACTAATCTGTATATTAGCTAATTTAAATATTAATGTTTAATTTTACATAATAATTACCAATAATTTTATCATAATAGTTGTTTAAAAAATTTAAAGTCATTTAAATTATAAATATGTTATTTGATATTTGCTTTCTAAAATTAAATGTTTTAGTAAGCTTAAGATTATTAATTTATTTACAAATTATTTTGTACTTTGTAATATATCACATAATCTAGATACTGTAGCAGCCATTTCTGCTCTAGTTATACTATCTTTAGGGTTTAAATTACCTTCATCGTCGCCTTGTATAATGCCAGCGTTTATAACTGTAGCAACGCCATCTTTAGCATATTCTGATACTTCGCTAGAGTCGTTAAAGTTATTTAATGCTGATGTATCTGAACTAGTTGCTATAGATGTATTATTTACTAAAACTCTGGATAAAATAAGCATAGCATCTTGTCTTGAAATAGCTTCAGTAGGGTGGAAGGTTCCGTCACCAAATCCTTCTACAAGACCTGCTTCTTCAGCAAGTGCAACATAATTAGCATAATAAGCATTTAAATCAATATCATCAAAGCTTGAAGTACTAGTTCCTGTTAATTCTAATAATCTTACAAGCATAATTGTTGCATCAGCACGTTTTATGCTATCATATGGATAAAAGTATCCATCGTATCCTTCTACAATACCTAATTCTTTTAATTTAAGTATATCATCTGTTGCCCAAAATGATGGAGGAACATCTTTAAAGTTTTCTATCGTTGTAGTTGTTGTAGAAGAAGTAGTTGATAAAGTAGATTTATCTGTACTAGAGCTAGATGAATCATCACTGCTACTAGAGCTAATGCTAGAGCTAGAAGAGCTTCCGCTACTACTACTTCCAGAAGAGCTAGAAGAACCACTACTAGAAGAGCCACCACTTGATGAACCTCCAGAAGAAGAACCACCACTTCCAGTGCTTGGAGCACCTATAATAGTAAATTTTATATTTTCATATTCTTCTGTTGTATAAGCTGCTTTTAATGCTGCTTTAACTAAATCTTCACTTAAATAGTAAATTGTAACACTTTCTAATGAAGTAGTACCTCCAAATGCATTTGTTGCAAGAATAACAGAAGATGAAGTATTTTTAGAGCCTAAATCAAGAGTTTTTAAGTTAGTTGTATTGTATAGACCGTATTCTCCTACAGATTGAAGATTAGGTACTTCCAACGTTGTAATATTTGTATTATTATTTAAAGCATTAGCTGCAATATAAGTAACATTTTCTGTTATGGCTGAAAGAGCAGCATCTGTTATAGTTGTTATAGCGTTTGTGCCATCACCTATTTCTGTTACTGTATATTCAGTTGAATTTCCGTTTTCATCAGTTATTGTAACAATGCTGTTTTCAATTTTAATACTTTCATCAGTACCAGTGCTGCTATTAAATCCTATTAATCTAAGGTTAGTTGTATCTGGTATTATTTCAAATACGTATGTTCCGTTAGATGTAATGGCTTGTATAGCATCGCCTATTATATTTAAAGTAACATTAGTGTTAGTAAAGGCAAAATTATTGCTATTAAGATAAAGTGCTTGAGCAACCAAAACTTTACTTCCTTCATAATTTCCATTTACTTCTTTTCCAAAAGCATCTTCAGATATACTACTTAATGAAGAAAGGGAATCACTATTTAAAGTTATATAAAATGCTGAATCATTTTTTAAATCTGAAAAAGCTTGCGATTCAATAGATGTTATAGTGCTTAATTTAAAATCGCTAGGGATAGTAGCTCCATTAAATGCATTAGTTTTTATTGTTGTAGCAGTTGTGCTAAAATCTTTAATAGCACTTAAATCTGTATTTTTAAATGCACTAGTAGATATTTGTGTACCACTGTATGTTAATGTATCTGAAAGGGTTAATCCTTGTAATAATCCGTTTGCTGCAAGGGTATCAGTAACCGTTAAGTTAGACACTAATTCAGAGCCTTGTAGCGCATCTTTATCTATAGAGCTAGCATTGCTTAAATTCAAGTTAAGTACAGTTAAATCTTTAAATGCGCTTGCTCCTATTGAATTAACATTAGTTGCAAAAGAAAAGTCGATTGTATTCATAGATGCAATGTCAAAGTTGTCAAAAGCGTTTGCAGAAATGCTTGTTAAGTTTTCTGTTAAAAATAGATACATATCAGACATAGAAAAGTCTACAGTATTTCCATATAAGTAGATAGCACCGCCATCTCCAAGACCAGTTATTTTAAATTTATAAGCAGTACTTCCAATTCCTGTTTCTGTATAATCATATGCATATAAAATACCGTCAGAAACAGCTCCAGCTTTATAAGGTACTCCAGGAACATCATTAAACCAATATCCACCATTAGCAGTTGTAGTATCAGTTGAATCATCAGTAGATGATGGTATTTCACTAAACTTACCAACAAGGGTAACTTCTCCAACATAAGTTTGTGTTGTATCAACAGAAGAAGTTATTTTAAATACAAAACCGTCGTCAGACATAAGGTAAGTGCCTTCTTTGAAATCTGAAACCTTTACATTGCTAGAGGTAATGCTATCTGTAATATCTGTTGTAAGCCTTACATGTGATGGTAAGTAAGTTGTTCTGGACATTGTTGTTGCAGAACCTTCTGAAATATTAAATGGAGAAGAGTTATCAGAAAATAATGCGTCGTATTCAGAAACATTTGCTAAATCTTGTGTAGAAACAATTTTATCTTTTCCGTTAACATATAAAGAACGTTCATAAATTGTAGCTAAATCTTTATCTACTTGATCAATTAATGCTTGCAAATCCTCGTTAACAACAACTGTAACTTTAACACCAGAAGAATTATATTCATCATTATCTCCAAAAGTATCTGATGGTAATATGTTATTTAATGTTTGCAAATTAGCTTTTAATCTTGTAGCCAAATCATTATCTGTATTTATAGGAATATCAATATTACCTGTATTTTGATTAGTATTAGTTATTTTTATAGTAACAGCGTCATTATCAAGGTTAGCAAAAGCTAGAGAGCTATTAGCAGTTGAGCTTTTAGTAGAAAGGCTTGCTTTATTATCAACAAATGAAGTATCAGCATTTAATATTAATGTACGTGATAATGTTGAATCTTCAAAAGCAGAAGATAATACTAAATTAACTGAAGAAATAATTAAAGTTGTTTTAGATAAATCTAACCCTGAAAAGATTCCTTCTGGTAATGTAGTAAGACCAGATAGATCTATTTCTTTTGGCATTTTACTACTTTCCATGCCAGTAAATATGTTGCTATCAATTTCTGTAACACTACTAAAATCTAAAGTAACGCCAGTTAAATCTGTATTTTTAAATGGAGAAGCTTCGGCTCCTTCTTGTGTTGTTATTTCTGTAGCTTTTGTTACTGATATAGTTGTGCCAGATATTGAGCTTGTGCCTGCAAAAGCGTCTTCTTGTATTTCTATAGTACCTTCAGCAGATAAATTGATTGTAGAGCCATTACTTAAAGTTATTCCAGTAAATAGGTTAGAAGGTATTTGATTAGCATAAGGAAGCTCTAATGTAGAACCAGATAAAGTAACACCATTAAATAAATTTGAGGTACTTAATCTGTTTAAAACAACATCTTTACCTATACCTAAAATAATATCACTATCTGTAAAGCTTGCTCCAGAAAATGGGGTAGATGCATTAGAATTAGCAAAACTTGATAAATCTAAAGTTATTTTTTCTAATTTAGTATTATTAAATGCACCATTAGATATATCTGTTGCAGAGCTTAAATCTATTGTTTTATAATCACTTGTATTTTCTGTAGTACTTTTGATAGTAGCATCTTTAAAAGCATTTTTTCCTACTGTAATTACATCTGATAATATAAGGTCAACGTCTGTTAATGTTGCATTTTCAAATGCACTACTATCTATTGCTATAAAGCCTGTTAAGTTGATTGTAGAGCTTGTTATAGTAGCACCTTTAAAGAAGCTATTGCTAAGCGTATTTGCACTAGATATACTACCTGTATCTTCTGTATCTTCCGTATCTTCTTCGCTTGCGCTTTCTTCCATTTCTGTATTTTCTTCTGTTTCTGTTTCATCTGTTGATTTATTTGCTAAAGTATTTATTCCAGTATTCTCATTATTTTCAGTATCATTATTGTCTGTTGAAACATCTTTGCTAGTTTCATTATCTAATGAAATTTTAACATTACTTAATGTAGCACCGTTAAAAGCACCTTCAGCTGTTAAAGAATAATTACCGTCTGTACCAGTAAGTAAAATTTCAACATTACTTAATGTTGCTCCAGCAAATAAATTATCAGAAATATTAGATGCATCTATAGTTATTGTCGCGTTTGTTATAGTAGCATTTTCAAACATACCTTCTGTAGTTTCGCCTAAAGTTATTTTCATTTTTTGAGTTTCTGTACCACTTAAAGTAGCACCATAAAATGCACCATTTCCAGTTTTCACACTTTTTTCACTATCAGAAAAAGTTAATTTTGATAAATCAAGCTCTGTATTAGCAATAGTAGCGTTAGCAAAAGCACTTGTGCCTATAGAAGTTATGTTATCAGGTAAAATAATACTTCCGTTAAAGCCAGCAAAAGCAGAATTACCAATTGTTAAACTATCTGAATTATTACTGCTTAAATCAAGATTAGGGATAGTAGCATTTTCAAAAGCAGAATCACCTATTATTGTAATGCTAGAAGTATCGCCAAGATCTAAATTTGATATATTAGCGTTTTTAAATGTACTAGCAGCTATTTCATTAACTCCTTGTAGATTCATTTGTAAAGTAGTTATTGTAGAATCAGCAAATACAGAGTTTAATGTAGTTCCTGTAGCAGTACCTAGATTTACAGTACCTTGTATATTAGCATTTTTAAATACTTCATTATCTTCTCCTCCAGAGGTATTTGAAAAGATAGTACTTCTATCAGCGTTAGATATATCTATACTTGAACCACTAGAAAGGTCAACTCCAGTAAATGCATTAGAGGTAATAGTAAGACTAGATGTGTTTATGCTATCGCCAATATTAACTTTACCACTAGCGCTTGAAGTAAGAAGTTTGTCTGTATTTATAGGGGTATTACTTCCTTCTTTAACAGAGCTTTGTTCTATGCTACCATAGCCAGTATAGTTAATAGTTATACCACCTAAACTAACAACTTCAAGAGGCACTTTTTCATTAGTTGGGGTTATATCTGTGTATAGGTTACCATCTTCATCATAATAAGCATATACCGGTATAGTATCGCTAGCGCTTAATTCTCCAGTTTTTATACTACCAACACAAGCTTTATATTCTTCAGCATAATCTTCCATAACAACTCCAGAGTTAGAGCCGAAAGATACAACATAACCTTGTTTACTGTAAGCGTTCCAAAGATAAAGACGTGCAAAAGCCTCTGTAGAATAAATTGTAGAAGTATTACCTAAGTAAGTAACTTTTAATTTTGTAATACTGTTACCGTCTGCTTCATATCCTACAACTTTAAATAAGTCTCCATCATCTGTTATAAAATAAGAACCTAAAGTAACAACTCTTTTAGAATCTGTTTCTAAAATATCTTGTTTATATAAACTTAAAATACTTCCTTGTTGTTTGTAAGAATTCAATACGGATACGTGCATGTAGTCTGGTAAGTTATGCTTAGATGAAAAGGTAGCTATACCGTTACTACTTGATAAATCTAAAATGATAGATATAACTTCTTCATCAGAATTTTCTTCAAGAATGTTATAAAGATCGCTATCTTCATCTATAACAAATTCTGGTAAGCCGTATTCATCAAAAGTTACTTCGCTTGGGTCAACAAATTCTGATAATTTTAAGGTTAAGGTATTATTTTCATTAGCTATAGCCTCAAGATAAGGAGTAATTCCAAGGATAACTCCTACACCAAGCACCGCTGCTGTAATGCCTATAGCAATGGTTTTTTTACTAAATTTTCTTTTCATATATTAATTCCTTTTCTTTATATTAATTAAACTGCACTCCATAAAAGGGGAGAGTGCTTCATAGCCAAAATGTAATGTATGCTAAAGGCCAGTTCTTGACCTTAGTTGTAAAGACAATGTAAATACATTATAGCTTTACGGGGCTTATATTTATAAACACTAATTAAAGTATATAAAAATTTTAATATAAAAAATTAAAAAAGTCAATAATAAATTTGGAAAAAATTAACACAAAACAACTTTTTAATATATAAGTTATATATACTTGTTTAAAAATTTTAAATTTGCAAAAAATAATCACAGAGGTGAAAATAATGAAAAAATATAAAAAAGGTATTTATATATTTATTATTATTTCATTTACTTTTGTAGTTTTAAGAGAGATATATTGCCTAATTGCTTATATATATAACATAATATTTTTTAGAACAAATAAATTTGCTATGCTAAAGCTTATAAATATGGAAAAAGAGATAAATATATTGTTTGAAAATTATAAAAAAGAAAGATTAAAAATAAAAAAATGGCTTAACAAAACTTTAACATTAGGATTTAAAATAAAATCTTTTGATAACAATGCTTTATTTGCGGAAGGCTTTTTGGCAAATAATGATTTTAAAAAATGGGTAATAATTGTACATGGATATGGATGCAACGGTAGGTTAATGTATTTTGTAGGCAAAAAATTTTTTGAAAAAGGTTATAATGTTTTATTGCCTGATTTAAGAGGTCATGGTATAAGCGGTGCAAAATATGTTGGTATGGGCTGGCATGATAGGCTTGATATAATATCATGGATAAACTTAATTTTAAAAAAAGAAGAAAACCCAAAAATAGTTTTGTATGGTGTATCGATGGGGGCAAGTGCTGTTTTGATGGCTGCCGGTGAAGATTTACCAAAAAATGTTAAATGCATTATATCTGATTGCGCCTTTACAAATGCTTATGATGTAGTAAAGCATCAGCTAAAAAATATAAATAATATAAAAACTTTTCCTATACTAGATATTATAAATATAATATCTAAAATAAAAAATAAATTTTCTTTAAAAGAAGCGTCTGCAATTAAGCAAGTTAAAAAATGTAAAATACCTCTTTTTTTAATACACGGCAAATGTGATAAATTTGTTCCGGTTGATATGGTATTTAAGCTTTATAAAAACGCTAATTGCAAAAAAAGGCTTATTATTGCTAAAAAGGCTGGGCATGGAGTTTCTTCTATAGTTTTAAAAAAATATTGGGCAAAAGTGTTTGATTTTATAGATAGTGTATGCTAATCTTTTAATTTTTGGGCAATAGCGCTTAATTTTTTAAGCCTATGGTTAACCCCTGATTTGCTTATAGGTGGCTCTAGCATTTCTCCTATTTCTTTTAAGCTTAAATCTGGGTTATTAAGCCTTATTAAAGCAACATCTTTTAGCTGAATAGGTAAATTATCTAACCCTAATTTATCTTTTATAATTAAAATATCTTCTTTTTGCTTTAAGCCACTTAAAATAATTTTGTTTAGATTAGCTGTTTCACAGTTAACAATTCTGTTTACATTATTTCTAACTTCTTTTAATATACGTATATTTTCTAGCTCCAAAAGCGCTTTATGCGCCTCTATCACATTTAATAAATCAACAATCTGCTCGGCGTCTTTTAAATATAGCATGTAATTATCCTTTTTTTCTATAATTTTTGCGTCTATTTCAAAAAAATTAAGCATTTCTTTTAAAAAATTTGCTTTTTCTAAAGATGGATTAATAAATTCTAAATGATAATTTTTTTCTGGAGAAGAAATATAGCCATTACATATAAAAGCACCTCTAATAAACGCCCTTTTGCAACAAGAAGAACTCGTTATTAAAAGAGCATCTTTATATAATTTATTTATATAATCTATAATATAGTCTTTATTTATTCTAATTTCAAAATATTTATTTTTATTTGATATTATATCAATATCGTAATCAAATATATATTTTATTAAGGCTTTACATTTTTTTAATAAAATACTATTTTCTAAGCTAAATATATATACATTATCTTTAATTTTTAAATTATATAGGGTAAAAGCATAAAATTCTGCTATAGCGCAGTGTCTACTTGATAAAATGTCTAGCAATTCATTTTTGACGTTTATAGAAAATGACATAATCTTCTCCTTAATTTAAATTTTTTCTCCGATAACTTTTATTTCTTTTTCTAAACAAACATTAAACTTTTCATAAACTTCTTTACAAACTATATCTATTAATTTAAGCACATCGCTGCAACTAGCATTACCTTTATTAACAATAAATCCACAATGCTTTTCTGAAACAAAAGCGTCCCCAACATTTTTGCCAGCAAGTCCAGCCTCCATAATAAGTTTGCCAGCAAAATTGTTTACTGGTCTTTTAAATGTACTACCAGCGCTTGGATATTTAAGGGGCTGTTTTTCTTTTCGCATATTATTATAATTTTTTATATTATTTTGTATTTCTTCTTTAATACCTTTTTCAAGCTTTATACATACTTCTAAAACTATTAAGTTTTGGGTTTGTATATTACTATTTCTGTATTTAAAGCCGCATTCTTTATTATCAAAAACTAAAATTTCATCATCTTTTAATACAGTAACGCTTTCAACAATATCTTTAAGCTCATAGCCATAAGCCCCAGCGTTCATACAAGCTCCGCCCCCTATTGTACCTGGTATACCAGCTGCAAATTCAAACCCTTTTAGGCTATGTTTTAAAGCTATATTAGAAATAGAGGGAAGGGTTGCGCCAGCTTGAGCTATAAGCATATTTTCTTTAAGCAAAATTTTACTAAAATTTTTAAATAATTTTATTATAACACCTTTATAACCATAGTCTGAAACAAGCAAATTGCTACCATTTCCTATTATATAATAATTAATATTATTTGTTTTGCAATATAAAATCGTTTTTTTTATTTCTTCTATATTATGTGGTAAAATCAAAATAGATGCATTGCCTCCAATTTTAAATGTTGTATGTTTTTTAAGGGGTTCATCTAAAAGGAGTTGTTCATTTTTTAAAAAAGTTTTAAAAAAATCTATTGCTTTATTCAAATTTAATCCTCATTTCAAATATTATTTACTATCATTTTTTAAAATTTTTTTGTTCAAAGCTTTAGCAGCATTATAACCCATCTTTTTTTGCCTTGTATTTACAGCTGCTGCCTCACAAATCATAGCGAGATTTCGCCCTGGCCTTACCGGCAGTGTCTGGCAAATAACCTTATTACCAAGTATTTCCATATAGTCTTCAACAAGACCTAATCTATCATATTGTTTTTTATCATCCCATGTTTCAAGTTTTATTATTAAATCGATAGATTGAGTGCTTTTTACAGATTGTACCCCAAACATTTGTTTAACATTTATAATACCTATACCTCTAAGCTCTATAAAATATCTAATAAGCTCCGGGCAGCTTCCAACAAGCGTTGTAGAAGAAACTTTTTTTATCAAAACAGCATCGTCGGCAACGAGCCTATGCCCCCTTTTTATAAGCTCTAGGGCAGTCTCGCTTTTACCAACACCACTTTCTCCTATTATAAGCACACCTTCGCCGTATACATCAACAAGCACTCCATGCATAGTAATGCGTGGGGCAAGATGCATCCTAAGCCATCTTATTATATCGCTTATAAAATCAGAAGTTGTTGCTTCTGTTGAAAAGACAGGGGTATCATATTTTATAGCAGTATCTAAAATTTCTTTTGAAGGTATTATATTACGGCAAAATATAATACAAGGTATTTTATAAGAAAAAAATTTATCAAACATTTTTTTTTGTTCTTCTAAAGGGACAGTTTTTAAAAAAGCATTTTCAACACGCCCAACAACTTGCAAACGCTCTGCAGGAAAATAATCAAAAAAATTAGCAAACTGCAAAGAAGGTCTATTAACTTCTGGATATTCTAGCATCTTTTCAGAAAAATCTATTTGAGAAGTTAAATTTTGCAAATTGTATGCTTTAACCATTTCAGCCATTTTTACAGAATACATAAAAATCTCCTTAATAAATAATATAAATAATGATATAATATTTTTTAATTTTTTTCAATATCTTTTTTATATATATTATAAATTGGAAAAATTTACATGTATTTATACCCAAAATAAGAACATACTATTATTACAAAACTAATGATTAATAAAATGATTAATAAAATGATTAATCAATAGTTTTGTAAGACAGCAATTTGTAAGACAGCAAGGATAGGCAAATGAGGTGATTTATTATGTCAAGTAATAAAAAAGCGGTTAAAGAAGCAAGAGAGGCGTTAGATGCGTTTAAATATGAGGTAGCAAATGAAATAGGCGTGCCTTTAAAAAAAGGATATAATGGAGATTTAACCTCATATCAAAATGGTTCTGTTGGTGGCTATATGGTTAAAAAAATGATAGAAGCACAAGAACGATATATGGCCAAACAAAATAATAGCTAATAAAATCATAAAATCACAAAAATAGATTGTAGATTTTTCTACAATCTGTTTTTGCTTAAAAATTTATATACATAATTTATATAAATTACTTAAAATGATTTGTATTGTTAAATATGTTATAAAAAATAGATATAAAAAATAGTTTGTACTATGCAAGGTTAACAAAAATGATTGAATTCGAAAAAAAATGATTGATAATGATTGAAAATGACTTAATTTTGTTTTATTATATATTTAAAGAGGTGTTTTATGATTGCTAATGAAAGATATATAAAAATATTAAATTTATTAAATACTAAAACTTCAGTCACAATTAATGAAATAGCCACCTTTTTAAACATATCAGAATCAACTGTCCGGCGAGATTTAAATACGCTTGATAAACAAAAAAAGCTTACAAAAGTACATGGAGGGGCTATATCAAATAAAAGCCTTTACAAGCTAGAAGAACAGAGCATTAAAAATAAAAAAACAATAAGCCAAAATGTAAAAAAAAATATAGCTAAAAAGGCGGCAAGCCTCATAAAAGAAAATGATATAGTATTTATCGATTCAGGCACCACAACATACCATATAGTTAATTTTTTAAATCAAGAAAGGGCAATATATGTCACAAATAGTATATATATAGCTAAAGATTTAATACAAAAAAATTTTAATGTTTTTATTTTAGGGGGCAAAATAAGAAATAAAACAGAGGCCATAGTCGGCACTTTTGCAACCAATATTTTAGACAAATTTAATTTTACGATAGGCTTTTTTGGTACTAACGGTATTTCTTTAAAAAATGGTTATACAACCCACGATATAGAAGAGTGCAACATAAAAGAGCTTGCTATTAAAAAAACAAATACCCCTTATATAATTTGTGATAATTCTAAAATGAATATTATTACATCTTTTACATTTGCTAATTTAAAAGATTGTTCTATCATAACAGATAAAGCAGATAATCAAATATTTTTAGAAAAGCTAAAAAAGCAAACAGAAGTTTTGGAGGTGTAAAGCTTGATTTATACAGTGACATTTAACCCATCTATAGACTATATAGTAAATTTAGAAAGTGTCATATTTGGTAAAACAAACAGGAGCAAAAAAGAAGAATCATATGTCGGAGGGAAAGGCATAAATGTTTCTATCGTACTTAAAAATTTAGGTATTAATACAAAATGTTTAGGCTTTTGTGGAGGCTATGTTGGGGCAGAAATAGAAAGAATATTAAATAATCACGGTTGCGACAGCGACTTTATACATTTAGAAGAAAACAGCAGAATAAATATAAAAATAAAAACAGATAAAGAAACAGAAATAAACGCACAAGGCCCGAATATAAAAAAACAGCATATAGATAGCCTTTTTTTAAAGCTAGAAAGCATTAAAGAAGGGGATATACTAGTTTTGGCTGGCTCTATACCAGCTAGTATACCTAGCGATATTTATGAACAAATTCAAAAAAAATTGCAACACAAAAATATAAAAATTATTATAGATGCAACAAAAGATTTGCTTACTAACTCTTTAAAATACAGCCCTTTTTTAATAAAGCCTAATATAGACGAATTAAAAGAAATTTTTAATACAGAAATAAATACAAAAGATATTACTTTTTATGCCCAAAAGTTAAAAGAAATGGGAGCAAAAAATGTAATCGTATCTTTAGGTAAAGATGGAGCATTTTTTCTAGACGAAAATAACAAATCTTATTTTTTAAACGCCCCAAAAGGCACCCTTATAAATTCTGTTGGAGCTGGAGATTCTATGGTAGCAGGCTTTATTTACGGCTTTGTTAAATACAATAATTATGAAACAGCTTTTAAATATTCTATAGCAGCGGGTAGCGGTACAGCCTTTTCAAAATGGCTTACAAGTAAAGATACAACAATCAAACTATTTGAAACTTTATAAAGGAGAGTTTTTATAAGTTTTATATAAAGGAGAGTTTTTATGAAAATTACTAGCTTAATAAATATCGATTCTGTGCTTTTAAATACAGATGCAACAGATAAGAATAACGCAATAGATAAGCTTGTTGATTTAATGGCAAAAGGCGGTAATATTAATGATAAAGAGGGGTATAAACAAGCTATATTAAAAAGAGAAGAAAGCTCTACAACCGGTATAGGGGATGAAATAGCAATACCACATGCCAAAACTAATTCTGTTTCTTCTGCTGGAATAGCTATAATGACTTTAAAAGATGGTGTTGATTATGAAGCGTTAGATGGGCAAAATACAAAGCTATTTTTTATGATAGCTGCTCCAGATAACGGGCAAGATACACATCTTGAAGTTTTGAGCAAGCTTTCTACAATTATTATGACTAATGGCTTTAAAGATAGTATATTAAAAGCTAATTCTAAAGAAGAAATTTTAAACATTATAGATAAAGCTGAAGAAGAAAAATTTGGCAAAACAGAAGAAAAAGAAAATACTAAAAATAATGAAAATACACAAAATAATAATAGTAATAATTATGAAGTATTATGTGTTACTGCTTGCCCAACTGGTATAGCTCATACATTTATGGCGGCAGAAGCATTAGAAAATAAAGCAAAAGAAATGGGCATAAAAGCAAAAGTAGAAACAAATGGTTCTGCAGGGGCTAAAAATGTCCTTACAAAAGAAGAAATACAAAATGCAAAATGCATTATAGTTGCAGCAGATAAAAAAGTAGAAATGGCTAGATTTAACGGTAAAAAGGTAATAGAAGTTAAAGTAGCTGAAGGTATTAAAAATCCAGAAAAGCTTTTGCAAAGGGCTATAGATGGCGATGCCCCTATATATAATAGTGCTTCTAGTGAAGATACAAAAACAAGTGATGAACAAGAAAGTGTTTCTAGGCAAATTTATAAGCATTTAATGCAAGGTGTTTCTTATATGCTTCCTTTTGTTATAGGTGGTGGTATATTAATAGCTTTAGCCTTTTTATTTGATAATTTTGAAATAGACCCTAGCAATTTTGGTTCTAATACTCCTTTTGCAGCTTTTCTTAAAAATGCTGGAGATACTGCTTTTGCATTTATGCTACCTATTTTGGCTGGATATATTGCTATGAGCATAGGAGATAAGCCGGCGCTTGTAGCCGGGTTTGTTGGAGGCTATTTAGCTAGTGAAGGTGGTTCTGGTTTTTTAGGGGCGCTTTTGGCTGGATTTGTCGCTGGATATTTAATGCTTGGGCTTAAAAAAGTTTTAAATCCTCTTCCTAAAGTTTTAGATGGTACAAAAACTGTTTTATTATATCCCGTATTAGGGGTGCTTTTAATAGCAGCTATTATAATATATATATTAAATCCTCCTGTAGCAGCGTTTAATACATGGCTTAGCAATTTGCTTAGCAGTATGGGCGATACAAGTAAAGTGCTATTAGGGGCTATTTTAGGGCTTATGATGTCTATTGATTTTGGAGGACCTATAAATAAAGCAGCTTATGTTTTTGGTACAGCACAAATAGCAGAGGGCAATTATAATATAATGGCAGCTGTTATGATAGGCGGCATGGTACCTCCTATAGCAATAGCTTTAGCATCTGTGTTTTTTAAAAATAAATTTAGCAAAAAAGATAGAAGTTCTGCTTTAAGCAATTTTATAATGGGGCTATCTTTTATAACAGAGGGTGCTATACCTTTTGCAGCAGCTGACCCTTTAAGGGTTATACCAGCTTGCGCTATAGGTGCGGGCGTTGCTGGTGCTTTATCTATGCTTTTTGATTGTACATTAAGAGCGCCTCATGGTGGTATATTTGTATTTCCTGTTGTTGGTAACGCTTTATTATATTTATTAGCTTTAGTTATAGGTTCAGTTGTTTCTGCTATTTTATTAGGTATTTTTAAAAATAAAATAGAAGTTTAATTTACATGTTGATTTATACAGCCTATAGTTGTATAATTTAAATATATTAAAATATATTAATTTTTAAGGAGTTAAAACAATGATAGAAAAATCAGTAATTATACAAAATAAAGAAGGTATGCATATGCGTCCGTCAGGCGAATTTGCTAAAATAGCATCTAAATGCTCATCAGAGGTTACTATAATTTACAACGGTAATAATATTAATGCTAAAAGTGTATTAAATATTATGTCTGCTGGTATAAAATCAGGAGAAGAATTTATAATAAGATGTAACGGCGATAATGAAGAAGAAGATTTAAAAACACTGGTACAAGCGGTAGAAAGCGGTTTAGGAGAATAAGAGGTGCTTTAATATGTCAAAAACTTTAAAAGTTTTAAAAACTTCATCTAAAGGTATAGTTATTTCAAAAGTATTTATTGTAAAAAAAGCAGATTTAACACCAGAAGATTATAAAGTTTTGAGCATAGATGAAGAATTAAAAAAATTTGAAAATGCATTATTAAAAGCAAAAGAAGAAATTTTAAAGCTTTCTAAAAATTCAGAAATTTTTGCAGGGCATAGCATGATTGTTGAAGATATAATGCTATACGATAACGTAATAAATAAAATAAAAAATGAAGGGCAAAATGCACAGCTTGCCCTTTCAAACGCCATTTCAGAAATAGCTTCTATCTTCCAAATGATGGAAGATGAATACATGAAAGAAAGAGCTATAGATGTAAAAGATGTTGGCGAGCGTATTATTAAAAAATTAAAAGGGCTAGAAGATAACCCCTTTAAAGATATAAAAGAAGAGGTTATAATAATAGCAGAAGATTTAACCCCATCTGATACTGCTTTTTTAAATCTTGATTTTGTTAAAGGCTTTATTACAGAGCTAGGGGGTATTACAAGCCATGTATCTATAATAGCAAGAAATTTAGCATTGCCTGCTTTAGTAGGGGTAAGTGGTATACTATCTTCTGTAAAAGATGGCGATATTATTGCTATGGATGCAGAAAAAGGCAATATTATTATAAATCCAGATGAAAATGAAATAGCAGAATATAAAAAATTAGAACAAAAATTTAAAGAAGAAGAGATGCTTTTAAAACAATTAGAAAATGTTTTGCCAAAAACAACAGATGGAAGGCAAGTATCTTTATGTGCAAATGTTGGTAATATTTTGGATATAGAAGCGGCAATAAAGCATAATATAGACGGAGTAGGGCTTTTTAGAACAGAATTTTTATATATGGAAAATACCCACTTTCCAACAGAAGAAGAACAGTTTGAAGTTTATAAACAAGCTGCTGTTTTATGCGATGGTAAAGAGCTAACAATAAGAACCCTTGACATAGGGGGCGATAAATCACTTTCTTATTACAAATTTGATTTTGAAGAAAACCCTTTTCTTGGTTGGCGAGCTATAAGGATAAGCCTTACTCTAAAAGATTTGTTTAAAGACCAGCTAAAAGCAATATTAAGAGCAAGTGCTTTTGGATATGTAAGAATAATGTACCCTATGATTATATCTATAGAAGAAATTGTTTTAGCTAACGAAATTTTAGAAGAATGCAAAAAAGAGCTGAAACAACAAAATATAAAATTTGATGAAAATATAGAAGTAGGTATAATGATAGAAACACCAGCATCTGTAGTACTTGCAGAGCAATTTGCAAAACATGTGGACTTTTTTAGCATAGGCACTAACGATTTAACCCAATATGTACTAGCAGTCGATAGAGGTAACAAAAAAATTTCTAACATGTATAATTCTTTTCATCCAGCTGTTTTAAAAAGCATAAAAGCTGTAATAGATGCTGGGCATAAATATAATATAAAAGTTGGCATGTGTGGCGAATTTGCTAGCGACTATAAAGCTGCCAAAATTTTGCTTGGTTTTGGGCTTGATGAATTTTCTATGTCAGCATCCGAAATAAATAAAATAAAAAAACAAATAATAGATACATCTTTTGAAAATGCAAAAAAATATTCTGATATTATTTTACAAAAAGAAAGCTTAGAAGAAGTTTTAGAGTTTTTGAATAATAATTAATATTTTGGCTAAAGTTTAAAGCTTTAGCTTTTTTAGTACAGACTTTTATTTTTATATAAATTTAATATAAATATGATAACGTATTTATTAAATAATTATAATAAAAAAGAAATATATTTGTTAAAGAAAATTTTATTATAATTCCTTTTTTATTGAAAATATGCAATAGTTTTGCTATAATAATTTTTGTAATTTAAAATTTATTAGTAATGTATAAGTATATTTTTTAATAAAATATTTATTATACATTTAAGAGGTGGAATAAATGGAAAACAAAAAAAACTTTTGGAAAGGCTGTATAGTTGGGCTTGCTTTTACATTAGCAGTTGGCTTTTTAAGTATTAATATTACAAATTATTATAGGAGAGCTAGTGGTAATTTAACATATGCACAAAAGATAGAAGAAATTGAAAATATAGTTAGTAAATATTCTGTTAATGAATTTGATGAAGATGCAAAAGATGGTATGTATAAAGGGCTTGTAGCAACGCTTAACGACCCTTATTCTTACTATATGTCTAAAGATGAGTTTGTAGATTTTATAGAAAATACAGAAGGCAATTATGTCGGTATAGGGGTATATATTACAGTTACAGAAGATGGAGAAATTGTTGTTTATGGAATATTTGATGATTCTCCAGCAAAAGAAAGTGGTATCTTGGCTGGAGATATTATTAAAAAAGTTAATGGAGAAGAAGTAACTTTAGATAATTATGAAAATTTGATAAACAAAATAAAAGGAGAAGAGGGTACTAAAGTTAATCTAACTATTTTAAGAGATGGAGAAGAGCTAGAATTTGAAGTTTTAAGGCAAAAGCTTGATGTACAAACTGTAGAGTACAAAATGCTAGAAGATAATATAGGCTATATACGTATATCGCAATTTGATAGAGTTACGACAGAACAATTTAAAACAGCTTTTGAAGATTTGCAAAGTGCTGATGGTATGATAATAGATTTAAGAGATAACCCGGGTGGGCTTTTAACAACAGTTTGTGAAATAACAGACCTTTTTGTGCCAGAAGGTACGATTACATATATAGAAGATAAATACGGCAATAAAGAATATCAATATTCTGATGAAGAATATTATGGTAAGCCTTTAGTTGTGCTTGTAAACGGAAATTCGGCATCAGCGTCTGAAGTTTTTGCTGGAGCTATCAAAGATTATGGAGTTGGAGCGTTAGTTGGAGAAACAACTTTTGGTAAAGGTGTTGTACAAAACATTTATTCTTTAAGCGATGGAAGTGGGCTAAAGGTTACTATAGCTAAATATTATACCCCTAACGGTATTTGTATAGATGGTACAGGTATCGAGCCAGATTATTATATGATAAATAATAGTACAGATGAAGATTTGCAATTAGAAAAGGCTATAGAAGTTATAAAAAATAGTCTTTAGTAAAAAATAATAAAAACAAAGGTAATAATTTTTATTTATTATGTCATATTTATTACATTTTTATTTCAAATTAAAAATAAATTAGAAAAATGTAAAAAAATTTGTTATAATATAATACATAAAATCAGTGGAGGCTTTAAAATGAAAATTATTACTAACTTGTTTTTATGTTTACTAACTATAATTTTTCTAAACATTCCAGCATTTGCTGCGCCTTATGTTAGTTTAAATCTTTATTATGACGGTAGTTACCATACATACACTAACGAAGAAGTTTATTTATATATAGATAATAATAAATTAGAAAATTTAGTAATGCAGCCAATAATTTTTAATGATTATACATTAGTACCTGCTAGAGAAGTGTTTGAAACACTAGGAGCCGAAGTAACATGGAATAGCGATACTAAAGAGGTGACTGTTAAATATAACGACATTACTATAAAAATGCAAATAAATAACGCTGTAGCCGAAGTCAACGGAAGTAGCGTCCAGATGCCTTTAGTGCCTATGCTTATAAATAATAAGACTATGATACCAGTTAGATTTGTTAGCGAAAATATAGGGCTTGAGGTTATTTGGGATTCTTCTAACAGAACAATCAATATATTATCAAATAAAGAGACAGAGCAAACAACACAAGATACAACAGTATCCACATCAGAGACAACAAAATTAGGTATAATAAATTCTATCGAATTTCCAGATTCTAACCAAAACACATTTTATATATATGCTAATAAAAAAATAGAAGATTATGAAATAACAGAATTGCAAGATGGACGCATTGCATTAGATATATACAATTTTAATACAGATTTATCTGAAAATACTATAACATGCTATTCTAAATTTATATCAAGCCTTACTATCCAGCGTAATGAAACTTCTGTAAGGCTTATATTTACACCTACAGAAGAAACATTTTATGAAATATTTTTAAGCGAAGATGGTACAACGCTTGTAGCAAATTTTGGTGGTAATTATATAAAACAAATAGAAAAATCAAACGATGGTGTACATGATATTATTAAAATAACTGCTGAGTATGAGCCAACATACGAAATAGAAAAAGATACAAATGAAGATGAAGAAGAATACACAATAACATTAACTCTATTTAATGTAAATACAGATTATTTAAAAGAAAGCGATAGATATACATCTTATATAAAAGAATTTTTAACAGAAGAAGAAGATAATAATTTAAAAATAACTATAAAGCTAAATGAAGATTTAAACTATCTTACGCTTTATGAAGATGGATATTTTGTTTTAAAATTGGGGGCAGATTTGCCAAGTATACAAGAAGAAGAGGTAGTGCAAGAAGAGGTAGAATGGAGCGAAGATAGTGGTTTTAAAATAGCTAAAAATAGTAGCATTAATATAGATATAAATAATATAATACATGAAGATAACTATCTTGAAAAACAATATATACTAACTTTTGAAACAGATATAACAAGCTTAATAGCAGAGGGGCAATATAGCGTAGATAATACTCTTGTTAAAAATATAGCAGTTAAAAATGAAGATGGCGTAACTAAAATTACTATAACATCTAATCAGCTAATTGCTGTTAATATAGAAGAAGATAGTAATTATATTTATATAGAAATAGTAACACCTAAAGATAAATACGACAACATTGTTGTTATAGACCCGGGGCATGGAGGTTCAGACCCAGGCACTAGTGGTTTATCATTACAAGAAAAGGATATTGTTTTAGATATAGGTAATAAAGTTTTAGCACTTGCTGAAGAGGATGGCGATATAAAAATATATTCTTCAAGAATAACAGATGTTTACCCTAGCTTTGATGATAGGACATCTCTTGGTAATGAAGTTGGCGATATGTTTGTTTCTATCCATATAAATGCACCTTCTGATTCTTCTAATACTTCTCCTAACGGTACAGAAGTTTATTATTTAAATCTTAATACTAGCGAGAGAGGTATTAATAGCCAAGAGATGGCAGAGATATTCCAACAAAATATTTGTGATATAGTCGGCACTAAAAATAGAGGGACCAAAACTTCTAATTTTAAAGTTTTACGAGATAGCCGTATACCAGCTATATTATGCGAAATAGCATTTATAACAAATCCTACAGATAACGCAATATTAGGTTCTGAAGAAGGCAGACAAAGTATAGCAGAAGCTTTATACAAATCTATGAAAGAAGTTTTAGAAAAATATCCTAAATAATAAAAAGGCTAGCAGTTTTGCTAGTCTTTTTTGTAAAAAACTACTAATATCGTTTTACCTTGACAATGTAAATAAGTAATGCTATAATAAAAATATGAGAAGGCAATTAGCGAAGTTGCTTGCCTTTTAAATTGTTGAGTTAAGAAACAACCTAAAAAGCCTCGACAACTTTAATTAGGTTGTTTTTATTTTGCATTAAAGCTTAGTAAACTTTAACACAGGTAAGTACTATAAAAAATATTGTCATGAAAATTATGAATATTAACTTTTTCATAAAACCACCTTCTTTGTGCAAAATACACAAAGGCAAGCAACCTAACTTAAGCTAATTGCCATCCCAAAAGAGAATATATCATAAAAAAGCTTATTTGTAAAGTTTATTTGTCCTTTTTTGTAAAATAATAGTGCAATTAACATTTACTTTACATTGACAATGGAAAGAAGTAGTGCTATAATAAAAATATGAGAAGGCAATTAGCTAGAGTTGCTTGCCTTTTAAAGTTATTTTGATTTAAAACAACCTAAAAGTCTGGACAACTTTAATTAGGTTGTT
>CBCPNA010000030.1:0-30242 GCA_965120415.1 uncultured Bacillota bacterium | reverse complement strand
AATAAAAATTACCCCTAGTTTATCTAGGGGTTTTAATTTATTTTAATTTTAATATACCTTTAAATGTTTTAAAGTTTATACATTCTGTAATTATTAATAAAAATATATAAATAATAGTTAATATAGCTAAACAAATTATTAAAGATATAATGCTAGAATAAAAATAAACTAAATAATTATATAATAGCCTTATTAAAATACAACTAGCAGTAATACATATAGCAGGCTTAAATATATAGTTTATTATATCAAATTTAAAATCAATAAGTTTTTTTAGCTTTAATAAAGCTGTTATATCAACTATTATTAAGCTAAGAAGCCAGCCTAATATAAAAGCTATTACGCCATATAAAGGTACAAAAAAATAAATAAATATTAAGCTTATAACAGAAGAAAATAAGCTATTTTTTAATATAAACATTTGTAGCCCTAAGCCGTTTAATATACCAGAAAACACGAGATGGTAATATAAAAAAGGACATATAGCGCTTAAATAAATTAAATATATTTTTATATCTTGAGAATATATGACATTGCCTATTTCTAAAGGAAATGTAAATAATGCTCCAGCTGCTATAAAAGAAATAATAGAGGTAAAAAGAAAAATCTTTGATATATTATTTTTTATAAATACAGTATTTTTTTGAGAAATTGCTTCAGATATAGCTGGTACTAAAGCTATTGCTATAGAGCTTAAAAAAGAGGAAGGAAACATTAAAATAGGTATAGCCATACCGTTTAGTTTGCCTAATATGCTTAATGCTTGTAAATTATTATATCCATATTGTATAAGCTTTTGTGGTATCAAAATATTTTCTAAAGTTACAAAAAAAGAGCCCAAAATTCTATTACTAGTTAAAGGTAACGCCATAGCTAAAATTATTGTACAATATTTTGATATATTTTTAGTTGCTTTTTTGTTTTTTTGTAAGTTATCTCTATTGTATAATAAATAGACATAAAGAAAAGAAAATATTTCTCCAAGGCACATACCTAAAACCCCTAATGCACATGCATAAGAAAGCCCTAAAGGTATAAATAAAGAAGATAAAAAGTATATAGAGGTCATTTTTACTATTTGCTCTAAAACTTGGCTAATAGCTGGTATTAATGTTTTTTGCATACCTAAAAAATATCCTCTAATACAAGAGCCATAAGCCATAAAAGGAAAGCTTATGCACATAATATGTAATGAAAGTAAAATTCTATCATCTTTAAATATATTGTTTACTATGTAATTTGAAAATATAAATATAAAAATACTACACAAAATTGCTAAAAAGATAGAAAAAAAGCTACTTATTTTTAAAATTCTTTTTATATTTCCGTGTTCTTTTTTTGCATTTTCTTCAGCAACTAATTTAGAAATAGTTGTAGAAAAACCAGCAGAACATATGCTCCATACAAGCATAGATACAGGCATTATAAGCTGATAAAGCCCCATACCTAAAGCGCCTATTATATTTGTCATATATACTCTGTAAACAAAGCCTAAAAGCCTTGTTATTATAGTTGCTATTGTTAAAATAAAAGCTCCTTTTATTATTTTGTTTTGCATTTTTACCCTCTTTTATTTTTTTAATAGTATACGCTCAAGAATTTTTATTTATGATAAAGAATTTTTGCATAGCAAAAATTGTTTCTTACAGTATCATAAAAAATATTAAAATATTTTTTATTCTTACTTATACAGAGTTTGTTAAATATCAAAAAAACTTTTCTTCTTGCTTTTGCTCTAGTTTTTTTGAAATAAAAGAAGTATTTTTAATAATTTTTACATAGCAAAAATTGTTTCTTACACTATCATAAAAAGTTTGACTAAATCATGATTATGCATAATAGTGTATTTTACAAAATATGTAAATTAGCAAAAACATATAAGATATTTATAATAAGGTAAAATTATAAGTATAACATAATACTTATAAAGCATATTGTTAAATTGTATATTAAATAGTGTTGAATTAATTCAAAAACTTGTGTATAATATTAATATAAAAAATAATATCAATAAATTTGAAGGGAGTTGATATAATGCAACCTTATTGGAACGAATTTAAAAAAGGAAATTGGCAAAAAGAAATAGATGTTAGAGATTTTATCCAAAAAAATTATACTCCTTATTTAGGAGATGATACATTTTTAGAAGGTGCTACAGAAAATACAAAAGCTTTATGGCAACAGGTTATGGAGCTTAATCAAAAAGAAAGAGAGGCTGGGGGAGTTTTAGATATGGATACAAAAGTTGTATCTACAATAACTTCTCACGGTGCTGGATATTTAGATAAAGAAAAAGAAACAATAGTAGGATTTCAGACAGAAAAACCTTTTAAAAGGTCACTTCAACCTTACGGTGGTATTAGGATGGCAGAAAGCTCTTGCTCTTCATACGGTTATACTGTAGATGAAGAAATAAAAGAATTTTTTACAATTCATAGAAAGACACATAACGCTGGAGTTTTTGACGCTTATACAGACGAAATGAAAGCTTGTAGGTCAAGCAAGATTATAACAGGGCTACCAGATGCTTATGGGCGTGGGCGTATAATAGGCGATTACAGAAGAGTTGCCCTTTATGGAGTTGATAGATTAATAGAAGATAAAGAAATGCAAAAACAATCTACAGGTTCTCTCATGACTTCAGACAACATTAGAGATAGAGAAGAGCTTTCAGAACAAATAAGAGCATTAAAAGAACTTAAAAAGTTAGGCGAAATTTACGGTTTTGATATATCAAAACCAGCAACAGATGTTAAAGAGGCTATACAATGGATGTATCTTGCTTATTTAGCAGCTATTAAAGAACAAAACGGTGCAGCGATGTCTTTAGGGCGTACTTCTACATTTATTGATATTTATGCAGAAAGAGATTTAAAAAATGGCAAATATACAGAAAAGCAAATACAAGAATTTGTCGATCATTTTATAATGAAATTAAGACTTGTTAAATTTGCAAGGACTCCAGAATATAACTCATTATTTTCAGGAGACCCAACATGGGTTACAGAATCTATAGGTGGAGTTGGTATAGACGGCAGGCCATTAGTTACAAAAATGTCTTTTAGGTATTTACACACATTAAATAATTTAGGTACAGCACCAGAACCTAACTTAACTGTTTTATGGTCTACAAAACTTCCAGAAGGCTTTAAAAGATTTTGTGCTAAAACTTCTATCACTTCTTCATCTATCCAATATGAAAACGATGATATAATGCGTATAACTCATGGCGATGATTATGCAATAGCTTGTTGTGTATCTTCTATGAGAGTAGGTAAAGAGATGCAATTTTTTGGAGCTAGAGCTAATTTAGCTAAATGCTTATTATACGCTATAAACGGTGGAGTGGATGAAGTTAGCAAAAAACAAGTTGGTCCTAAATACGTACCTATTAAAGACGATATTTTGCAATATGATGACGTTATGGCAAAATATAAAGATATGATGAAATGGCTTGCTGGAGTTTATGTAAATACATTAAATGTTATACATTATATGCATGATAAATACTGTTATGAAAGGCTTCAAATGGCTTTACATGATAAAAATGTAACACGCTGGTTTGCAACTGGTATAGCTGGTTTATCTGTTGTTGCTGATTCTTTATCTGCTATAAAATATGCTAAAGTTAAGCCAATAAGAGATGAAAACGGCATAGCTATAGATTATGAAATAGAAGGTGATTTTCCTAAATACGGTAATAATGACGACCGTGTAGATGAAATAGCTGTAGAGCTTGTACACACATTTATGCAATACGTAAGAGAAAATCCAACTTACAGAAACGGTATACCAACAACTTCTATATTAACAATTACTTCAAATGTTGTATATGGTAAAGCAACCGGTTCTACCCCAGATGGAAGAAAGGGCGGCGAGCCTTTTGCACCAGGAGCTAATCCAATGCATGGGCGTGATAGCAAGGGCGCAATAGCAAGCCTTGCATCTGTTAGCAAACTTCCTTTTATGGATGCTCAAGACGGTATATCCAACACATTTTCTATTATACCTGGGGCATTAGGTAAAGAGGATCAAGTTTTTGTTGGAGATTTAGAATTAAAATTATAGTTAGGTGATTTGCATGACAAATAAAAAAGAAGAGCATGTTGTCGATGATATAATATCTATGCTTGATAATTTCGTTTCAGACAGTGTAGGGCATGTAAATATTACCATTAATAATAACGATATAAACGCAAAAAATATAAAAAAAGCTAATTCTTTAGATTGTAATAAAAATATGGCTTGTCAAGTGCCAACATTTGATGGCGCATCAGATTTAGAAGATAAATAGGTTTGGACACGAGCCTAGTGCTAATTTATAGCATAAAAAGTCTTAATAAATATTAAAAAATTAAGAACCTAGCTTAAAGCTAGAGTGTCAATAAGTTTTATTATTAAAAAAGGAGGAATTTTTATGAAAAATGTAAACAACCAACAAATCGATAATTTAGTAACAATGTTAGATGGCTATGTAGAACAAGGGGGACATCACCTTAATGTTAATGTATTTAACAGGGAAACATTATTAGATGCACAAGCGCATCCAGAAAATTATCCACAATTAACTGTTCGTGTATCTGGATATGCCGTTAACTTTAACAAACTTACTAAAGAACAACAAGACGACGTTATTTCAAGAACATTCCATAGTGCTATGTAATTATGGAGGGCTATATTCATTCGACCGAAAGTTTTGGCACTGTAGATGGCCCCGGGGTAAGGTTTGTTGTATTTATGCAAGGGTGCCCACTTAGGTGCTTATATTGCCACAACCCAGATACATGGGAGTTTTCAAAAGGCAAAAAAATTTCAACAGATGAAATATTAGCAAGTTATGAATTAACAAAATCTTATTATAAAAAAGGTGGGCTTACCGTCACAGGCGGTGAGCCACTTATGCAAATAGATTTTTTAATAGAACTTTTTAAAAAAGCTAAAGCAAAAGATATTCATACTTGTATAGATACATCTGGCTATGTATTTGAGCCAGATAACAAAAGCTATATGGATAAGCTAGATACGCTTTTATCATATACAGATTTAATAATGTTAGATATAAAACATATAAACGATGAAGAGCATAAAAAATTATGTTCTGTATCTAATAATAAAATTCTACAATTTGCTAAATATTTAGATAAAAAAAATATGCCTGTATGGATTAGGCACGTTGTTGTTAAAGGCTATACCCTTAATGAAGATTATCTATATCAATTAGGGCTTTTTATAGGAAGTTTATCAAATGTTAAAGCGCTCGATATTTTGCCTTATCATAATATGGGTGAGGTTAAATATAGTAAATTAGGTATGGAATATCCTTTAAAGGGTATGGATAATTTAGATAAACAAGATGCAGTAAAAGCTAAAGAAATTGTCTTAAAAGGCATTAAAGATAAAAGAAATGGAAAGGCTGTTTATAATTAACAGTCTTTTTTTTATGCAAAGAAATTTAAAAACTGCTTTCATTTAAAGCAAAATTAAAATCTTATAGAGTTAAAATAAAGTATTTTCAAATAATAAAAAATGTATTATAATAATACTTATAAGATATTAATTTTTAAAGATTAAATTAAACAGCTAGCAGACTTATATTTTTTTATTCATACATGCAAAAGATAAACAAATACTTTATTGGAGTTATTTATGAAAGAGAAAATTAAAAAACTGATAAATATTTTAAATAAAGCAAATGATGCTTATTATAATAAAGATAGCCAGATTATGTCTGATTTTGAATATGATAAATTATTTAATGAGCTTTTGGAGCTTGAAAAAAATACCGGTATTGTATACTCTAACAGTCCGACTATAAACGTTGGGTATACTGTTGTTGATAATTTTAAAAAAGTAAAGCATGAAAAAAAGATGCTTTCTCTTGACAAAACAAAAGAAATACCTAAGCTAGAAGAATTTTTAAAAGATAATGATGCTATTTTATCTTTTAAGCTAGACGGGCTAACCGTTGCTTTAATATATGAAGAGGGGCTTTTAAAACAAGCTATAACAAGAGGTAATGGAGAAATAGGAGAAGATGTTACACATAATGTGGCTGTTTTTAAAAATATACCACTTAAAGTTTTTTGTAAAGAAAAATTTATTGTTAGAGGAGAGGCGGTTATTTCTTTTAAAGATTTTGAAAAAATTAATGAAAATTTGGAAGATGAAGAAAAATATAAAAATCCACGCAACTTATGTAGCGGTACAGTAAGGCAACTTAACAACAAAATAACAAAAGAAAGAAATGTAAACTTTATAGCCTTTTCTTTAATAAAAGAAGATGAAGAAGTATTAAAATCAAATCAGCTAGATTTTTTAACAAAACAAGGCTTTGATATAGTTGAATACAAAATAGTAAATAAAGAAACAATAGCATCTTCTGTAAAGGAATTTGAAAAAAGGGCTCCTTTATACCCTTTTGCAACAGATGGGCTTGTTTTAACATTTAATGATATTTTTTATAGCAAATCTTTAGGAGAAACATCTAAATTTCCTAAAGATTCTATAGCGTTTAAATGGAAAGACGAAGTATGTAAAACAAAACTTCTAAACGTAGAATGGAACGTTTCAAGGACAGGGCTTATAAACCCTATTGCTATTTTTGAAAAAGTAGAGCTAGAAGGTACAACCGTTAATAGAGCTAGCCTACATAACATAAGCGTTATAAAAAATTTAAAGCTTGGTATAGGCGATGAAATATCTGTTTATAAAGCTAATATGATAATACCACAAATAGCAGAAAATTTTACCAAAAGTGATAATTTAATTATACCTAAAAATTGCCCCGTATGTAAGCATAAAACAGAAGTTACCTCTATAAAAGAAGGGGTTATTTTAAAATGTACTAATGAATTTTGTAGTGCAAAAATTTTAAGTGGCTTTGTACATTTTGTTTCAAGAGATGCTATGAATATAGAGGGGCTTTCAGAAGCGACAATTAAAAAGTTTATAGAAAAACATTTTTTAAAGCATTTTGATGATATATATAATTTAAAAAATTTTGAAGAAGAAATTATAAATATGCCTGGTTTTGGAGAAAAGTCTTACCAAAATATAATAAACTCTATAGAAAATTCTAAAAATGTAAATCTTGCAAATTTTATATATGCTTTAGGTATAGAGCAAGTAGGGCTTTCAAACGCAAAACTCCTTGTAAGCCATTTTAAAGGAAATTTAGAAAGTATTATAAAAGCCAGTATAGATGATTTAATAGAAATAGACGGTTTTGGTGAGGTAATAGCAGCATCTACTTTTAAATACTTTCAAAAAGAAAAAAATATACAAAATATAAAAAATATTTTAAAATATATAAATATAAAAAAAGAAGATTTTAATAATCAAGATTTAATATTAAAAAATAAAACTTTTGTTATAACAGGTTCTTTACAATTTTTTGAAAATAGAAATGAGCTTTTAAAAAAAATAGAAAGCCTTGGGGGTAAAGTTGCTTCTTCTATATCTAAAAATACTAGCTATTTGATAAATAATGATATTAATTCACAATCTTCTAAAAATAAAAAGGCAAAAGAACTTAATATACCTATTTTAACAGAAGAGCAGTTTTTAGAGCTTATAAAATAGGGAGCCTTAGGGTAATAAAAAAGACGTTTAAACGTCTTTTTGTTTATATAAAGATAAAAAATAACTTTATCTTAGAATAATCTTGACATGTAATGAATATGTTAAAAATTAAAAAAATGTGATACTCTATCAAGAATATCAAATTTAAAAATATATTACTTTACATTACTTTTGAAATTGATCTTCAGCATCTGCTTTAGCTAAAGAAAATTTTCCACTTAAAGTACCGCTAGTTGCTGTAACAGTAACATTATAAGTTTTTTTAGTAGAACTTTTTTTCCATATTATATAACCACTTGAATATGGAGCAATAGTTATAGTTTCCACTCCTGAAACAGTCATTGTTGCTGGATAGGCAGATGAATTGTAATAATGAGCCTTTCCATATGGTTGTGAACTACTTAAAGAAATATTAGTATTAAGGCTAGTACCACTTGATAATACAAAATTACTATAAGTATGAGAAACTTCATAAAGGGATGTACTATAATCTTTGCTATCTAGATTTGTTTCAGTATTTGATTTTATTTCAGTAGTTTGAATATTTATAGCAAAAGTAGGTATTGCTAACAACATTACACTTGCACATAAAGGAATTAAAGTCTTTTTAAAAATTTTCATTAGTAATTCCTCTCAATCATATTAAATAAATTACAATCTTATTATATTATTATAAAAAGATAAATACAAGTCATTTTTTGATATTTTATAATATATACCTATTTTAACATAAAAATAGTTTTTAGAGCTTATAAAATAAGGGATTTAGAATAATAAAAAAGACGTTTGAGCGACTTTTATTTGTTTGAAAATATTTTAGAATAATCTTGACATATAGTGAATATAATGTTATTATAAAAATAAGTTAACTTGCGATGGATAAGGCTGGGTTCTCGTAATGAGAGTAGAGCTTTTTTTGCTTTAGAATTCCTTTGCCCCTTGGGTTAGCTTATTTTTTATGTTCTCTAGTATATTTTTGGGGTCTTTTTTTATTTCGTTAAATATAAAATCAATAGCTTGTTGAGAATAAGTAAATCTATTAGATACTTCATGTTTAAAACAAAATTTAGGTTGTTCTTTTAAATTATAATATTTAACTAAATTTTGGAAATGATAATTATTTATTTTTAAATCAATATTTGCTCTTGATAGTCTATTATTTATTTTTGAAATAAACTCTTTAGTAGAGTATTTATGAGTTTTATTTACGTTTTGTACTTCTTTAATTATCATTGCTGTATTTTTTGAATTTTTATCAATATTTACAAAAGATGTTGCCTTACCTTTATCTTTTGTAATATAATGATTAAACTCTATTTTTATTGAAAAATTTTGATTATTTTCTGCATTTAATTTTTCAATAATATTTTTATTATTTATTAAATTATTTGCTATTTCTATTGAATATTTTCCTCGTATTATTTCTTCATCAAAATATGACATATTAGCACTTAAATTTATAAAATTATATGAAATAATCTCTTCCATGTTAATAGAATGAAATTTTTCCATCTTTTCAACAAAATTAAATACACAAGCTTGAAATAAGGGCACATAAAGCATTTCATATTCTTCTACTATAAAATGTGTACTGGTATTTCTTAATTCTATTATTTTTTCTAAATTTAATCTTAAAGGATCTTTATCATTTGTAAATATATCTTTAATACATTTTTCTAAAGATATTGTTCTATTTGGTTTATCTTTAAAATATATGCTAGTTTCGCCTCTAGTATTTATTAAATACGCCTTTAACATTAATTCCCAAGAATTACATATAAAAAATGAAAATCCTTCTACACGATATTTTATAGTTGGCTTGTTATAAATTTCGATAGCCATTACAAAAGCTTCCTTTGATTTATCTAAAAGTTTATTTATTAAATTCATTTTTCCTCCGTTAAAATTATTATAGTTTATAAATTACTTTTCTGCAAATAATTATTATGATAAAAAGCTATTTACTAAAAAAGTATAAATATTACAAATGAGTAATATATTTTATTATAACTTATTTATTTTTTATTGTAAAGCACAATAAAAACCCACTTCTATACAAGTGGGCTTTTTTATTAAACATTTTACTTTCCATAATAAACTTTTAAATACATATCTTTCATTTCTTGCATTAGAGGATAGCGAGGGTTAGCACCAGTACATTGATCATCAAAAGCTTCTTCTACCATGTCGTCAAGTCTTTCAAGAAAATCTTTTTCTGAAATATTGTAGTCGGCAATACATTTTTTTATACCAATTTCTGCTTTTAAATCTTCTATAGCTTTTATCAAATTATCTAATTTTTCTTTATTAGAGCTACCTTTAATACCTAAAAAGTCTGCAATTTCTGCATATCTTTCTATAGCTTTAGGATAATGGTATTGAGAAAATGTACCCATTTTTGTTGGAGCATCTGATGCATTAAATTTCATAACTTCTGTAATTAATAATGCATTAGCAACTCCATGTGGCAAATGGTGATAAGCGCCTAATTTATGCGCCATAGAATGGCATATACCAAGGAAGGAGTTAGCAAAAGCCATACCAGCAAGGGTAGATGCATCAGTCATTTTAACCCTTGCCTCTATATCTGTTTCTCCTTGATTGTAAGCACGTGGTAAAAATGTAAATATATTTTTTAATGCTTTAAGCGCTAAGCCGTCTGTATAATCTGTTGCAAGGATAGATGCATAAGCTTCTAATGCGTGGGTTAAAGCATCTATACCAGAAGCTGCTGTTAGCCCTTTTGGCTGGCTCATCATTAAATCGGCATCAATAATAGCCATATTAGGCAAAAGCTCATAGTCAGCTAAAGGATACTTACTTCCTGTTTGTTCATCTGTTATAACAGCAAAAGGGGTAACTTCAGAGCCAGTGCCCGAAGATGTTGGTATAGCTATAAAATATGCTTTTTCTCCCATTTTAGGAAATTCATATATACGTTTTCTTATATCCATAAACCTCATAGCCATGTTCAAAAAGTCGACTTCTGGATGTTCATACATAACCCACATTATTTTAGCAGCATCCATAGCAGAGCCTCCTCCTATAGCTATTATGCAATCAGGCTCAAAAGCACTCATAGCTTTAGCTCCAGCTTTTGCCGATGCAAGAGTTGGGTCTGGCTCAACTTCAAAAAATGTAGTATGTTTAATACCCATCTTATCTAGCCTATCTGTAACCATTTTTGTAACCCCAGATTTAAATAAAAATGAATCTGTAACTATAAAAGCGCTCTTTTTGCCAAGTGTATCTTTTAATTCTTCAAGAGCAACAGGCAAACACCCTTTTTTAAAATAAACTTTTTGAGGAGTCCTAAACCAAAGCATATTTTCTCTCCTTTCTGCAACAACTTTAGTATTTATAAGATGTTTAATACCAACATTTTCAGAAATAGAATTGCCTCCCCAAGAGCCACAGCCAAGGGTTAAAGATGGTGCAAGGTTAAAATTATAAAGGTCACCTATACCACCATGCGCCGATGGAGTGTTTACGACTATACGCCCTGTTTTCATCATATGTGTAAACTTTTCTAGCCTTTCTTTACCTATCAATGTGTCTATATATATAGAAGAAGTATGTCCATAACCACCATCTTTAATCAATGTATCAGCCATTTTAAGTGCATCGTCAAAATTTTTATATTTATACATAGCCAAAACAGGTGATAGCTTTTCATGAGCAAAAGCTTCAGACATATCAACAGAGGTAACTTCTCCTATCAAGATTTTTGTATTATCAGGTACATTTATACCAGCAAGTTTTGATATTTTAACAGCTGGTTGCCCAACTATATCAGCGTTTAATATATGTTTATCGTCTTTTTTTATTAATATAGTGTCCCTAACTTTTTGTATTTCATCTTCTTTTAATATATAACAACCTCTATCTACAAACTCTTGCTTTACTTCTTTATAAATATTTTCATGAATAATAACAGATTGTTCAGATGCACATATAACCCCATTATCAAATGTTTTAGATACAATAACAGAATTAACAGCCATTTTTATATCAGCTGTTTCATCAAATATAGCAGGTACATTACCAGCACCAACCCCAAGGGCAGGGCGCCCAGAAGAATATGCAGATAAAACCATAGCAGGCCCACCAGTTGCTAAAATTATATCAGAAGATGCCATAACCTCATTAGTAAGCTCGATAGAAGGCTCATCTATCCAGCCTATAATGCCCTCTGGGGCACCAGCTTTAACAGCAGCCTCTAGCACAATTTTAGCAGCCTCTATAGTGCATTTTTTGGCACGTGGATGAGGGCTTATAATAATAGCATTTCTTGTTTTTAAGGATATTAATGTTTTAAAAATAGCGGTAGAAGTTGGGTTAGTTGTTGGGATAACAGCAGCTATAACCCCAATAGGCTCTGCTATAGTTTTTGTACCAAAAGATTTATCTTCATTAAGCACTCCACAAGTTTTTTCATTTTTATATTTATTATATATATATTCAGATGCATAATGATTTTTTATTACTTTATCTTCAACAATACCCATTTTTGTTTCTTCAACAGCTTTTTTAGCTAAATATATACGATTTTTATTAGCGGCTAAAGCAGCAGCTTTAAAAATTTTATCAACTTGTTCTTGTGTATAGGTAGAAAATATCTGCTGAGCCTTTTTTAATTCTTCTATACGCATTTTTAAGCTATTAATATCATTAACAATAGTTATATTTTGTTTTTTTGCCATAATAAGCCCTCCTATTATATAAAATATTAAAAATATATAAAGCAAAAGTATGTTATTTATTTAACAACTAGATTATAAGACATTGTTATTAATTTGTCAATATAATTTATGCAATCAAATTAAAATATTTTATATTATTTATCAAATTTAAATAATTAATACAAAAAATATAAAAAAAGCTGAGAAAAAATCTTAGCCTAAACTAATATAAAATTAAAAATTATAATATAAAGCTTTGCCTTGTATATGTAAAAAGTAGCCTTACTTTATATATCCTTTATATAATAAAAATAAAAGAGGGTAGACTTTATCTACCCTCTTAAAAACGTATATTAGCATACTCCTCTGTTAAAATTAGGCATAAGTATTAATAAGAATAAAATTAAGATTAAAAAGCTATCGTTACCACATCCACCTATAGCTCCTGGAGATAAAAATAATAATAAGAATAAGATTAAAATAAGGCTTTCACCGCCAAAACCAAAAGTATTTGTTACTCCAACATTATTATTCATAGGAAAAAATCCCCCTTAAAAAAGTTATATTTAATATTATGCAAAAAAAATAATATGTTGCCTGTCTATAAAAAAAATATTAAATATTTTTGTTCTGCTTGAAAAAAAAGTGTGTTTATGCTATCATATTTTTAGTAATAAAAGTGAGAGGTTGATTTTATGTCTGATAATAGCGTTTTTGGGTATTTTCCTTTTATCCCTATCACAAATAGCTTTATAGAAGAAGATATGCCAAAGGCTAACCCCTTATATGTTATTATATATATATATTTATTAAAAAAATATATAAATAAAGAAGAAATACTGCTTTCTTTAGCCGCTGAAAAGCTCGATATATTAGCATCGGATATAATAAAATGCTTAAATTATTGGCAAAATGAAAATTTGCTTAAATTTACACAAGATGAAGATACATTAAATATAACATTTTTTAATAATAATCTTACAAAAAATAATTTTGCTCAAACTAATACAGAAAATATAAAACAAAAAGATAAATTAGAAAATATTATAGAAAATATAGAAGATAACATAGATAATATAAAAAATAAAATAGAAAATAAAAAAATTATAGACTATTTTAGAATAGCAGAAAACAAGCTAGCCACAACTTTAACACATGACGATAGGTGCAAAATAGCCGATTTGATTGAATTTTATGGAATAAATAAAGAAGTTTTTGCAGCGCTTTTAACATATTGTAAAGATAAAGGCAAAACTAAATTTAGATATATAGAAAAGGTTGCGATAGACTGGCTTGAAAACGACATAGATTCTATAGAAAAGGTGGAAGATTATATAAACATGACTGATAACGATAGCAAAGTAATAATGAATGCGCTTGGCTATTATAATAGAAAACCTATAGATAACCAGCTTAAATGTATAAAAAGATGGCTAATTGATTTTAAAATACCTCTAGATGTTGTAGAATTTGCTTGCAAAGATGCTGTTATGAAAGTTGGTACCCCTAATTTTGGCTACATAAACAAAATAATGGAAAACTTTAAAAAAGAAGGAGTTAAAACAATAGCTAAAGCAGAAGAATTATTTAAAAAATATCATGAAGAAAATAAAACAATTAATAATAAACTAATCAAAAAAGCTAAAGCAAATAGTCCTTCTGTACCAACCAAATTTAACAACTATGACCAGCCAAACTTAGATTTTAAAATGCTTAGAGAGCTAGAAATATTATCTCTTAGAAAGGACTTAGAATAATAAAATGCTAGAAAAAGAAATATATATAGAATTATTAAAAGAATATGAACAAATGGCTTATAAAGCAAAGCAAAAGCTTAACCTAAAAAAAGAAATTTTATATAAAGCTTGCCCACAGATAGAAGAAATCGATAAAGAAATAAGCATGGTAGGTATAAAAATAACAAAAGCTATAATAGGAGCGATTAAAGAAGAAAAAGAAGCTTATATAGAAAAGATAAAAACCATTTCTTTAAATTTGCAAAATGAAAGAAAACGGCTAATGGAAGAAAACGGATTTTCTGAAAACTTTTTTACAGAAGTTTATGAATGCAAATATTGTAAAGACACCGGCTTTATAAATAACAAAGAATGCACTTGCTTTAAAAATAAGCTTATCTTTAAAGCTTATAATATGTCAAATTTAGCAGAAATTATAAAAACAGATAATTTTAAAACTTTTAATTACGACTACTATTCTAAAGAAATAAATGAAGAAAACAAAATGTCACCTTATGAAAATATTAAAATAGTTATGGCTAAATTAAACATTTTTGTTGATAAATTTGATGAAAGATTTAAAAATTTTATATTTTATGGCAATTCTGGTATAGGCAAAACTTTCCTTTGTAGCTGTATAGCAAAAGAGCTTTTAGATAAAGGTAAGACTGTTGTTTACATGACTGCCTTTGATTTGTTTGAATCTATTAAAAAAAAGTTTGCTAAAAACTATGAAGATATTTTAAAAAAAGATTATAAAGAATTTAAAAACGATGCCGATTTATTAATAATAGATGATTTAGGCACCGAGTTTATAACCAATTTTACCCTTACAGAATTTTTTAACATAATAAATACAAGAATACTTAAAAAAAAGCCAACTATTATATCAACTAACCTAAACCCAGAAAAGCTTTTAGAGCAATATTCTGCAAGGGTTGTTTCTAGATTTTATGGAGAATATGAAATAATAAAGCTTTTTGGCGAAGATATAAGAATTAAAAAAAAGCAAGAATTGTATAAAAATAAATAATTTTATAAATTATATAATTATAAACTTTTAAGGAGCTATAATTAATGAAATTATTTATTTTATCTTTAGCGCCTATTGTATCTATCTTAATATATATTTATATTAAAGATAAATATGAAAAAGAACCAAAAATGCTAGCTTTAAAAGGCACTTTATATGGCTTTTTATCTTCTATTTTTATTATTTTAACACAAAATGTTTTATTTAAATTTCAAGATTATTTTAATACAAATTACTTTTTTTATATATTTTTTAAATCTTTTATTATAGCAGCTTTTGTAGAAGAAACATATAAATATTTAATACTGCATTTTTTAATAAAGAAAAATAAAAACTATAACGAACCTTTTGACGGGCTTGTATACGCTATATTTATATCTTTAGGATTTGCAAGTATAGAAAATATGCTCTACTGCTTAGATATAAACATAGGAGGGCTTAGGACTGCTGTTCTACGGGCTATATTTTCTGTACCGGCGCATGCTCTTTTTGGCTTTTTTATGGGCTATTATATGTCTATTAATAAATTTAAAATAAAAAATAAAAACGCTTTTTTATCTTATATATTGCCCCTTTTTTTGCATGGGTTATTTAATATTTTATTATTTAATACTATACCTTATAATGCAATATTTTTTTTAATATTTTATTTTTATATGATTATAAACGCAAGCTTTAAATTAAAATATTATTTAAAAATATCTCCATTTAATCCAAAAAATAAATTTTATAAAAAATAATAAATATTTCTTGAAAAAAATATAAAAAAGGAGTATACTATATTAAATAAGATTATTTTAACCTTTTTGCATACTTAATAAAAGCTTATAAAAATAAAATATCAAGGAGATTTAATTATGAAAACAGAAATAGCAATTAATGATTTAAAAAAAGAATTACAAAATTTAAAAAATAAAGTAAGTAGCAAAACTTCTTTATTAATCATTTTTGGGGTTTGTATTACTATTATTATTTTAGTATTTTTAATATTTAAAATTATAAACAGAGTTTCTTCTGCTCATAACAATAATGAGGAAGACTTTTATCAAGATTATAACGCCCTTGATTATGAAGATTATGACGACTTTGAATAATATTAAAGGCTATAGTTTGACTATAGTCTTTAAATATAAAAAGCATTTGTTTTAAACTATTATAGGAGCATTTAATATGAAGATAAATAAAACAAATATGACATATGGGAGTATTTGGAAGCAAATTTTAATCTTTTCATTACCACTGCTGCTTAGCAACCTTTTTCAGCAGCTTTATAGTGCTGTTGATTCTGTAATTGTTGGTAATTTTGTTGGGCAAGAGGCTTTAGCGGCTGTTGGCTCTAGTAGCCCTATAATAAATATGCTTACAGGTTTTTTTATGGGGCTTTCTGTTGGGGCTAGCGTTATTATATCAAGGTATTATGGTGCTTTGCAATATTCAAAATTACAAGATGCTCTGCATACTGCTTTTGCAATTGTTATATGTTCGGGCATATTTTTAACATTTTTTGGGGTTTTATTTACTCCTATTATATTAAATCTTATGCAAACTCCAGAAAATGTAATGAATTCTTCTGTTTTATATTTAAGGATATATTTTTGTGGGGTTTTAGCTGTTATGTTATATAATATAGGTAGTGCTATTTTACAAGCTGTTGGCGATTCTAGAACGCCTTTATATTTTTTGATAATAGCATCTATTTTAAATGTTTTGCTAGATATTTTATTTGTTATAGTTTTTAACATGGGGATAGCAGGCGCTGGATACGCCACCATAATATCACAGTGCCTAAGCGCTCTTTTAGTTATAATAAAATTAGCTAAAACAAAGGAACATTACAAATTACAAATTAAAAAAATAAGATTTCATAAAGAATTTTTTAAAACAATATTAAAACTTGGGGTACCTAGCGGTATGCAAAATACTGCTGTATCATTTTCTAACACACTAGTGCAAAGTGGTATAAATAGCTTTGGGCAAATAGCAATGGCTGGATGTGCATCTTATCAAAGGATAGAGGGATTTGGTATACTGCCTGTTAGTAGCTTTTCTTTAGCTATAACAACTTTTGTTAGCCAAAATTTAGGCGCTGAACAATATGATAGAGCAAAAAAGGGCTATAAAATAGGCATACTTATGAGTTGTATTGTTGTAGCTATTATATCTATAATAATGCTTACTTTCGCCCCTTATTTTTTAAAAATATTTAATTCTGATGAAGAAGTTGTATATTACGGCACATATATGATGAAAACAATAGCGCCCTTTTACGCTGTTTTAGCTATAACACAAGGTATAGCCGGTACTTTAAGAGGAGCTTACAAAACGGTTGTGCCGATGGCGACTATGCTTATATTTTGGTGCGTTTTCCGTGTTTTATGGATTATTATAGGGCTTAAAGTTTATAATAATATATTTACGGTATTTTTAAGCTATCCTATATCCTGGATTTTAAGCACTATTTTTCTTATTATATATATGAAAATGTCTTTTAAAATAAAGCAAGATTAAATAATAACAAGTGGCTGTAAATATTCATAATTTATCGGCTTATTGTTTTTTATATGATAAATATCGTTTGTTTTAATATCTCTATTTAAATATTTTAAGCTTTTATTATCCAAAATATTTTTGGCATTTTTTAAATTTAATATTATAGGGACTTTTGCCTCTTTATGCATTTTTTTTAAAATGTATGAAGAGGCTTTTTTAAAGCCCAAAACTTTTATATAGCTATTTAAATTGTTTTTAAAAAATATATCATCTTCTTTTGTTTTTTGGATAATTATATTTAAAATAAGGCGTTGTAATTTTGTTTCTGTATATCTTTTAGATTGTATAGCGTTTATTAAATTTGATATTAATAAGATATTAGCATTTTTTAATATTTTATTTTCTAGTCCTTCTTGCATTTCTGATATATTTTTTAAATAATCTATATTAGCTGTTTTTAAAATATAGCTTAATATAGGGCTGTAGTCGTTTAAATAAGGTATATTTTTAATATTTTGTATTAAATAGATAGAGTTTTGAGGTATACAATTGTATATACTTTTTGTATTATTATAAAAAGCCTTTCTTAAAGCAGTGGCTGATGCAATATTGCCAAAAATATCTGTAGAATGAAAAGGGGCATATTCTCTTTTTATGGCAAAAGGGGTAATGTTAGCGTTTAATTTTATTATAGCTTTTAAGTATTCTAGCACTAAAATATTATTAGGCTGTTTTAAATAATCTAAATCTTCTTTTAATATATAAGATAGCGCATTAAGTCTTGCTTTTGGAAAGGTAAGCCCTTTTTTTAAATTAATATTTAAAATATTTTTAAATTCTTCTGTCTCATTAGCAAGTATTTTAGCTATATTTAAAAATTTGCTTAAATCTTCATCTTCTGCCCCAAAACATATTTTGTTTACAACTCCTGTTTTATTTAATAAATCAATAGCCCCTATAGCAAAAAATTCTGCCGACGATGTAGCAAAATATGTAGGCAATTCTATCACAATATCTGCTCCGTTTAAAAGAGCTATTTTTGCACGTAAAAATTTGTCCATAATAGCTGGCTCTCCACGTTGCGTAAAATTACCACTCATAACAACAATGACATTATCTTCTTTTGTCTTTTCTTTAGATTTTTTAATATGCAAAATATGTCCATTATGAAAAGGGTTATATTCTGTAATTAGTCCTAACATATTACCCAACTTTCTATATATTTTTATATTTATTATAATACATAAAAAACTAGTTAACAATATTGTTAACAAATATATTTTGAGCTATAAGCCTATGAACTAGCAATATATCACAAATAATAAAATTTAAAAAATAATAAGCTTATAGAAGACATATCAACGTTTTGATTTTAATAGCTTTAAATAGCAAAATAAACAAAAAAATATCATAAAAAAAAATTGAAAAAACAAAATTAATATGTTAAAATTTAAATATATAAATTGAAAATTGTTAGGAGTAATTTATATGGACTTTAAAAGAGCTTTTTTAATTGTTTTAGATAGCTTTGGCATAGGTGGGGCTAAAGATGCTAAAGATTTTGGCGATGAAGGGGCTAATACCCTTTTAACAATATCAAAATCTAGCTACTTTAATACCCCTAATATGCAAAAAATGGGGCTTTTTAATATAGAAGGGCTTACCTTTCTTAAAAAAGAGGTAAAAGAGCCTATATGCGCCTTTGCAAGACTTGAAGAGGCATCAAAAGGCAAAGATACAACAATAGGACATTTAGAAATAGCAGGGGTTATATCACAAAAGCCTTTACCAACCTATCCAAACGGCTTTCCGGAAGATATAATAAAAAAGTTTGAGCAAAAAATAGGCAAAAAAGTTATTTGTAACAAGCCTTATTCTGGTACAGATGTTATAAAAGATTATGGCGACTTGCATATTAAAACAGGCGATTTAATCGTATATACTTCTGCTGATAGCGTTTTTCAAATAGCGGCACATGAAGACATAGTCCCTTTAGAAAGTTTGTATAAATATTGTAAAATAGCAAGAGAAGAGATATTAAAAGGAGAGCATGCTGTAGGAAGGGTTATAGCAAGACCTTTTAAAGGCAGATACCCTTTTGAAAGAACAAAAAATAGGCACGATTATGCTTTATTACCCCCTAAAAAGACTATGCTAGATTATTTAAAAGAAAATAATTTAGACGTAATATCCGTTGGCAAAATAAACGATATATTTGCTGGATGTGGTATTACAAAATCTATTCCTTCTAAAGACAATACAGAGGGTATGCAAAAAACTATGCAGCTTTTAAAAGAAGATTTTAAAGGGCTTGCGTTTATTAACCTTGTTGATTTTGATATGCTATATGGGCATAGAAACGATATAGAAGGCTATGCAAAAGCTATAGCGCAATTTGATACATGGCTTTTAGATTTTTTAGCTGGTATGCAAGATACAGACATTTTGTTCATAACTGCAGACCACGGTTGCGACCCAGGATTTAAAGGAACCGACCATACAAGAGAAAATGTGCCTTTATTAATCTATTCAAACAGTATTAAAAACATTTCTTTAGGTACAAGAAATACTTTTGCAGGCATAGCAAAAACAATACTAGATATTTTTAATATAAATGCAAATATAGACGGAACAAGTTTTTTAAAAGAAATTATTAAATAATTGAGGTATTAAGATGAAAGAACTTATTAAACAAGCTTTTAAAGCCCAAGAGTTATCTTATTCTCCTTATTCTAATTTTAAAGTTGGAGCGGCTCTTTTAGCAAAAAGCGGCAAAATTTATAAGGGTTGTAATATAGAAAATGCAACTTTTACCCCAACCAATTGCGCCGAACGTACAGCCTTTTTTAAAGCAATATCTGAAGGAGAAAAAGATTTTTTGGCTATTGCTATTGTCGGAAGTAGATACGGGCTTAAAGAAAATATAGATTACTGCGCCCCTTGTGGGGTATGTAGGCAAGTTATGTTAGAATTTTGTAATACTAAAGATTTTAAAATTATCCTTGCTAAAAGTGAAGAAGAATATAAACAATATTTTTTAGAAGAGTTGTTGCCCCTTTCTTTTAGTAAGCAAAATCTATAGCTTTAAGGAGGAAAAGTTTTGGAATATATAATAGAAATGAACAATATAACAAAACAATTTCAAAATTTTAAAGCTAATGATGATATTACTTTTAAAGTTTTAAAAGGAGAAATACATGCCCTTTTGGGCGAAAATGGGGCTGGCAAATCAACCCTTATGAGTGTTTTGTTTGGGCTTTATAAGCCTGAAAAGGGCGATATTGTTATAAAAGATAAAAAAGTCAAAATAAATAACCCTATAGAGGCTAATAATTTAGGTATAGGTATGGTACATCAGCATTTTAAGCTTGTCCATAATTTTACAGTGCTTGAAAATATTTTGCTTGGACATGAAGATACTAAAGCAGGCTTTTTAAAAAATAAAAAAGCTAAAGAAAAGATAAAAAGCCTTATTGAAAAATATAATTTTAACCTTGATTTAAACGCTTATATTTCAGATATAACAGTCGGTATGCAACAAAAAGTAGAAATATTAAAAATGCTTTATTGTGACAACGACATATTAATTTTTGATGAACCAACAGCAGTCTTAATACCACAAGAGATAGAAGAGCTTATGCAAATAATGCAAAATCTTGCTAAAGAAGGTAAGTCTATAATATTTATAACGCATAAATTAAATGAAATAAAAGCAATTTGTAACAGATGCACTGTTATAAGAAAAGGTAAATGCATAGGTACAGTTAATGTAGCAGAAACAACAAAAGAAACCCTTTCTGAAATGATGGTAGGGCGAAAGATTGACTTTATTTTGCAAAAATATGAAATACAATCAGAAGAAATAATATTAAATATAAAAAATCTTTCTCTTAAATCAAAAGAAACAAAAAAGCTACTGCTTAAAAATATTTCTTTTAATATAAAAAAAGGAGAAATAGTATGTATAGCTGGCGTCGACGGCAACGGGCAAACAGAGCTTATCCATGCTATAACAGGCTTAATACCTTTTGATGAAGGCAGTATATTTTTTAAAGATAAAGATTTTACATATAAATCTATAAGGCAAAAATGTATAGCTGGTTTTGCACATATACCAGAAGATAGGCATAAACATGGGCTTGTTTTAGATTATACATTAAAAGAAAATTTAATTTTGCAATCTTATTATACAAAAAAATTCCAAAAATTCGGTTTTTTAAAATTTAATGAAATATCAAATTATGCTAAATATTTGATTGAAAAATTTGATATACGCTCGCCAAAAGGAGAAAGCTCTATAGTAAGGAGTATGTCTGGGGGTAACCAACAAAAGGCTGTTATAGCAAGAGAGCTTGATAGAAACCCCGATTTAATAATAGCAATGCAACCGGTTAGAGGGCTAGATGTCGGCGCTATAGAATATATCCATAAGCAAATTTTAAATGAGAGGGATAAAGGAAAGGCTATTTTGCTTGTATCTATGGAGCTAGAAGAGGTCATGGCTTTAAGCGACAGAATTTTAGTAATGTATCAAGGAGAAATTGTCGCAAACGTTACCCCAAAAGAAATAACAATAAAAGAGCTTGGGCTATATATGGCTGGAAGTAAAAGGAGTACAGAATATGAAAAACAATAAAAAAGTTTTTAAAAATAAAAAAGGATTATTAAATTTTTCATCTTCTATTTTAGCAATAATATGTGGGCTTATATTTGGCTTTTTTATATTATTGATAAGCGACCATATTCAAGCTATTAATGGCTTTTTAGTTATATTAAAAGGTGGCTTTGAAGATGGGCTTTCTGGTATATCAAGGCTAATATATTTTGCTATTCCTATAATCATGACGGGGCTTTCTGTTGGCTTTGCTTTTAAAACAGGACTTTTTAACATAGGGGCATCAGGGCAATTTATACTAGGAGCTTTTGCCGCTGTATATATAGGGGTTAAATGGACTTTTTTGCCATCTGGTATACACTGGCTTGTTGCGCTTTTGGGAGCATTTTTGATAGGGGCTTTATGGGGGCTTATACCGGGGCTTTTAAAGGCTTTATTTAATGTTAATGAGGTTATATCCTCTATCATGACAAATTATATAGGCATGTATCTTGTAAATATACTTACCAAAAAAACTGTTTATGATAATATAAGAAATCAATCTGTACCTGTTTCAGATAATGCTATTATACCTAAAATTGGCTCTGGAAGTTTTTTTGAAACACTTAATATAAATTATTCTATTATTTTATGTATTATAGCTGTTATAGCAGTTTATATTATATTAGAAAAGACAACTTTTGGATATGAGCTTAAAGCTTGTGGGCAAAATAAAGAGGCAAGCAAATATGCAGGTATTAATGCAAAAAAAAATATAATATTATCTATGGTAATAGCTGGGGCTTTAGCTGGTCTTGGCGGTGGTATTATGTATTTATACGGCTCTGGTAAATATATCCAGGTTGTGGATACAATATCTCAAGAAGGCTTTACAGGTATATCTGTTGCGCTTTTTGGACAATTAAACCCTATTGGTATATTTTTTTCTGGGCTTTTTATAGCTCATCTTACAGTCGCTGGTACCAATTTACAGCTTTTTGGATATGCGCCAGAATTTATAGATATTCTGACTTCTTCTATAATTTATTTTGGAGCATTTTCATTAATATTTAAAGAAGTTATTATAAAAATTATTAAAAAATTTAAAAAGGTGAAAACAGATGAATAATATAGATATTTTTTATTTTTTAATGCAACAAACAATGATTTTTGCTATACCCCTTTTGGTAACTGCTATAGGAGGCATGTTTTCAGAAAAAAGTGGAGTTGTAAACATTGCGCTAGAAGGCTTTATGATATTAGGGGCTTTTTTTGGAACATTGTTTATTAACAAATTTCAAGACACTTTTTCTGGGCAAGGGCTTCTTATTTGTGCTTTATTAGTAGCTGGGCTTGTTGGAGCTTTATTTTCTTTAATACATGCTTTTTCTGCTATAAATTTAAAATCAGATCAAACAATAAGTGGTACCGCTATTAATTTATTTGCTCCAGCTTTTGCAATATATTTTGCAAGGATTTTTCAAAATGTGCAACAAATACAATTTACAGATACTTTTAGGATAAAAGAAGTATCGCTTTTTTCTAAAATACCTTTTATCGGCGATATATTTTTTAAAAATGTATATATAACAACTTATATTGGATTAATAATTGTTATCATTTCTTATATTATCATAACCAAAACTAAATTTGGATTAAGGCTTAGGGCTTGTGGTGAGCATCCTCAAGCTGGAGCATCTGTTGGCATAAATGTTTATTTTATTAGATACACTTCTGTTATTATATCTGGCTTTTTGGCTGGTATAGGGGGGCTTATATTTATTATACCAACCTCTACAAATTTTAACGGTAGTGTTTCTGGATATGGCTTTTTGGCAATTGCTGTCTTAATTTTTGGGCAATGGAAAACTTTTAGGATTTTAATAGCGTCATTTTTCTTTGGTATTATGAAAACACTTTCTAATTCTTATTCTATAGTACCGTTTTTAAAAACACTTCCTATTTCAAATGAAATTTATAAAATGATACCTTATATAGCAACACTTATTGTTTTAATATTTTTATCTAAAAAATCACAAGCCCCAAAAGCTTTAGGTATACCTTATGACCAATCAAAAAGATAGGAGATTTTAAAATGAGGATATATGACATTATTTATAAAAAAAGAAACGGACAAAAGCTTTCAGACGATGAAATACAATTTATGATAGATGGCTACGTTAAAGATGAAATAAAAGATTATCAAATGTCTGCTCTTCTTATGGCGATATTTATAAAAGGTATGACAGATAGAGAACTTTATAAAATGACTCTTGCGATGGCATATTCTGGTAATATTATAGATTTGTCTGAAATAGACGGTATAAAAGTCGATAAGCATTCTACAGGAGGAGTAGGCGATAAAACTACTATTATAATAGCGCCTATTGCTGCTGCTTGTGGGGTAAAAATAGCTAAAATGTCTGGCAAGGGGCTAGGGCATACAGGGGGCACTATAGATAAATTAGAATCTATAAACGGCTTTAAAACAACTATTTCTCAAAAACAGTTTTTTGAAATAGTTAAAAATGTTGGGGCTAGCATAGTATCACAAACAGAAAATCTAGCACCAGCAGATAAAAAGATATACGCCCTTAGAGATGTTACCGCAACGGTTGATAGCATACCTTTAATAGCAGCGTCTGTTATGAGTAAAAAGCTAGCTGCAGGGAGCGACTGCATACTTTTAGATGTTAAGGTTGGAAGTGGTGCATTTATGAAAAATATCGACGATGCAATAGCACTTTCTAAAAATATGGTATCTATAGGAGAAAGCGCTGGTAAAAAAACAATAGCTTTAATAACAAATATGGACATGCCCCTTGGTAATAATATAGGCAACTGTTTAGAAATAAAAGAGGCTATAGATATTTTAATCGGAAAAGGAGATAAAGATTTAATAGATATTTGTGTAACCCTTTCTGCTTACATGATATATATGGCAAAAAAAGCTCCTTCTTTAGAAATTGCAAAAGAAATGGCTAAAGATGTAATACAAAATGGTAAAGCATTTGAAAAATTTATACAAATTGTAGAAGCTCACGGAGGAGATACAAGCCTTATTAAAAATACAGATAAGTTTCAAAATGCAAAATTTAAAAAAGAAATTATAAGCAATAAAGAGGGCTATATATCAAAAATAAATACAGAACAATTAGGCAATATAGCTGTTATGCTTGGGGCAGGAAGAAAGACTAAAGATAGCAAAATAGACCCTACTTCTGGTATTATTATGTGCAAAAAAACTACTGATTTTGTTAAAAAGGGTGATGTTATAGCTTATTTATTTACCTCTTTAGAAGAAAATTTTATAAATACAGAAAAAATATTTTTAGATGCAATTTCTTTTGATACACAAAAGCCCCAAAAATTACCTTTAATATTAGGCATAGTTACAAAAGATACTGTACAAAAATTTATTTAATAATAAGGAGTTTTTATATGGAATTTGAAAATTTATTAAAATTTGTAGACCATACACAATTAAAACCTTTTGCCACTTTTGAGGATATAAAAAAATTGTGTGATGAAGCTATAAAATATAAAACAGCGACTGTCTGTATACCACCTTGCTATATAAAAAGAGTAAAAGATGAATATAAAGATTTTAAAATTTGTACTGTTATTGGATTTCCTTTAGGTTATAATACAACAGAAATTAAAGTACTTGAAACAAAAAAGGCTATACAAGACGGCGCTATAGAAATTGACATGGTTATTAACATTTCTGATGTAAAAAATAAAGATTATGATAAAATAAAAGAAGAAATTGTACAAATAAAAAAAGCCTGTGAAGATAAGATATTAAAAGTTATTATAGAAACATGCTACTTAACAGAAGAAGAAAAAATAGAGCTTTGCAACATTATAACAGACGTTAAAGCAGATTATATAAAAACAAGCACTGGCTTTGGTACAAAAGGTGCCACTATAGAAGATATTAAATTGTTTAAAAAGCATATCGGAAAAGATGTTAAAATAAAAGCGGCAGGTGGTATAAAATCTATAGAAGATATGCAAGAATTTTTAAAAGAGGGGGCTAGCCGTTTAGGTACAAGCTCTGCTATCGATATTATTAAAAATATCAAATCTAATTTTAGTTATTAGAAAGCAAATGCTTTTTAATATATATTTCATTTAGGAGGAATTTTTAATGAAAAAATTACTTAAATTATTATTTGGTACTTTTGTTTCTTTAGCGCTAGTTGGATGTGGTTCTTCTACATCATCAGATACAACTACAGATACAACAGAAAGCACATCTGAAGCTTCAGCAGAAGACGAATCGACTGGATATGAAATAGCACTTATTACAGATGTAGGTACTATTGACGATAAATCTTTTAATCAAGGCTCATGGGAAGGTGTTGTACAATACGCAGAAGAAAACGGTATAACACATAAATATTACCAACCAACAGAAAGCTCAACAGAGGCTATAACAACAGCTATAGAGCTTGCTATAAAAGGCGGAGCTAAAACTGTAGTTTGTCCTGGATATTTATTTGAAGTTTCTGTTTATAATATGCAATCAAAATACCCTGATGTTAATTTTATAATTATAGATGGTACTCCATGTGAATCTGAAGCAGAAGATGCAGAAACTTTAATTACAGATAACACTATTTCTATATACTTTTCTGAACAAGAAGCTGGGTTTTTGGCTGGATACGCTATTGTTAAAGAAGGGTATACTAATTTAGGCTTTATGGGTGGTTATGCTATGCCTGCTGTTATAAGATATGGATACGGCTTTATACAAGGGGCAGATTATGCTGCAAAAGAATTAGGGCTAAGCCCAGGTGATGTAACAATAAATTATACATATGTAGGTAATTTTGAGGCAACTCCAGATAATACAACAAAAGCATCAGCATGGTACAATGATGGAGTTGATGTTATATTTGCTTGTGGTGGTGGCGTAGGTAACTCTGTTATGAAAGCGGCTGAAGGTATCGACGGTAAAAAAGTTATAGGAGTTGATGTTGACCAATCTGAAGAATCAGATACTGTTATAACTTCTGCTATGAAAAACTTACAAAAAGCTATATATGAACAGCTAGACGCTATATATTCTGGCACATTTGAAGGTGGTAGATCTATAACATTAGATGCAGAAACAGAAAGCGTGCTTTTACCAATGGAAACATCTCTTTTTGAAACATTTACACAAGAAGAATACGATGAAATATTTGCACAAATAGCAGCAAAAGAAATAACTATAAACGATGATACTATAGCAGCTGTGCCTACTGGTATAGAAACAGAAGTTGTTGTTATAAATTATACTGAATAATACTTAATAACACTAAAACTCTTTACCTCTTTTGGTAAAGAGTTTTTATGGAAAAGGAGAGGTTGGTATAACAAAAGATGAAGAGAATAAAGAAAAAGCAGAATTAACATCTCTAAAAAACCAGCTACAAGCCTTAAAAAAAGAACAATAAAAAGCTATCATACAAGATAGCTTTTTTATTATAAAAAAAATGTTTATTTTTGCAAATTTATTTTTTAATATAAATACAAATTATAGCAAAATTTTTTTATACTTAAATATATAATTTTAATATAAAAGCATGGAGTGGTTAAATGGAAATAGAAATTTACGCCGACGTATTATTTATTATAAACTTTTTTATGATTTTTTTTATTTTTTTGATAGTAAATAAGCTTATAGTAAATAAATCAAATTTAAAAAATCTTTTACTTGGTGCTTTTTTTGGCTCTTTATTATATTTAATATTTATTATGTTTATACCATATAAAAATTACTTAAAGCTTTTATCAACAATTGTCATTATGCTTTTTTCTATTTACATATCGTTTAAGCCAAAAACATTAAAAAGCTATGTTAAACTTTTTTTTATAGTAAATTTAGTGTCTTTTACAATAGCTGGTGTTTGTTTTTATCTTTTTTATTTTAACAATACTTTTTATAGTATAATACAAAATATTTCTTTTAAACTGCTTTTAGTTTGTATATTTATTTGCTATATATTTATTAAAATAAGCTTAAAATGGTACAAAAAGCTTTTTTTAAAAGGGCAATGCTTTTATGAAATAGTGCTTTATAAAAACGGAAAAAATGTTATTTTAAATGCACTTTTAGATACCGGTAATACACTAATAGAGCCTATTACAAAAAAACCTGTTTTGGTTGTAGAATTTTTGGCTATACAAAAAATTTTAACAAAATCTTTAAATACATATATAAATAATAATGAAAATGATTTAACCTATCTTTTAAAAGACGGCTTAAAAAATGATATTAGATTTATCCCTTTTAAAAGCATAGGCAAAGAAAGTGGGCTTATGATAGGGCTAAAAATAGATATACTAGAAATAAAAACAGAAAAAAATATTTGTATAAAAGACGCTATTGTCGCTATATCAAATCTTAAAATAGCAAAAGATAATAGCTATAATGCACTTTTAAATCCAGAATTGTTAAAATAATATGGAGGTAAACTTTATGATTTATATAAAAAAACTTATAAAATTATTTTTTGATATTTTTAAAGAAGATCAAGATAAAGAAAATATCTTTTATATAGGCGGCACAGAAGTTTTGCCAGCACCTCTATCTAATGAAGAAGAGGCAGAAATGATACTGCTTTTAGGGGGAGAAAACGACGCAAAAATAAAAGAAAAACTAATAGAAAGAAATCTAAGGCTTGTTGTTTATATAGCAAGAAAATTTGAAAATACAGGGGTTAACCTAGAAGATTTAATATCTATAGGGAGCATAGGGCTTATAAAAGCTATAAATACATTTAAAGCAGATAAAAATATTAAGCTTGCAACATACGCTACAAGATGTATAGAAAATGAAATACTAATGTATTTAAGAAGAAATGTTAAAATAAAAACAGAAATATCTATAGATGAGCCTTTAAACGTCGATTGGGAAGGTAATGAGCTTTTGCTATCAGATATTTTAGGCACAGACGCCGATGTTATATCAAAAAATATAGAAGAAGAAGTTGATAAAACGCTTTTAAAAAAAGCTATAGATAAGCTAGAAGAAAGAGAAAAGGTTATAATAAAGCTAAGGTACGGCATATATTCAGACGGTAATGAAAAAACACAAAAAGAAGTCGCAGATATGCTAGGCATATCGCAATCTTACATATCAAGATTAGAAAAAAAGATAATATCAAGACTAAAAAAAGAATTTATAAAAATGCTATAATTTTACTATTTTATTATTTTAATATTTAGTAGTTTTATTGTCAAAGGCAATAAAATTACTAAATATCTAAATATATTAAATATTTTCATACATTAGGTGAGCCTCTTCTTTTTTTGCATTTTCTTTAATTTGTAAAACTCTAATTTTTACCTCATTATTACCAAAATTGATTTTTATTATATCGCCAACTTTTACGCTTAAAGATGCTTTAGCTACTTTATCATTTACAAAAACACGCCCTGCATCGCAAGCCTCGTTAGCTACAGTCCTTCTTTTTATAATCCTTGCTGTTTTTAAATATTTATCTAATCGCATAATAACTCCTTTTTATAATAATTTTTAATAAAAGCCTCACATTAAGTGAGACTTAAAAAAGATTTATTTTTTGTTATTTACAGAATCTTTTAAAGCTTTACCTGCTTTAAAGCGAGGTGCTGTAGATGCTGCTATCTTCATAGGTTGTTTAGTTTGTGGGTTTATGCCCATATGTTCTGCTCTTTCAATAACATCAAATGTACCAAACCCAACTAATCTTATTTCTCCTTTTTTAGAAAGCTCCTCTGTAACAACCTCTTCAAAGGCTTTTAAAAATTTTTCTGTGTCTTTTTTTGTTAATTCGGTTTTTTCAGCTATAGCTGTAACAAATTCAGATTTGTTCATTTTAATCCTCCTTGATAGGTTAATCCTATTTATTAGAATACGTAATTGTATTCTACATATTTTATTTATAAACTGTAATTTATATTTTGTCAAGATATTTTTATAAATATTATAAAAAAATATAATGTATATAAAAAATAATATAAAGAATTTAAACAAAATAATCTAATATATTTATAAATATTTATAACAAATTATTTTGATTAATATAATTTTACAAATAAATTTTATTTTTTAAATTATGCTTGAATAAAGATTTTTTGTATGTTAAAAT
>CBCPNA010000029.1:0-13943 GCA_965120415.1 uncultured Bacillota bacterium | reverse complement strand
TAGTACTTCTAGTAGTTCAAGTAGTTCTTCTAGCTCTTCAAGTAGCTCTAGTAGCTCAAGTGGTGGAAGTAGTAGTGCAGTGATAAGCAGCAGTAGTACTACATCAAGCAGTAGCGATGATGACGATGATGATAGCACATCAAGTAGTTCTACAAGCAGTATTTCAAGTAGCTCAAGTAGTACAACTTCTTCAAAAACTCTTTCTTTAGCAAGTATAACTTTACCATCAGCAAGTGGAACAGCTAAAACTTTCACAGATGTTCCTAGTACACATTGGGCAGCAGATGCGATTTCAACGTTATCAAAAACTGGTATTGTAAATGGTTTACCAGATGGTAGCTTTGGAGTAAGCTCAAATACAAAAAGGTCAGACTTTACATTGATGGTTGTGAGACTTATAGGTGCTGATGGAGAAACTTCTAGTACTACTTTTGACGACGTACCTTCAGGTGCTTATTATGCAAATGCTGTAGGGATAGCTGCAGATTACGGTATCGTAAACGGAACAGGTGGAAATAACTTCTCACCAGACGCTAACATTTCAAGACAAGATGCTATGGTTATGGCAGCAAGACTTTTAGAAAGCTTAGGCATAGATACAGATAGTAGTACTTCAGGGTTAACAGGCTTTAGCGATGTTTCTAACATATCATCTTATGCACTTGAATCTGTAGCAAAACTTGTAAATTTAGGTGTAATCAATGGAAATAATGGAAAAATTAATCCAAAAGATTCTATAACAAGAGCAGAAATAGCAGCTATAATAGAAAGAATTTATGAAATTATCTCAAGCGCAAAATCAAGTCTGTAATATAAAATAAGAAAAAGACACCAAAAGGTGTCTTTTTTGTGCTTTTATAAAGAGGATTTTAAGGATATATATGTTTGAGAAAAATATTATTTTTTATGAAAAGGTAAAATTATTAATAATTTAAGATAAAATATTAAATAAAACAATAAACTTTAATATACTTTGATATTAAAGTTATTTAAAAAGATAAAATAAAAGTATAGCGAAATTTTGTTAACAAAAAAATTATTTGTAAATATTTATTATTTGTGGTATACTAAAACAAATAATAATTTTATAATTTTAGGAGAAAAAATGTTAGATGTTTGTTTGCTTGGGGTTGGAGGTATGATGCCTCTTCCAGAAAGGTTTTTAACCTCTCTTTTAATTAGAGTAAATGGCAAAATGCTTCTTATAGATTGTGGTGAGGGTACGCAGGTTACGGCTAAGCTTTTAGGCTGGGGCTTTAAAAATATCGATACTATATGTTTTACCCATCTTCACGCAGACCATATAGCTGGACTTCCGGGCTTTTTGCTAACAATTGGTAATTATGGCCGTACATTGCCTTTAAACATAATTGCCCCTAAAGGCATTTTAGATGCGTACAACGGTCTTTCCACAATATTTCCAGAAATACCGTTTGATGTTAATATAAAAGAATTAACCTTGACAGAAGAAAATCATACTTCAGAAGAAATAGATTTAGGGCAATTTTTTTTAAAAGCGATACTTTTGGATCATAAAGTCCCTTGTTTTGCATATTCTATAGAGGTAAAAAGGGCAGGCAAATTTTTAATAGATAAAGCAATAAAACTAAATATACCTAAAAATTTGTGGGGTAAGCTCCAAAAAGGAGAAAATGTTAAATACAACAACAGCTTATATACCCCTCAGATGGTGCTAGGGGCAGAAAGAAAGCCTATAAAGCTTGTCTATTGTACAGATACAAGACCCGTTGAAAGACTATATAATTTTTTACACAAGGCAGATTTATTTATTTGCGAAGGTATGTACGGCGAAGAAGAAAAAATAAAACAAGCTATAGAAAAAAAACATATGATATTTAGCGAGGCAGCAACCCTTGCAAAAAAAGGAAATGTGAAAGAATTATGGCTTACGCATTTTAGCCCCTCTTTAACCGACCCTCATTTATATATAGAAAATGCAAAAAATATATTTAAAAATACTATAATAGGGCAAGACAGGCTTACCAAAACAATATATTTTGAAGATTAGTTTTATTAAAAATGGAGAGATGCTTATGAAAAATTTAACAGATTATGAATTAGTAAAAAAGTGTTTATATGGAGAAAAGCAATATTTTTCAGAAATTATGCAACGGTATAAAAATTTAGTTTATTCTATAGCCTTTAAGATGGTTAGCAATAAAGAAGATGCAAACGATTTAGCACAAGAAGTGTTTATAAAAATATATAATAATCTAGACAAATATTTTCCAGAATTTAAATTTTCTACATGGATAATAAGAATAACGACTAACCATATTATAGACTATATGAGAAAGAAACGATGCGAGGTTATTTCTATAGAAGATGTTTCATACAAGCTTGCCGCCGACAATACGCCAGAGCTACAATACATAAAAAAAGAAGAAGAATTTTTTTTAAACAGCCTTTTAGATGCGATGCCAGAGATGTATAAAACTCCTTTAATCCTCTATCATAAACAAGGGCTTAGCTATCAAGAAATAGCAAATATTACAAACCAACCTTTATCTAAAGTTAAAAATCGTATCTTTAGGGGAAGAAAAATATTAAAACAACAACTTTCAAATGTGAAAGAAGGTGGAAATGTTGGAATGTAAAAAGATTAATGAATTAATGCTTGCTTTTATGGAAAATAGCATAACAGAAGAAGAAAATAGCTTTTTGCAAAATCATTTAAAAAGTTGCAAAGATTGTTCTAAAGATTTTGCTTTATATACAGAAATTTTAGATGAATTTTTAGAAAAAGACAATCTTTTAGAAGCACCAGAAAGCTTAGAGCTTAATGTTATGCAAAAAATAGAAAATATAGAGCCAAAATATTTGCAAATAAAAAATAAAATGCAAAATTTTTGTTTTGTAAGCTTAATTTCATATATAGCTTTATTAACTCTTACATTAATTACACGGTTTAATAAAGAAAATATTTTGTTATTATCTAACCAAAAATCGATTTTGTACAAGCTTTTAATAATAAATGACCATATAGAAAATTTTAATACATCTATATCAGGCTTTTTTAATGAGGCTATGTTTATTATACAAAGTAATTTAGGCTTATTTTTTAATAGTTTAAAATTAGTATCTTTTGTTATAATTATTACACTTCTTGCATCACAATTAAAAGATAATTTTACCCGAAAAGCGTTTTAGGAGGTTTTATGGATACTTTTATACTAGCTATAGAAACTTCTTGCGACGAAACATCAGTTGCTATAGTTAAAAATGGACGGCATATTATATCAAATGCTATATATTCTCAAATAGAAACACACAAGACTTTTGGCGGGGTTGTACCGGAGGTTGCTTCAAGAAAGCATTTAGAAATAATAGATAAAGTAGCTTTAAAAGCGCTAGAAGAGGTCGGCTTAACTTTTGAAGAGATAGATGCTATAGCGGTGACAAATGGGCCGGGGCTTGTCGGGGCGTTGCTTGTTGGCGTTAGCTTTGCAAAAGCTTTAGCGTATGCTTTAAAAAAGCCTTTAATAGCAGTAAATCATATAAAAGGGCATATTTGCGCAAATTATATAGAGCATAAAGATTTAACACCTCCTTTTGTATCGCTTGTTATATCAGGGGGGCATACGCATATTATACAAGTAAATGATTATACAGAATTTGAAATAATAGGCAAAACAAGAGATGATGCTTGCGGGGAAGCCTTTGATAAAGTGGCAAGGGCTATAGGGCTTTCTTACCCCGGGGGTGTGCAAATAGACAAACTTTCCAAAATGGGCGATAAAGATGCTATAGATATGCCCCGTGTTATGATAAATTCTAGAGACTATGATTTTAGCTTTAGTGGGCTTAAATCTTTTGTTTTAAACTTTATAAATAGTTGTAATATGAAAAATATCGAATACAAAAAAGAAGATTTAGCTGCATCTTTTCAAAATGCTTTATGCGAAGTATTAATATTTAAAACAATAAAAGCTTGTAAAGAAAAGGGCTTAAAAAAGCTTGCGTTGGCTGGAGGTGTTTCTGCTAATTCATTTTTAAGGCAAGAGTTTGCAAAAAGTTGTAAAGAAAATAATATAGAGTTTTTTTTGCCTTCTATAAGCTTATGTACAGATAACGCTGCTATGATAGCGTCGGCGGCTTATTTTGAATATCAAAAATCAAATTTTGCTAGCCTTAGCTTAAATGCTGTACCTAATTTAAAAATTTAAAGCTTTTATAAATTTTCCATATTTAAGGAGGACTTTACTTGTCAGAAGATATAAATATTAAAGAAAAACAAGAAAAATTATTATCTTTTATAAATTCTAAAGAGTATAAGCCAATAAAAATTAAAGATATTATGAAGATAATGGAAGTGCCGGATAAAGATAAAGATTTATTTTTGGAAATTATAAATAATCTAATTTCTGATGGAGTGCTTGTTTTAACCTCAAAAAAAAAGGTTGTAACCCCAAAAATGCTTGGGCTTATTTATGGAGAATACGTTAGCACCGCTAAAGGGTTCGGCTTTGTTGTACAAGAAGAAAGCCAAGAAGATATATTTATAAGCGCTAGATATTCAAATGGAGCGATGCATAGAGATAAAGTTCTTTGTAAAATAATAACTAAAAAAGATATTAAAAACCCAGAAGGTATAATATTAAAAGTGGTAAAAGCTGGATATAACTTAATTGTTGGTACTTTTGAAAAAAGCAAAAGTTTTGGCTTTGTTATACCAGATGAAAAAAGGCTTTATAACGATATTTTTATATCAAGAAAAAATATTAATGGGGCTGTAGATGGTCATAAAGTTGTTGTTAAAATTACAAAAAAACAAACTATAGACAAAAAACCAGAAGGTAAAATATTAGAAATATTAGGGCATGTAAATGACCCGGGGGTTGATATTTTATCTATAATAAGGCAAGCTAACCTTCCTTTAGATTTTGATGATGCTATATATAACGAAATAAAAGATATAGAAGATGAAGTCTTGCCTAAAGATAAAGAAGATAGGCTAGATTTAACTACTATAACAACAGTTACGATAGATGGCGAAGATGCAAAAGATTTGGACGACGCTATAACGATACAAAAGCTTGCAAACGGTAATTTTAAATTAGGGGTGCATATAGCAGATGTAACGCACTATGTTAAAGAAAATACATTGCTAGACAAAGAGGCACTAAAAAGAGGTACAAGCATATATCTTATAGATAGGGTTATACCTATGCTACCACACAAGCTTTCAAACGGCATATGCTCTTTAAATGCTAAAAAGGATAGGCTTACTTTAACATGCTTTATGGAAATAGATAAAGCAGGAAAGGTTGTATCTAGCGAAGTTTTAAAAACTTTTATAAATGTAGATAAAAGGCTCACTTATACAATAGTAAACGATATTTTAACCAATAAAGATTCTGAATACAAAAAAGAATATAAAGATTATTTAGAAATGTTTAATAATATGCATGAATTAAGAAATATTTTGCATAAAAAAAGGATAAAAAGAGGTTCTGTAGAGCTATACTTTCCAGAGGCCAAAATTATTCTGCATAAGGAAACAAGAAAGCCTTTAGATATAAAAATTTATGAAAAAAATATAGCAACAAGCATTATAGAAGAATTTATGCTTATAGCAAACGAAACAATAGCAGAACAATTTTTTTGGCTAGAAGTGCCTTTTATATATCGTATACACAACTATCCAAAATTAGAAAAGATAGAAAAGCTTGCTCAATTTTTAAAAAATTTTGGATATATATTAAAAGGGAGCGATATCCATTCTAAAGCATTTCAAGAAATATTGTTTAAAGCTAAAAATACAGCCGAAGATATGCTTATAAACAGAGTTATTTTAAAAAGCTTTGAACAAGCAAGATATAGCGTTGAAAACAGTGGGCATTTTGGGCTTGCAACAAAATATTATTGTCATTTTACATCGCCTATAAGAAGATACCCCGATTTACAAATACACAGGATTATAAAACAGCATATAGACGGCAAGCTAGATAAAGATAGGCTAGATATTTTAAATACTAAATTGCCAGCTGTAGCAAATTTATGTTCTTCAAAAGAAAGAAATGCAGAAGAGATAGAAAGGCAAATAATACAGCTTAAAAAGGTAGAATATATGCAAGATAAAATAGGGCAGATTTTTGATGCTGTTATATCTGGGGTGACTAGCTGGGGGCTTTATGTAGAGCTTCCAAACACGGTAGAAGGGCTTGTTTCTGTTAAAACTATAGAAGATGACTATTATATCTATGATGAAGATAATATGAGATATATAGGAGAAAATACATTAAAAACATATTCTTTAGGGGATAAAGTTGTAGTTGAATTAACTTGTGCTAATTTAAAAGAAAAAACATTAGATTTTAAATTAATTAATCAAATGGAGGAAAAATAGCTAAATGGCTAAATTATATTTTAAATATGGTACAATGGATGCATCTAAATCAGCCGATTTATTAATGACTGCTCATAAATATGAGCAACAAGGCAAAAAGATTATATGTATGCGTTCTAACCTAGATTTAAGAAATGATGAAAATTATATACAAAGTCGTGCTTTAGCTTATAAGCATCAATGTTTTTGCTTTAGCCAAAATGATAATTTATATGAATTTTTAAAACAAAAAATTTCAGAAGTAATGTATAATTGTATTTTAATAGACGAGGCGCAATTTTTAAGCAGAGAGCAAGTTTTCCAATTAACTCAAATAGTTGATTTTTTTAAAATACCGGTTTTATGTTACGGGCTTAAAAATAGCTATATAAAAGGCAAGCTTTTTGAAGGGGCTAGCGCACTACTTTACTACGCTGATAGTATACAAGAAATAAAAAGTGTATGTACCTTTTGTAATTCTAAAGCGATAATGAATTTAAGAGTTAAAAATAATAAGCCGATTATGGAAGATAGCGAGGGCAACATGATTGTTATAGGGGATATTTTTGAAGATAAAGATTACTTTATTTCAACTTGCAGAAAGCATTATTTTAATCCACCATTAAATAAAAATGAATAATAAAGGAGAACTAATTTGAAAAATATAGAAAATTTAAAAAGTTTTAAAGTGTTTAAATTTTTTGAAGAAATAAGCAAAATACCACATGGTAGCTACAATGAAAAAGAAATAAGTGAGTATTTAATTAATTTTGCTAAAGAAAGAAATTTGTACTATTATACAGACAAACTTTTTAATGTTATTATTAAAAAGGAAGGTTGCCTTGGGCTTGAAAACGCAAATACTATTGCTTTGCAAGGGCATATAGATATGGTATGTGAAAAAAATAAAGATGTAGAGCATGATTTTTTAAAAGATGCTATAAAATTAATATACGATGGAGATATTTTAAAAGCAAAAGGTACGACACTTGGGGCAGATAACGGTATTTGTGTTGCTATGGCTTTAGCGCTTTTAGATGCAAAAGATATACCACATCCACCACTAGAAGCAATTTTTACAACTTCAGAAGAAACAGGTATGGAAGGGGCTATATCTTTAGATAAAAGCAAAATAGACGCAAAAGTTTTATTAAATCTAGATTCTGAAGATGAAGGGATTTTTACAGTTGGCTGTGCTGGAGGGGTTAAAGCTACTATATCTTTTCCTATTTTTAAAATAACAGCTAATAAAGATTTTTCTTTTTATACATTATCTATAGGTGGGCTTTTTGGTGGACATTCTGGAGTTGATATAAATAAAGGAAGAGCTAACGCTAATAAGCTTTTAATAAAAACATTAAAAATTTTAAAAGATAATTTTAATATTAATATTACAAGCATTTTTGGAGGCTTTAAAGATAACGCTATACCAAGAGAGGCAGATGCTATTATTTCTTTTGATAGAAAGTATTTTAATGATATTAAAAATTGCTTGATGCAAATAAATGAAACATTAAGGCAAGAATATGAATTAGAAAATGATATTAATATAAATATTATAGAAAGTAATAAAAGCGAGCATTGCCTTTCTGACGAATCTTTTGATAAAATTTTGGATATTATGTACCTAATACCAAGCGGCGTTTATTCTACAAATTATACCTTAAACTTGCCAGAAAGCTCCATTAATATAGGAGCTATAAGCATAGATAAAGATACTTTTAAAATAACTCTTTCTATAAGAAGTTCTCTTATTTCTAAAAAAGAAGAGCTCATAGAGTATTTAAAAATTATTTGCAAGTACCTAAAAGCAGATATTAAATTTAAAGGTGATTATCCAGCATGGGAATATAACAAAAATTCTAATATTACAAAAAAATGTATAGAAATTTATAAAGATATGACAGGCAAAGAAGCAAAAATAGAGATAATACACGCTGGGCTTGAGTGTGGAGTTTTTATAAAAGCCTTGCCTCATTTAGATATTATTTCTTTTGGACCTAATATATATAACCCACATAGCCCTAATGAATATGTAAGCATTACTTCTGTAGATAGAGTTTGGGCATTTTTGCTTTCCTTAATAAAACAAATTTGATAGAAAGGAGAAAAAAATGAAATTACCCTGGAATAAAAAGTATTTAATTATAGCTTTTCATATAATTGTAACAGTTATATTAATATATTCTTTAAAATATTGTATTGATTTTTTAGTCTATGTATTTTCAAATATGTCTGTAATTTTGGGCAATATAAGTAGTATTTTAAAATGGATTTCTTCTGTTTTTTCTGTTGTTATTATAGCTTTTATTATAGCTTATTTGCTAGACCCTATTGTAGAATTTTTTCATCGTAGGTATGTAAGGTATATTTTGCCTAAATTAAAAGATAATAAAAAGAAGGTAAAGCTATTAAAAAAGAAGAAACAAAAAAATACAAATAATATAGAAATAAGGACTTTTGGCACAATTGCGACATATGCTATATTTTTGATTTTTTTTATAATTATAATGTATATTTTGGTTATGAAGATTAAATCTTCTGGTAGCGGTAACAATATTTTAGAAAATATAACAAGTAGTATTAAAAATTCTGTTTCTGTATTTGTAAACGATTTTTCAAACATTTATTACAAAATAGAAAGTTATTTAAAAACAGAGGGTATTTTTGATTATATTTCGCCCCAGCTAAATAAATTTATAGCGCTTATAACAAATTTTATTTCTGGCATGGCTAACGGTATGATAGATATTATAACATCAGTAGCAAATGGTATTATAAATATTATAATAAGTATTGTAATAGCGTTTTATTTTTTAAGAGATAAAGCTACTATCAAAAATAAATTTGAAGAAATAGGTATTACATTTTTACCAAGAAAGATATATAGATTTATAAAAAATTCTTTAGGAGATATACATGCTGTATTTTCTGGGTATATAAGAGGTACTCTTTTAGATGCTTCTATAATGGCTATATTAATAAGTATTTCATTATCAGCAATAGGGGTTAATTTTGCTGTTATAATAGGGTTTATTTCTGGATTTTCAAATATAATACCGTATTTTGGAGCTTTAATGGGTTTTATTTTGGCTATATCTGTTTCTTTAATAAGTGGCGAACCTATAAATGCACTTTATTCAACTATTGTTATGCTTATATTGCAACAAATAGATACTATATTTATAGCACCTAAAGTTATAGGAGAAAGTGTAGAATTAAGCCCTGTTTTAGTACTTGTATCTCTTTTTGCAGCAGGGAAGATATTTGGGCTTTTTGGTATGATTTTTGCTGTTCCGGTATTTGCTACAATTAAGCTATTTGCAACAAGGATATATGAAAGAAAAAAGATAAAAAAAGAAGCTTTAAAAAGCTTTAAATAGAGAAATATAAATAAATAAAGCTTTTGATTAATTAAGGCTAATTTTTATAAAAAATTAAATATTTGAAATAAAGTATTTTCAAATGGTTAAAAATATGATACTATATTGTGGACATATAATTTTTATTAGGAGGATATAAAATGATTTCAGCTAGTGAATTTAGAAACGGCGTCACTATAGAATACGAGGGGGATATTTTTGTTATATTAGAATTTCAGCATGTTAAGCCTGGTAAAGGAGCAGCCTTTGTAAGAACAAAAATAAAAAATCTTGTAACAGGGGCTGTTGTAGAAAAGACTTTTAGGCCGACTGAAAAAATGGCAAGAGCTCATATAGATAAAAAAGATATGACATATTTATACAACGATGGCGAATTATACCATTTTATGGATAATGAAACATTTGAGCAGACGGCAGTTAATGCAGCAGATGTTGGGGATGCTTTAAAATTTATCAAAGAAAATGAAAGTGTTAAAATATTATCTTACAACGATAGCATTTTTGGTATAGAACCTCCTTTATTTGTGGAGCTTGAAATAATAGAAACAGAGCCAGGCTTTAAAGGAGATACAGCAACAGGAGCAACTAAGCCAGCAAAGGTAGAAACAGGTGTTCTAGTAAATGTACCTTTATTTATAGAAACAGGAGAAAAAGTAAAAATAGATACAAGAACAGGCGAATATTTAGGTAGAGCAAATAATTAAAAAAGCAAGCTTTTTAGCTTGCTTTTATGTATTTTATAAATCTAAAGAAATGTAATTTAGCAATAAAAAAACAAAAAATATAATAAGCGACCATATAAAATAACTATTAAATACTTTTGCTTTATTTTCTTTATTTTTTTCAAAATGAGCTTTTAATTCTATAATATTTTCTTTATTAGCTTTTATAAATAAATATATAAAAAGTATAAAAAATAATAAAGACATTAAAAATAAAATTAAAAAGCCTAGATTTAAAATTGCGGAAATATCATCGTAATTGATTGAATTATATAATAAAATGAACTGTGTTCCATTAAAAATAATATGACAAATAAAGCTAGAAAAAATAGACTTTGTAACTTTAACAATAAATGTAAAAAACATACCAGCGATAAAAGCATAAAAAAATTGGGCAATGTTTAAATGTAATAATCCAAAAAATAAAGCAGGAAAAATAATAAAATACCAAAAGTTAGCATCTTTATATTCTCTTAAAAACATTCCTCTAAAAATAATTTCTTCAAAAAAGGCTGGTAAAATAACCATAGAAAAAAATAGAAAAATAACACTAGCATTTTCATCAAAAATTACAAATTGTGACGTACTTTCTTTAAAGATAAATGTTGTAAGGCTACTTACTAATTGTAAAATAGGTTGCATCAAAAAGCCAAAAATAATAATAAAAACAATATTTTTAAAAGAAATAGGCTTTAAATATAGCATTTCATTAAATTTTAATTTATTTAATTTTTTATAATAAAATATAATAGGAATAAAAATAAAAAAACTTAAAAGAGATTGATAGCTGGTAGAATTAGGACTAGTTAATAAAGCTGGTAAAAAAAGGACAAGTAAAAATGAAATTAATAAGCTAATTAAAATATAAAATAAAACTGTTTTAAAAAAAAATAAGCTAGCGCTTTTATGAAAATCCAAAATTATTACCTCCTTAAAATTTCTGCTATTTCATTTAGCCTATCTTCTGATAGCTCAACATGCTCAGAAGAAATAGTAACGCTATCATTTGCTATACGTGGTATTACATGTATATGAAAATGATTAACCATTTGCCCAGCTAATTTGCCGTTATTTTGCAAAATATTTATATCTTGTGTATTTAAATTTTGTTTTATTTTGTTTGCAAAAGTTTTGGCAAGAAGGTAAGCATTTTTTAAAATATCATCGGGCATTTCAAAAATATTTTTAAAATGCTGTTTTGGTATAATAAGTAAATGCCCTTCATTTGCTGGAAAAGCATCTAAAATTACTAAAAAATCATTATCTTCATAAACTTTTCTTGCAAAAAGTTCATCTTTAATAATTTTGCAAAAAATACAATCCATAATATAAAATCCTTTCCTAAAATAATATTAAGCACTTTCAAAAAATTGTTCGTGCCAAATTAAAAATGTGTATACAGTCCAAATTTTACGGCTAAAGTCTTTTTTTGTCTTTTTATGCATTTCTAAATAATGCAAAAGCTTGTCTGTATTAAAATATTTTTTGGCTGTTTCAGAGCAAAAGTACCTTTTAACTAAATTATAATATTCATCTTCTTTAAGCCAAAGCCTTATAGGTACAGGAAAGCCAAGCTTTTTTTTGCTTGAAACAATGTCTGGTAAATATTCTTTAGCAACCATCCTAAAGATATATTTAGTTGCTTGTTTATTAACTCTGTAGTCTGTTTGTATTTTGCTAGCTAGCTTAAATACCTCTTTATCCAAAAAAGGTACACGCACCTCTAAAGAGTTTGCCATACTCATTTTATCTGCTTTTAAAAGTATATCTGAAGCAAGCCATAAATTTAAATCTAAAAATTGCATTTTTGTAACATCGTCTAAATCTTTAATCTTTTCATAAAAAGGGGCTGTTATATCTTGAGGAGAAATTTTTTTGGATGGGTTTTTTAAAATTTCTTCTCTTTCTTTTTTTGAAAAAATATTAGCATTGCCTATAAACCTTTCTTCAACAGTTTTAGATGCTCTAATAAAAAGATTTTTGCCTTTAAAAGAAAAGGGAACAAGCAAAGCACATTTAGCAAAAAACTTTCTTAAAAATTTAGGCAAAATAGTTAAAAAAGATATATCAAAAGGCTCTTTATAAATATTATAACCACCAAAGAACTCATCTGCTCCTTCGCCGGATAAAGCCACTTTAACATGCTGGCTAGCTATGTTAGCAACAAAATATAAAGCTACAGCTGCTGGGTCTGCTAAAGGCTCGTCCATATGATATTGTACCTTTTTTATAGCCTGCCAAAATTCTTCTTTTGATATAGTTTTGTTAATATTTTCTATTTCTAGTTTTTGAGCTAAATTTTTAGCATATTCAATCTCATTATAATTAGCGTAATCAAAGCCTACTGTAAATGTTTTTTGACCACCAAAAGTTGCGGCAATATAGCTAGAATCAACTCCACTTGATAAAAATGAGCCTATTTCTACATCGCTTACTTTATGCATTTTTACAGATTGCTTTAAAACTTCATCTAGTTGTTTAATGACTGGTTGTAATTTGCTATTAGTAGGGCTAAACATAGGGGTAAAATAGCTTTTTGTTTCTAATTTGTTGTCTTTAAATAATAGATAATGCCCCGGTAAAAGCTTAAATACTCCTTTAAAAAATGTTTCTTCTAAAACAGAATATTGAAAAGACAAATAACTTTCTAAAGCGTCGTGATTAACTTCTTTTTTAAAATAAGGAAATTGCAAAAAACTTTTAATTTCAGAGCCAAAAAGCAAATGTTCATTTGCTAAACAATAATAAAAGGGCTTTATACCGAAAAAATCTCTAGCGGCGAAAAGAAGATTTTTGTTATAATCGTATATAGTAAATGCGAACATGCCTCTTAAATCTTCTAGCATGCTTTCTCCTTTTTCTTCATACAGATGGACTAAAACTTCTGTGTCTGCTTCAGAGCTAAAAATATGCCCCTTTTTGATAAGCATTTTTTTTAATTCTTCATAGTTATAAATTTCTCCATTAAAAACAATAACAATGCTTTTATCTTCATTATACATAGGTTGGCTACCATTTTCAAGCCCTATTATACTAAGTCGTCTAAAGCCCATTGTTACAGCATTAGTTGTATGAATACCGGCACTATCAGGCCCACGATGGATGATTTTATTTAGCATATCTTCTATAACTTGTTCATTATTTTCTATATTTCCGGTATAACCTACAAATCCACACATTTAAATATATTTCCTCCTAAAAATGTTTATAAAAAAACTTTAACACAATTTTATTTTTTATTCAATAAAAAATTTATTATATTATTGACTTATTTTATTTTTTGTATAAGTAGCAAAACAGTTTAATAGTTTTGGAAAATTTTTAATATTTTTTTACTTTAATTATTGACAATTATAAGTTAATATGTTATTATTTAAAAGTTGTTTGAGTAATCAAACAAAATGGAAATTGAAAACATATAACAAACGGAAAGATACAAGTGAGAGGTCAAGCTAATAAGAGCAAAGGGAGAATGCCTAGGCATCAAGA
>CBCPNA010000028.1:0-5797 GCA_965120415.1 uncultured Bacillota bacterium | reverse complement strand
TATTTATCTCCTATCGATTTTTTTTATAAACAAGTTTCTTGATTTTCTCCCATTTATTTTTGTATAATTTACTCTTGCCTTTCCAATATATCCATAAATGACAATAAATAATAGGGCATATTTATTGTTATTAAGCCCTTATGGAAATGTACTTTTATAAAACTTTATAAAAATTTAAATATTAAATAAAGAACTATAGAAAGGTGGAAATTTTTATGATAGACATAAATATTGATTTTGAGAAATATTATATTAATCAAGCTGATAGTAATTTTGCAACTATTAAATTTAAAGATGGGAAATCAACTATAAAAGATTCTGGTTGTGGGGTTTGCTGTGCGGCAATGATTATTTGTAAAGAAAAAGATTTAACATCTAATGCAGGTAAAATTGATGTTATAAACGAAGTTATTAAACAGTCTACAAATAATGATGGACTTTTAACTTATCAACCAATTACATATGATGGTACAAAATTTGTTTGGAGTACAATTTCTGATATGGCTGGAGAACTTGAAAAAAATGGTAAACCATCAATTTGCCAATTACCAGGACATTATGTTTTAATAAAAGGAACTGATACTAGCAAAAGTGGGTATGAAAGATATTTAATTAAAGACCCTGGTAAAAAAGCAAATACAAATCTAGCTCAACCAATGAAAACATATGGAGAAACAATTAAAAGTAAAAGAACTTTAAAAGCTCAATAATTTTACAATAAAAATAGGCAGATAAAATATTTCTGCCTATTTTTTTATTATTCATTATAAAGAAATTTATCTAATAAATCACGGTCTCCTATACCAATATCAATATTAGTATCCATTAAAGGAGAGATCCATGATAAATCATATATTTCATCGTTTTCTATTGCTTCATCTGTATAATAGTTAAAACGCATTTGCCCTGCATCACCTTCTGATACTTTTAATGTATAATCTTCAAAATTTATGTAAGGTAATAAGCTCTGTATATATTCTTCAGCTTTTTTTATATATTCTGTATCTGTTTCTTGTATATTTGCTTTTCCAATATCATATTCTGTTATGAGCACAGTCCCCCATTTAATAGGTGCATAAAAGCTTTCTCCAGTTTCTAATTCTTTTTGATTTATAAACTCTATAGCGTCATCTATAAATGTACGTTTAGCAGTAATATATCCTGTATCATTTATGTAATATACTTTAAAAATATCTTGTGCTTCATCTTTTGATACAACTTCATATACTTGATTTGGCTCAAGTGTTTCTGGTACAGTAACCTCATATTCTTTTTCTAAAACATCCATTACAATATCTAATTGTTGTAAAACTCTTTCTTCTGTTACTTCTTTTTCGTCAAAAAGGTCAAAAGAAGTTAATATTGTTGTATCATCTGTAACAAATTGTTCTAAATATGAAGTGTAACTGCTAGTTTCATCTTTTGTACAACCTGTTAATAAAAATATAAAAGATAATGATATTAAACATTTTTTTAAATAATTCATCTTATCTAAACTCCTATACCTTAAAATTTTATAATATTTATCATGGTTATTATATCAAACTTATTATATTAAAAGCAACTATTTAAAGAAATTGTCTTAAAACAAAATAAAAATTAATAAAAAATTTAACTGCAAATTTTATGAAATACAGTACAAAAAAAAATAAAATTTTGAAGAAGTTAAGAGAAAATTTTAAAGAAAACAGAGAAAAGATAAAACTTTAAAAGAATTTGTATGAAAGTTTTTCTCTTCAAACCACCTTTTCATTCCTTAGATAATGAGGGGGTTTTTTTACTACTCACTCACTGGACATTGAAAACAAACTTTAATATAAAAATATTAAAGTTAATATATACAAATATCTAAATACAAATTAATATTATAAGAGCAACAAAAGAGATACGCCACGACTTGCTATAAAAAGCAACGAGCGATAAAATATCTGCTTGAAAATAATTCAAAAGGTTAGAAATTATATTGCGATGAGGATAATATAGTATTAAAAAATACGTTTAATGATACTTCCGTCCAGCCACAGGTTATCCCAATGGGGACGGTTAGGTGAGAACCATCTAAATGTACTGCCGAAGTACATATGAAACGGAAAAACCATCCGTTGTTTAGATATTTGCCATACGGTGTTTTTAAGATTAATATCAAGAAAAGCAACATAAAATAAACTGAAATTTAAATTTAATTAAGTGATGGATTAGAGGAAATAGGCATTAATGCTGCTTAATTATATAATAAAATCAGCAAGTCTATTTCCTTACTTGTGTTACTTAAAGAGTAATTTTTTTCTTATAAATATAATACATATAAAAATATAATATAAAAGGAGAATATAAAAATGGACGAATTAGAAAAACTTAGAAAAATTGATATAAATGAACTTGTAGATATAAGAGATGTGAAAATAGATACAAGTTTATCTAAAGAAGAAAGGATACTTGATTATATAAGACAAATAAAAAATCCTTATTGTTACAAATATAAAAATCATAGAGTTATAATTTCATTTAATAAAAATACCTCTTTAACGTTGCAGGACTGCTTAGAAAAATACTTCAAAAACTACTAGACTCAAGAGTAAAAATTGTGTTAAAATAATGAAAAATAATACAATATAAAAACTCTTGTGCTCTAGGTATTTTAGTTTAAATAAAATATTTAGGAGTGTTGAGATAATGAAAAAGTTTAAAACTTGCATATATTTAAGACTTTCAAAAGAAGATGATAAAAATTGTGAAAGTGAAAGTATAACAAATCAAAAAGCAATGCTTAAAGATTTTGTAAACAACAATAAAGATTTAGAATTAGTATCAATTAAAATAGATGACGGCTATTCAGGAAGTAATTTTGAGCGTCCAGCATTTAAAGAAATGCTAAAAGATATAAAAAATAGAAAAGTTAATTGCATTGTAGTAAAAGACTTTTCAAGATTCGGTAGAGATTTTATTGAAGTGGGTAAATATTTAGAAGAAATATTTCCACTAATGAACATACGTTTTATATCAGTTAATGATAATTATGACAGTCTTAATAGCAGAGAAAGTATAGACAATTTAATAATACCTTTCAAAAACTTAATTAATGATTCATATTTAAGAGATATTTCTTTAAAAATAAGAAGTAGTTTTGATATTAAGAGAAAAAAAGGCGAATTTATAGGTTCTTTTGCAACATATGGATATTTAAAAGACCCTAACAATAAAAATAAACTTATTGTAGATAAAGTAGCCTCAAAAGTTGTGAAAGATATTTTTAAATATCGTTTAGATGGACTAAGTGCAGATAAAATAGCTAAAAAATTGAATAATGAAAATATATTGTCCCCTATGGAATATAAAAAATCAATAGGAATTAATATAAGTACAAATTTTAAAAAGAAAGAAAAGGCTTTGTGGAGTGCAAAAGCTGTTTTTAGAATATTAGAAAACCCTGTGTATATAGGAACACTTGAGCAAAATAAGTTTACAACCCCTAATCATAAAATAAAAAAAATAATTTCTGTACCTAAAGAAGAACGTATAGTTGTAGAAAATGTTCACGAGCCAATTATATCAAAAGAAGTATTTGAAAATGTACAAAAATTAATGGCTATTGATACAAGAATATCCCCTATGCAAGAAAAAGTTTATGTATTAAGTGGCTTTATAAATTGTGGCGAGTGTGGTTCAAATTTAGTAAGAAAAAATAATGGTACTAAAGAAAAGCCTTATTTTTACTATGTTTGTAACAACGCTAAAAATAAACAAGGTTGTATAGGTAGTAGTATAAAAACTGAAATAATAGAAGAAACTGTTTTTGAAACATTAAAAAATCATATAGATTCTGTTATAAAGCTTAAAAATATAATAAATGCAATAAATACCGACTATTATACAACAAAAGAAAAAGAAAAAATAAGGGAAAAAATAGAAAATGAAAAATTAGAATTAGAAAAATATCAAAATATTAAATTACGATTGTATGAAGATTTAAAAATAGGCATATTAACAGAAGAGGAATATAAAGATTTTAGCATTTCATATAATGATAAAATATTAAGTATCAAAAATTTAATATCTAAATTTGAAAAAGAATTTAAAACTTTATTAGATGGAATAACTAATAATCAATTATGGCTAGAATATTTTAAATCATATAAAAATATAAAAAACTTAAATAGAGAATTAATTGTAAATTTAATTGATAATATAAAAGTATATAATGATAAAAGTATAGAAATTAATATTAAATATGAAGATGAATATGAAAATTTATCATCATATTTAGATAATATAAAAGAATTGCAGGTGATGACTTGCAATGGCTAGAAAAAGTAGAAAAAATATACAAAAAATTAATACTACAACTAATATAATTAATAAAAAAACTTACTCTGTTGGTATTTATGTTAGGTTATCCGTGCTTGATAATGGTAAAAAAGATAGTGATACACTAGAAAATCAAAAAAATATAATTTTAGATTATATAAAAGATAAAGAAGAATTTAAATTATATGAAATTTATGAAGATAATAATTATACAGGAACAAATTTTGCTAGAAATGGCTTTGAAATAATGCTAGAAGATATTAGAAAAGGTAAAATAAACTGTGTAATAGTAAAAGACTTATCAAGATTTGGCAGAAACTATATTGAGTGTGGTAATTATCTTGAAAAAATTTTCCCATTTATGGATATAAGGTTTATAGCTATAAATGATAGTTATGATAGTAACAATGAAAATTCAAGTGAAATATTATTAATGCATTTAAAAAATATAGTAAATGAAGTTTATGCAAAAGATATTTCTAAAAAAGTAACTTCTGCTTTAAAAGAAAAACAAAAAAATGGTGAATTTATTGGTAGTTTTGCAATGTATGGATATTTAAAAGACCCTAACAATAAAAATAAGATAATTATAAATAAAGAGACAGCTCCTGTTGTAAAATACATTTTTTATTTAAGATTACAAGGATACAGTTATACTAAAATAGCAATTAAATTAAATGAAGAAAATATTTTATCTCCATCTGCTTATCTTTACAGTATAGGACTTTTTAAAAATGAAAAAAGTAAAAATAGAAAATGGAATGAAGTTTCAGTTAAAAAAATATTATCTAGCCAAGTGTATATAGGTAATATGGTTCAAGGTAAGAAAAAGAATGATTTATCTAAAAATGAGAAACAAAAAAAAGTAGCTGAAGATGAATGGATAATTGTTACTAACACTCATGAACCTATAATAACTGAAGAAATTTTTAATAAAGTAAATGAAATTAATAATAATGCTAAAAATTTTTATAAGGAACAAAATAAAACTAAACTCATAAAAAATAAAACAGAAAATATTTTCAAAGGCTTATTAAGATGTAGTGATTGTAATAAAAAATTAACTAGAAGAGAGAGAGCTAGAAAAAATAGTATATATAGATGTTTTGAAAGCAAATGTATGGGCATTAATAAATGTAGTTTTAAAACTATAAAAGAAGATTTATTAAAAGAAATTGTATTTAAAGAGATAAATGAACAAATAAAAATAGCAATAAAGCTTGAAAATATAATTAATAAAAATAATAAAAGTATATCTTTAGAAGAAAGTAGATTAAATAAGTTAATAGAAAATATAGATATAGAAATATGCAAAATAAAAAATTTTTATAAAGTGATTTATGAAGACTATAGAGCAGGAATATTAGATAAAGATGATTATATATTTAATAAAAATAATTATTTAGAAAAAGAAAAAGAGTTGAATAAAAATAAGGAAATATTAAAAATTAATTTATCAAATTTAAAAAATAATTTAAAAGAAAATAAATAT
>CBCPNA010000027.1:0-11637 GCA_965120415.1 uncultured Bacillota bacterium | reverse complement strand
AGAAATATTTGGTATGAGCCGTGAAAAGCTTGAAGATAGAATAAAAGAACAAATGCAAAAATTGGATAAAGAAAATAAAATTTCATCTGAAACTTTAAGTTTTTCATACAATGTAAAACTTTGGAAATTAATTAATGAAAATATGTTAGATGAAATAGAGGGACTTGAAGAAGCAGTAGATAAATATGAAAGTATGATTGATGAAAATGATATAGAGGTGTTTTGCAAAGAAGTAAATTGGTTATATGATAATGTACGTTCATGTACTAACTATAGCTTGTCACAAGGCGATTGGTATAATTGTCATTGGTTGATAAAGGAATATTTTAAAAAAGCACAAAGTTTTTATGGAAGAGTAGACTTTATTAAAGAAAAAAGATGTGGAGAAATACTAAAAAAAGCATTAATATCCATGAAGAATATTTCAGAAAATAAACTAAAGATTTTTGAAAAACCTTGGGAAACTTATGATATGTGCCGAATTCAGTATTATGAACCTATAATAAATCTTATCGAAAATATTGATGATAAAATGAAGCCTAGGGGGATTAATTTTAAAGATAAGGTTGCAGAAGCAAAAAATAGAGAAAAAGAAAATACAGATGCCATTTCTTCAAAAAAAGATAAAGCTTTAACAGAATATGAAAGGGAGTAAAGATTTATCAAAAATTTATAAAAAGCCTTATTGAAATATTTCAATAAGGTTTTTTTAGTTAAGAGTATCTATCTATTCAAGTAGTATTATTTACCATATTTTTATTTATATACAAAATATAAAATAAAAATTAGAATATGTATAAATAAAGCTGATTGACATAAAAAACTAAAAATGGTATTATGTGTATAGGATTTAAAATAGTGATTTTTATGCTTATTATTAATATGATATACTCTCAATATATAAAGGAGAAATATATGAAAAAAGAAAGAATATTTGGCGTAAGCCGTGAACAGCTTAAAGATAGAATAGAAGAACAAATGCAAGAATTGTATGAAGAAAATAAAATTTCATCTAAAACTGTAAGTTTTTTATACAATATAAAACTTTGGAAATTAATTAACAGTAATAAGTTAGATGAAATAGCTTATTTAGAAAGTGCTATTCATACATACCAAAACAAGCTTATTGTAAGTAGTGACGATATATTAGCATATACCCTTGAAGGAGAAACAAATAGCTTATACCATGATATTGTAGAATTTTTTTCAAATTATTTTGAAGAAAATACGTTATCAGCAGAAGATTGGTATGTTTGTTATAATTTTGTAAAAGATTATATTAAAAAGGCAAAGATACTTGACAGAGAAACAAATTTTACTAAAGAAGGTAAGAAAAGTTTAAAAAATGCAATAAGAAATATAGAGTTTATTTCTAAATTTGCATTGCCAGAATATAGGAAGTTGTTTAAAGAAGATTTTGCATATCTTAAATATATTAAAAATAAAATACTTATAGAAGAAAATATGGATATGTTTATGAGTATTCAAGATAGACTTAAAAAAGCTAAAGATAAAGTAAAAAATAGAGAAAAAGAAAATACAGGTACCATTTCTTCAAAAAAAGATAAAGCTTTAATAGAATATGAAAGGGTATAAGATTTATAAAAAATTTATAAAAAGCCTTGTTGAAATATTTCAATAAGGCTTTTTAAATTGAAACTCTTATATATAAATGAGTTTATTTTAAAAAATTATTGATTATTGTTACTTTTTTTATTATTTTTAGCAATTTCTACTTTAACATTAATTTTTCTTATTTTTTTATTTTTCATACCTTTTAAAACTTTTTGTACATATTTTTTAGGTATATCTAAAAAGGTATAGTTATCATAAATTTCTACATCGCCTATAACGCGCCCCGGTATAGCGCATTCTCCAGCTATTGCTCCTATTATATCTTTAACCCTAATTCGCCTTTTAGCGCCAATGTTTATAAAAAGCCTTACTAAATTTTCATCATTTTCTAAATTGTCTTCAAATTCTATATCTTGGGTATTTTCATCGTGTAAGTTCATTTTAAGAAGGGCGGCAGAAATATCTACAGCAGATATATCTTCATTTACCATATTTTCAACAATGCTTATATATTTGGTAAGCTTGTCCTCTTGTATTGTTTTTTTGATTTTTTCTATGAAGTTATTTGTTTTGGCTTCTTCTATATCTGTTAAAGATGGTAATTTGCCTAAATTTATTTTGCCTTTTGTGTATCTAATAATATCTCTTAATTTGTATATTTCTCTTCCAACAACAAAACTAAAAGCACGTCCGTTTCTTCCGGCTCTTCCTGTACGCCCTATTCTATGTACATAGTATTCTTCATCTTGGGGCAAATCGTAGTTAATAACCATGTCGACATCATCTACATCTATACCTCTTGCGGCAACATCTGTAGCAACCAAAATTTCTATAGTGCGGTTCCTAAACTTTTTCATAACAATGTCACGCTGGAGCTGCTTTAAATCGCCGTGCAAGCCTTCAGCAAAATATCCACGCCCTTGCAAATGTTCAACAAGCTCATCAACTCTTTTTTTAGTGTTACAAAAGATAACAGCAAGCTCTGGAAAGTACATGTCTATAAGTCTTGCTGTCGCTTCGACTTTTGACCTTTCTTTTAATTCAAAGTAAACTTGCTCTATATTAGGCACAGTAAGCTCTTTTCTTGTAATTTTGATATATTCTGGATTTGTTAAATATTTGCTTGTAAGGGCTAAAATTTCTTTAGACATTGTAGCTGAAAAAAGTATCGTTTGCCTTTCTTTAGGCATTTTGTTTAAGATAAATTCTATATCTTCTATAAAGCCCATGTCAAGCATTTCATCTGCTTCGTCTAAAATAACCATTTTTATATTATCTAGCCTTATTGTTCTTCTTTCTATATGGTCGACAACACGCCCTGGTGTACCTATTACTATTTGTATACCTTTTTTTAAGGCAAAAATTTGCCTTTCTATAGGTTGTCCTCCGTAAACTGGCAAAACTTTTATATCGTCTTTATATTTTAAAAACTTTCTAAATTCTTCACATATTTGTATAGCAAGTTCTCTTGTTGGGGATAAAATAATAGCTTGTATTTTTTTATTTTGAGGGTCGATAGACTCTATACAAGGTAACCCAAAGCGGCTGTTTTGCCGGTACCAGTTTGCGACTGGCCTATAACATCTTTTCCTTCTAATATTTTGGAAATAGATTTGCTTTGGATAGGGGTTGCTTCTTCAAAGCCCATATCCTTTATAGCTCTTATAACTTCGTTAGATAAATTTAACTGTTCAAAATTAAGATTTGTCATTCTATAGATTCCTCTCAAAGATTTTGTAAAATAATTAAATAATAAATATTATGCAATAATAATATTTATTATATCATTTTTAATTTAATTATACAACTAGATATTTATATAATTTTAATTTAATTTTTATGATAAAATAATAAATATGTTATAGCAGTTTAAAAATATAATAAAATTTTATTATATTTTTTGGGTTAATAAATTTATATTATTAATTTTTTACAAATTTTTAAACTATAGCGTATTGTTTATTGACAAATAAATGTATTAATGCTAAAATGAAAAAGATTTTCAAATTGGAGGTGCTGAATGCATAATAAAGGTAAACTTTATAAAACAAAACAAAAAGAGCAAATATTAAATTATTTAAAAAATGCTGATTCTTACGTTACAGCACAGCAAGTTTTTACAGAATTTCAAAAAAAAAAGAACCCTATTGGTTTATCAACTATATACAGATATTTAGAAAAGCTTGCATCTTTTGGTATTGTTAAAAAATATTCTTTAATAGGAGTTAAGGGGGCTTGCTTTGAATATTTTAAAAATAGAGAACCTAAAATTTATTTTAAATGCGAACATTGCTTTAAAATTACAGAGCTTAATTGTAACAAGCTTGCAAATATTCATGAGCATCTTTTAGAAGAACATAATATTAAGCTAGATTTATTTAAAACGGTTTATTATGGTAGTTGTGAAAAATGTTCTCAAAATATATAAAGAAAGGTAAAATATGTATAAAAATATATTTAAAATTTGTATTATCATTATTTTTTGCATATTTTTCTCCTCTTGTAGCTTTAATGAAACAGATAATGATAATGAAAAGCTTACTATTGTAACAACAATTTTTCCGGCTTATGATTTTATAAAACAAATTGCTGGAGATAAGGTAGATGTAAAAATGCTTTTAAGCCCTGGAGAAGAAGTACATAATTACGACCCTACCCCTCAAGATATTATAGATATACAAAATGCCGACTTATTTATATACACAGGCGGCGAAAATGATGTTTGGGTAAACAATATATTGAGCTCTATAAACAAGCAAGATGAAGATATTTTATCTTTACTTTCATGCGTACCCCCACTTTTTGAAGAAATTATAGAAGGTATGGAAGATTATGAAAATGATGATGAGCATGATGACGATTATGATAATCATGAAGCATATGATGAGCATGTATGGACATATCCTTTAAACGCTGTTTATATAGTAGAAAAACTTACAGAAATATTATGCCAAAAAGATAGTACAAATGAAAGTTTTTATAAACAAAATAGCGCTAATTATATAAATGAGCTTAAAGATTTAGATAATCAATATATAAACGTTATATCTAATGCTAAAAGAAATGTTATTTTATTTGCTGACCGTTTTCCTTTTAGATATTTAGCGTATTATTATGGCTTAGATTATTATGCTGCCTTTTCTGGCTGTTCAGAAGAAACAGAAGCAAGCCCAAAAACTATAGCATTTTTAATAGAAAAGGTTAAAGAAAATAGCCTTCCTGTTATTTTAATAACAGAGTTTTCAGACGGTAAAATATCAGATGCAATTACAGAAAGCGTAGATGTAAAAGTTTTAACGCTGCATTCTGCTCACAATATAACAAAAGAAGAATATGAAAATAATGAAACATATTTATCTATAATGCAAAAAAATCTGGCAGTTTTGGAGGAGGCGTTAAATTAAATGAATTTGATAAGCGCTAAAAATTTAAAATTTTGTTATGGTAAAAAAGCTGTTTTAGAAGATGTTAATTTTAATGTTAATTTAGGTGATTTTATTTTTATTGTAGGTAAAAATGGTGCTGGTAAAACAACTTTAATAAAAGGGCTTTTAAATTTAAAAAAGCCTTTTAAAGGAGAAATAATATTTGATAAAGATTTAAAAAATAATGAAATAGGCTATTTGTCCCAACATGTGAATGAATACAAAAACTTTCCAGCTACTGTTAAAGAAATTGTCTTTTCTGGATATGTAAATAAGCTTAAATTTAGAAACTTTTTTACAAAAAATGAAAAAGATATAATATATAAAAACATGGAACAAATGGACATATTATCTTTAAAGGATAAAGCTTATAGAGAGCTTTCTGGGGGGCTTAAACAGCGTGTGCTTTTAGCTAGAGCACTATGTGCATCTAAAAAAATTATTTTGCTAGATGAACCGACAAACGGACTTGACCCTATATTTAAATCAGAATTTTACAAACTTATAAAAAAGATTAATGAAGAATTAAAAATGACTATTATAATTGTTTCTCATGATACAAAAGATATTTTAAAATATTCTTCTCATATTTTGCATTTGCAATCAAAACAGCTTTTTTTTGGTAAAAAAGAAGAATATATGCAAACAGATTTTTGCAAAACTTTATTAATGGAGAGCTAAAATATGTTATATTCATTTTTTAAAGCCTTAAGCTATCCTTTTATGCTAAAAGCAGTTATTGTTGGGCTATTAATTAGCATAGTAGCGTCTATATTAGGGGTTATCCTTGTTTTAAAAAAGTATTCTATGATAGGTGATGGCTTATCTCACGTTGGGTTTGGGGCTATAGCTGTAGCGGTGGCATTAAATAAAGCACCTTTAATATTTGCTATACCTATTGTTATAATTGTTTCTATATTTTTATTAAAAATTAATGAAAATAATAAAATAAAGGGCGATTCTGCTATTGCTTTAATATCAACAAGTTCACTTGCAATAGGCATTATGGTATTATCTATAATAGAAGGGGTAAATACTAATATATCCAATTATCTTTTTGGTTCTATATTAGGTATTAGCAATGAAGAAGTTTTTTTATCTATCATTTTATTTTTTATAGTTATAATAATTTTTATCATTTTTTATTATAAAATATTTGCTGTTGTATTTGATGAAAATTTTGCAAAAGCAACGGGTATAAAGGTAGAAATTTATAAAACAATCATATCTGTATTAACCTCTTTAATAATAGTGCTAGGTATGAAAACAATGGGTGCTTTATTAATATCAAGCCTTATGATATTTCCAGCCCTTACATCTATTAAGCTTATAAAAAGCTATAAATATGTTTTAATTAATTCTATATTTATTTCTATCATCTGTTTTTTGATAGGCATAATATTTTCTTACACATATAATTTGCCAACTGGTGCAACTATATCTATAGTTAATTTAAGTATGTTTTTAATATATTCTTTATTATCAATAATTTTTAAAATAGGTAAATAACACTTTTAAATTTTTAAAATCTTTATTTTATGTGCTTTATGCATAAAATAAGTAATTTTTGAAAGTAATAAATATTAAATAAAATTTATTATAAAACAAATCATAAGCCGTTTGTAAATTTTGGAGGGTATATTGTGAAAAATTTTTTTAATGACAAAATATTTTATAAAAATTTATTTATATTGATAGTACCTATTATATTACAAGAATTATTAAATTCTTCTGTTAATCTTGTGGATAACTTTATGGTTGGGCAATTAGAAGAGGTAGCTATAACTGCTGTTGGTATATGTAATCAAATATTTTTTGTATTCAACCTAGTTTTATTTGGTATAAATAGCGGAGCATCTGTTTTTATTGGACAATATTTTGGCAAAAATGATTTTAAAGGTATTTATAGAGTTATAGGTATAGGGCTTATTTTAAGTATTATAAATGCTTTAATATTTTTTGTATCTTTATATACTTTTCCTAAATTTTTAATGCAAGGCTTTTCTAAAGATATTTTAGTTATAAATGAAGGTATAGGTTATTTACAAATTATAGCACCAGCATATATAATAATATCAATTATAATGTCTATCAATTCTGCCTTAAAATCAATCAGAAAAACAACTTACCCTATGATAACAACTTTTATTTCTCTTATTTCTAATATTATATTAAATTATATATTTATATTTATGCTAAATCTTGGGGTAAAAGGGGCAGCACTAGCTACTTTATGCGCTAGATGTATAGAGCTATTTTTTCAAATACTTATTATATATATTAAAAAATTGCCTATTATAGCAAGGTTAAAAGATTATTTTAATTTTGATAAAAAGTTTTTAAAAAAATATTTTGCAATTTGTACTCCAGTTATATTAAATGAAGTTTTTTGGTCTGTTGGGGTTGCGGTATGCAATATGGCTTATAAATATAGCGGAACTAACGCCCAAGCAGCTGTACAAATAGCAGGCACTATCCAAAATCTATTTGTTGTTATAGGGGTTGCTATAGGGGGCGGTTGTGCTATATTAATATCTAATACTTTAGGCTATGGAGATAAAGAAAGGGCGGTAGATTATTCAGACAAATGTATGTTTTTAACAGTTGTTTTGGTTAGTATTATGAGCGTAATACTTATCTTTACAGCTCCGTTTATAGCAAATTTATTTAATATTACAAATATTGTAAAAGGATATACAACAAAATTGTTATATGTTGTTTCTGTAGGTATGGTATTTAAAACATTTAATTATACAACAATTATAGGTATATTAAGAAGTGGAGGGGATACAAAATATACTCTATGGATAGATTTTGTAACCGTATGGTTTGTTGGGGTACCTATGGCTTTTTTGGGGGCATATTTTTTAAATTTGCCAATATATATAACATATGCTTTAGTCTATTTAGAAGAAATATCAAAAGGCTTTTTTACATTTCATAGAGTAAAGCAAAAAAAGTGGGTTAAGACAATTATTTCTAACAATTAATATTGTTATTTATATAAGGAGGACAAAAGATGTCAGAAAAATTAAAAAAAAGAAACGAAGTTTTGGAAAATGATAAATGGAAAATAGAAGACCTTGTGCCGTCAGACGATGATTTCCAAAAAAGATTTGATAATTTAAAAAATGAATTTAAAAAACTAGAATATTATAACCAAAATTTCAATATACAAAATTTAGCAAATTGTTTAAAAGAAATAGACAAGATTTCACAAGAGGTTATAACATTATATGTATATGCAAACCTTAAATTAAATGAAGATACAACAAACAATTTTTATCAAGCTTTAGCAAGTAATGCAGAAAGTTTGATAAGTATGTATCAAGGTTATATAGCGTTTTTTGAACCTTTTTTATTAAATCTAGAAGAAGATGAGCTTTTAGACGCTATAAAAAATGATGAAGATTTAAAAATATATGAGCATTATATAAAAAATATTTTAAGAAACAAAAAACATATTTTATCTAAAGATAAAGAAGAGCTTTTGGCAAATATTTATGAAGTGTTTAACGCTCCTTCTAACATTTATTCTATGATAAATAACGCAGATATGAAATATGACGATATAGAAGATGAAAACGGCAATTTAAAAGAGCTTACAAGCGGCAACTTTATGACCTTTCTTGAAAGCCCTAATAGAGAGGTTAGAAAGAGGGCGTTTAAGGCTTATTATAAAGCATATAAAGATTTGAAAAATACAATACAAGCAACATATACAGCTAGCGTTAAAGCAGATACAGTAAGCGCTAAAATAAGAAATTATAATTCTTCTTTAGAGGCTGCGCTTTTTAGAACAAATGTCGATTTAAGTGTTTATAAAAACTTGATAAATACAGTGCATAAATTTTTGCCTGTTATGCATAAATATATAAATGTTAGGAAAAAAAGGTTAAATTTGCAAGATATACATTTTTATGATTTATATACTCCTATTGTTAAAGATTATGATATAAAAATACCTTTTGAAAAGGCAAAAGAGATTGTTCTAGAGGCTTTAAAGCCTTTAGGAGAAGATTATATAAACGTTTTAAAAACAGCCTTTAATGAAAGATGGATAGATGTTTATGAAAATATAGGTAAAAGAAACGGGGCTTATGTTTGGGGGGCTTATGGTTGCCATCCTTTTGTATCTTTAAATTATAAAGATAATTTAAACAATATGTTTACATTAGCGCATGAAATGGGACATGCTCTTCATAGCTATTATACACAAAAAAATCAGCCTTTTGTTTACGGTAATTACACTATATTTTTAGCAGAAGTAGCGTCTACGGTTAATGAAGCACTTTTGATGGAATATCTTTTAAAAAGGGCAGAAAAAGAAGAAGAAAAGCTATATCTTTTAAACTACTTTATGGAACAATTTAGAACAACTTTATTTAGACAAACTATGTTTGCTGAATTTGAAATGATTGTACATGAAAAAATAGAAAAAGGAGAATCACAAACTTTTGAAAGTTTGAGTGAAATATATAAAAATCTTAATATAAAATATTATGGCGACGATATAATTATAGATGAAGAAATAACTTTTGAATGGACAAGGATACCACATTTTTATAATGCTTTTTATGTGTATCAATATGCAACAGGGTATTCTTGCGCTATAGCATTTGCAGAAAAAATATTAAAACAAAATGGAGCAGAAAAGTATTTAACATTTTTGAAAAGTGGCTCTTCAGCATATTCTACAGACATATTAAAAAAAGCAGGGGTAGATATGACAAAAACGGAGCCCATAGAAAATGCTTTAAAAGTTTTTGAAAGTCTTATTGATGAAATGGATAAAATATCTTAAAATGATGGATAATATATAAAAGATTAAAAACTTCATAAAAAAGTATAAAAAAATGGAAAGGAGTATGCCAAAACTAAAAATAGTATAAACTTAAAAAGCTTATAAAAAAGGGCTTAAACAAGATTTATACATTTATAGATTTTTGGCAATGGTTATAAAAATGGATGAAAGGATAAAGCTTTTAGCAAAAAATTTAATAAACTATTCTTGTAGATTAAAAAAAAGAGAAAAAGTTTTAATATCAAATGGTGGATTTGCATCTTTAGATTTAATTAAAGCTTTAGTTAGGGAAGCTTATAAAGTGGGGGCTATACCTTTTGTTAATATAAGCAATAATAGCATTGAAAGAGAGCTTTTAAAAGGGGCAACTAAAGAGCAATTAGAGCTTTTGGCAGAAGTGGACGCAAAGAAGATGGAACAAATGGATGCATATATAGGTATAGGAGCAGAGGCTAATAATTCTGAACTTTCAGATGTAGATACAGAAAAAATGCAACTTTATTCCAAAATATATAGCCAAAAAGTGCATAATGAAATAAGACTTAATAAAAAATGGGTTATTTTACGATACCCAACTAACAATATGGCTCAAGCAGCTAGCACAAGCCTAGAAGCTTTTGAAGATTTTTATTTTAGAGTATGCAATTTAGATTATAGTAAAATGTCAAAAGCTATGGATACACTTGTAGATTTAATGCAAAAAACAGATAAAGTAAGGATAGTTGCAAAAGATACAGATATTAGCTTTTCTATCAAAAATATACCAGCTATTAAATGTGCAGGAGAAATGAATATACCAGATGGAGAAGTTTATACAGCGCCAGTTAAAGATAGTATTAATGGATATATAACATATAATACCCCTTCAGAATATCAAGGCTTTACATTTACAAACGTAAGACTAGAATTTAAAGACGGTAAAATAATAAAAGCGACAGCAAACGATACAGAAAGGATAAACAAAATTTTTGATACAGATGAAGGGGCAAGATATGTAGGAGAATTTGCTATAGGGGTTAACCCTTATATATTAAAGCCTATGAATAATATTTTGTTTGATGAAAAAATAATGGGGAGTATCCATTTTACTCCGGGCTGTGCTTATGATGATGCAAATAACGGTAATAAAAGTAGCATACATTGGGACTTAGTTTTAATACAAACAAAAGATTTTGGTGGTGGAGAAATATATTTTGACGATGTTTTAATAAGAAAAGATGGAGTATTTTTAAATGAGCTTGAAGTATTAAACCCAGAAAATTTGATATAAAAATAAAAAGGGCTTATAAATATAAGTCCTTTTTGTAGTTATTATCTGTGTTAAAGGTTATTAAGTTTTAACTAAAAAAATAATCTAATAAAAGTTGTTCGAGCTTTTTAGGTTATTTATTAAATTTAATTAAACTATAAAAATGCAAGAAACTTAGCTAGTTATAATTACTTTTGTACTTTGTCAACGCGAAACACATGCCTTTCCAGGGCTTTGAAAGCTAGAATCGTGGGTATTTATTTTGTACAAACAACAAAGATTATATAACAAGAGCAGAAATAGCAGCTATAATAGAAAGAATTTATGAAATTATCTCAAGCGCAAAATCAAGTCTATAATACAAAGTCAAGACCACCCGTTGAACGGGTGGCTTGCTCTAACCCTATAAGGTTATATTGCTTGCTATGCCTAAAGGTATATTGAATATATTTGTAAGCCGCATTTTTTACTTAAGCAACCCCTTAAGGGGTTTATTTTTATGACGAAGTATCTTTATCAACAAAAACAAAAAGCTCAGAAACAGCAGTTATAGTTAGTACAGAGCTTTCAGAAAGTGGAGATAC
>CBCPNA010000026.1:0-34353 GCA_965120415.1 uncultured Bacillota bacterium | reverse complement strand
CTATCTAGCTTAAATGAAGATATAGAAATAAAATGTACATATGAAGCAAATAGCTATACAGGCAACCATGAAATAAAGCTTACGCTAAATACAAAAACATTAGAACAAACAGACAAAACTCCAAGTGGCTATTTTGAAAGCAGTGGAAGTAGTAGCTCTGGTAGCTCTAGCTCATCAGGGAGCAGTAGCTCTAGTAGTTCTAGCTCTTCCAGCACAGATTTAGATATATATAATCTAGCAGATGGCAAATATACAGTTGAAATAGATATATGGAATAGAACTAAAGATGAAGCATCTATGGGTAATGATGCAATAGACCGGACTGCTATTTTGGAAGTTTCTGGTGGAAATTATAAAATATCTTTTAGTACACAAGTTATGACTTTAGGTATTTATAAAGCTGCTTTAGAAGAAGTTTTATATGCAAATTCTAGCGGCGAATATAAAAGTGCGACTATTGTTTCTACAGGGCTTACTGTAGGGGATGAAACAGATTTACCGACTGCTTTTTCTTTTGTATTACCCGTAAAAGGGGCAGAATATACAAATATTAGGCTTATAACAAAATTTGACCCTTACTTTCCTAACCATGATGATATGGAAGCAAGACTAAAAATAAATTGGAATACACTAAAAGCTGATAGCAGTGCATCATTAAGCACTTCTAGCTCAAGCTCTATCACCACATCTACAGAAACAAATAACACACTTACAGATAAAACAACGGGTATAAAAGTTTATTCTGAAACAACAGATATTTTTGAAGATATTACTCTAGAAATTTCTTCTAGTACATCAGATGAAGCTATTACAAATAGTTTTATAAACATGGATAAATTAATAAAAAGCTTTATAAAATATGAATTTAAATTTATAAAAGATAATGAAGAAGTTACTCCAGAAGGGGTATTTACCGTGACTATACCTGTACCTGAAAGTTTTGATGAAGATAATATAGAAGTGTATAGAATAAATGAGGACGGAAGCTTTACTTTAATATCAACAGAAATACAAAACGGCAAAATTGTATTTAAAACATCTATAGTTACAAATTTTGTTATAGCTTTAAAAGAAGAAATATTAAATATAGAAGATGAAGAAATAATACCTCTTGATACAGAAGAAATTACAGGATATACAGAAGAAGATTTGTACACAGAAGATGAAAATGACTTTGAGCATCACTGGGCAAAAGATAGTATACAATTTGTTAAAGAGCTTGGTATTTTATACGGCTTATCAGAAAATGAATTTGCGCCAAATACAGGGGCTAGTACAGCTACAATTGTTACTGCGCTTAGCCGTATAGACGGTATTAATAAAGACGATGAGCAAGAAAGCTATTATTCCCAAGCTTTAAAATGGGCAAAAGATAAAGGTATTATATCACAAGATATAAAAGCTGAAGATGCAAACAAAATACTTACTAGAGAAGATGCTATAGATATTATAAATAAATATATAAACATTAACGGTATAACACTTAATGAAGATTATGAAGTACATTTTTTGGACGAAGAAGAAATTAGCGAGAGGGCAAAAGTGTCTGTATTAAGGCTTGCAAATGCTGGTATTATTATAGGAAGAGAAGATGGTATATTTGCACCAAAAGATGATATAACAAGAGGAGAATTGGCAACGATTATAAAAAGAATTTTAAGCTAATATTTATTTAGGAGAGAGTTATTAATGAATAAAAAAACAAAAAATTTATTCTTAAAATGTTTAATTTTAGCTATATTTTTTAATTTATTTAGCATAACAAATGCTTTTGCTATAAATGACGGTATATATATTGTCCCTACAACAACTTATTACGCTAATCCAGAAACAGGAGAAATAGAAGATAGTGGTACAGATAAAGCTTTAGGTGAGGCTATGTGCCGTAGTGCATTAGGAGAAAGCGCTTTGTTAGAAGTTAAAGATGGCAAAATGTATCTTACATTAAGAATTAAGTTAATTTCTAATATTAGCGGTGTCAAAATATATACAAAGCAGTCTTCAGGCAGCTCATATACACAAGCTAAAACAACTATTACAGCAGAAAATTATACAAATGATTATGCTGACTATCGTTTTGAAATATCAGACACTAGCCTTTATATGAGTATAGAATTTTATGTTACCCCTATGGGGCGTAATGTTAAATTTTATGCTAGCATAGATAAAAGCAGTGCGACTAGTGGTAATGGCGATTTTGTTACTAGTATAAAAATAGAAGAAACAACACAAACAATAACAACACAGCCAACAACACAAAAGATAGAAACAACAACGAATCAAACAACAACACAAAAAGCAGAAATAGCTACCCAAACAACAACTAACACAATTAATACAACTCAAACAACAGAGCAAAATAGCCAAAATGTATTAGAAGATATAACAGAAACAACAACTAAAAATACACAAAATAATACGGCTACAACAGAAGATGTACAAGAAAATGTAACAGAAGCTATAGCTTTATTAGAAGAAACAGAAGATATTGAAAATATGGAAAATATAGAAGATGATGTAGAAGAAGATATAGAAGAAATAAATACAGAAATAAGCGAAGATTTAGAAGAAAATTTAGAAGAAGAAATAGAAACAGTAGAACAAAATAAAAGCAATTCTTTATTAAAAATAAGCACTACTGTTATTTTAATAATTGTAATAATAGCTATATTTGTTTTTATTAAAAAATCTAAGAGGTAATTTTATGAAAAAACTTATTATTTTTATTAGCCTAACTATTTCATTATTAACTGGATGTGCTGTAAATAACGCTAGCGTAACTAATAATACAGATAATACAGATGAAGATAGAATAATAGCAACATCTTTTGCGGTTGTAGAAATATTAGATAAGCTAAACCTAGATTTGATAGGGGTGCCGACAACAAGCAGAGAACTTCCAGAAAGGTATACAGATGTTACAGAAGTTGGAGCCCCTATGAACCCAGACCTAGAAATAATAAAGACTTTAAACTCTACAGATATAATAAGCCCAGCCACATTAGAAAGTACGCTCAAACAAAGCTATGAAAATTTGGGCTTGAATTATACATTTATTAATCTAAAAAATCTTTATGAAATGCATGAAGATATTAAAGAATTAGGAGAAAGATATGATAGAGAAGAAGAGGCACAAGCTATTATAGATGATTTTAATACTTTTTTAAACCAGCTTGAACAGACAAAAAATGAAAACGATGCACTGACTGTGCTTATCTTAATGGGCATGCCGGGAGCATATGTTGTAGCTACAGAAAATTCTTACGTTGGGCATTTAGTAAGTCTTGCTGGAGGTATAAATATTTTTGAAAGCGATACAGAAGATTTTTTAACAATAAGCCCAGAAGAAATGCTAGAAAAGAACCCAGATATAATATTAAGAGCGGCTCATGCACTTCCAGAACAAGTTTTGGAAATGTTTGAAGAAGAATTTAAAGAAAATGATATTTGGAAATATTTTGACGCTGTTAAAAATGATAGAGTGTATGATTTAGATTATGAGCTTTTTGGTATGAGCGCTACTTTAGATTATCAAAATGCACTAGAAATTTTAAAAGATATTTTGTATAATAATTAAAAAGGTGAGTTATGAATAAAAAGATTTTATACATATTTATATTACTTATTTTTTTATTAATTTGCTTAACATTAATTTCTTTAAATTTAGGAAGTATAAAAGTTACATATGTAGAATTATTTAAAGGGCTATTTTTAAAATACGATGAAAAGGTTGCAAGTATTTATGATATAAGATTTCCTCGCATATTTTTATGTTTATTAAGTGGGGCTAGTTTAGCTGTTGCTGGGGTATTATTTCAAGCTATATTAAAAAACCCTATTGCTGATGCTAGCATTTTAGGTATATCTAGCGGGGCTAGCCTTGCTAGTATACTTGCTGTTATGGTATTTCCTACCCTTTATGCATTTAAGCCAATAGTAGCTTTTATAGGAGGTATAATAACATTTAAAATTATTATTATTTTATCAGCTGGTAGAGAGCTAAATAGTATTAAAATAATTTTAATAGGTATTGCGCTTAATGCTGTTTTGACTGGTATTATAGAAGGGCTTAGCAGCATGAATTCTAGCATATATTCTATTATTAGTGCAAATGTATCTTTTAAAACATGGAGTGATGTTCGTTTAATGTTTTGTTATGCATTAATAGGGCTTATATTAGCTTTTTGTAGCTTTAAATTTTGCGATGTTTTAGCTTTAGATGAAAAGACGGCAAGGGGCTTAGGCTTTAATACAACTGTTATTAAAATAGTTTTATTATTTATAGCGGTTATTTTAGTTAGTATTTCTACTGCTGTTTTAGGTGTTATATATTTTTTAGGGCTTATTGTACCTCATATTTCAAGGCGATTAGTCGGTACAAAACATGTTTTTTTAATACCTTTTTCTATGTTATTAGGTGGATTTATATTACTACTTGCAGATACCGTCGGTCGGACTATTATTAGCCCTTATGAAATATCAGCAAGTGTTATAATGAATATATTAGGAGGAATCACTTTTCTTGTTCTTTTAAGAAAGTGTTATAAAATTTATGGAAATTAAAAATTTATCTTTTGCTTATAATAAAGATTTAATACTAGATGATATTTCTTTTAAAATACCTAAAGGTAAAATAACAACTATAATAGGCTCTAATGGATGTGGTAAATCGACATTATTTAATATTATGACAAAAAATTTAAAGCCTAAAAAAGGTAAAATTATTTTAGATGGTAAAAATATAAATAATATTAAATTAAAAGAATTTGCTAAAAAAGTGGCTATTATCCATCAGCAAAATACAGCCCCACCAGATTTAAAAGTAAAGGAGCTTGTAAAATACGGTAGGCTCCCTTATCAAAAATTTTGCAAAAAGCTAAAACAAAAAGATTATGAAATAATAGAAAATGCTATGAAGATGACAGATACATATAGCTTAAAAGACTGCTATATAAACGATTTGTCTGGTGGGCAAAGGCAAAGAGTATTTATAAGCCTTGCGCTAGCTCAAAATACAGATTTATTATTTCTTGATGAGCCTACAACATATTTAGATATAAAATATCAAATAGAAATTTTGGAGCTTATACAAAAGCTTAATAAAGAAAATAATTTAACTGTTGTTATGGTGCTACATGATATAAACCAAGCTATAAAATATAGCGATGAAATAATAGCCTTAAAAAAAGGCAAAATATTTGCTAAAGGTAAAACAGAAGAAGTTATAAAAAAAGAAAGCATAAAAGAAGTGTTTAATATTAATATAGAAGTATTAAGCATTTTTGGTAAAAAAGTAGTTGTATTTTAATTTTATTTAGGAAAGGAAAATTATATTGAAAGTAGTATATTTAGTATTAGGTTATATTTCTCTTGCATTAGGTATTATAGGTATAGCTTTACCTGTTTTGCCTACAACCCCCTTTTTATTATTAACTGCCTTTTTATTTTCTAAAGGTTCTAAAAAATTTCATGAAAAATTTGTAAATAGTAAGCTATATAAAAATCATTTAGAAGAATTTGTACAGACTAGGAGCATGCCCTTAAAAAAGAAAGTAAGCATTTTAGCTATAGCAACTATGTTTCTTTTAATAGCATTTTTTATGGTAGATTTTTGGCATGCAAAAGTGGCTATTTTGCTAGTTATTATTTTTAAATATTATTATTTTATATTTAGAATAAAAACTACAAAATAAAAGGGAGGTTTTATAAAAAAATGATGATAAATAAAAGATTAATAAGCCAAGTAAAAGAAACAAAAAAGTATATAGCGCTTATTGTTTTTATAAATTGGTTAGGATTAATCTGTAATATATCAATTATATTTAATATAGCTTTTATATTTAACGATTTATTTTTAAATAATTTTGATAATATATTAAAAAAACTTGTCTTTATAATAATATTTATAATATTAAAAATGTTTTGTAATATTTTGGCAGGCAAGTTTTCTTACAATACTTCTGTAAAGGTTAAAGAAATTTTGAGAGAAAAGATATATAAAAAATTGTTAAATATAGGGGCTAGCTATAATGAAACACTTTCTACTTCAGAAATATTGCAAGTTTCTGTTGAGGGGGTAGAGCAGCTAGAAATATATTTTGGCAAATATTTGCCGCAGCTTTTTTATAGCCTTTTAGCCCCTTTAACATTATTTATTGTTATTACGCCTATTAGCTTTATGAGTGCTTTAGTATTGCTTATTTGTGTACCTTTAATACCTATGTCTATTATAGTAGTACAAAAGTTTGCAAAAAAACTATTTGGTAAATACTGGAAAGAATATACTAGCCTTGGAGATGGCTTTTTAGACAAATTGCAAGGCATTACAACCCTTAAAATATATAACGCTGATGAACAAAAAAATGAAGAAATGAATAAACAAGCAGAAGTTTTTAGAAAAATAACAATGAAAGTTTTAGTTATGCAGCTAAACTCTGTTACGATAATGGACTTAGTTGCTTTTGGTGGGGCGGCTCTTGGGGTTATCCTTGCTGTGTCGCAAGCTTACCTTGGCAATATAAGCTTTACATTTGCTATTGTTATTATACTTTTGGCATCGGAATTTTTTATACCTTTAAGACTTTTGGGGTCATTTTTTCATATAGCTATGAACGGTATGTCTGCTAGTGAAAAAATGTTTAAAATAATAGATATTGAAAATAAAAAAGAAAATACAAAAACTATAGAAAATGGTAATATAAGATTTAAAAATGTAGACTTTTTTTATAAAGATAAAAAAGCTTTAAATAATATAAATATAGAAATAAAAGAAAAATCTTTAGTTGCTATAGCGGGCAAATCAGGCTCTGGTAAAAGCACAATAGCATCTATTATAATGACGCTAAAAAAAGGCTATAAAGGAAGTATAACTATATCAGAAAAAGAATTAGATGAAATAAATGAAGAAAATTTAATGCAAAATATTACTTTAGTAAATCATAATAGCTATATTTTTAAAGGTACGATAGAAGAAAATTTGAAAATGGCTAAAAAAGAGGCAACAAAGCAGCAAATGGAAGAAGTTTTGGCAAAAGTCGATTTGTTAGATTTTGTTAAAAATCAAGGGGGCTTAAATTTTGCGCTAGCTGAAAAGGGAAGTAACCTATCTGGAGGTCAAGCCCAAAGGCTTGCACTTGCTAGAGCTATTTTGCACGATAGTAAGATTTATATTTTTGATGAAGCAACTTCTAATATAGATATAGAAAGCGAAAGCATTATTATGCAAAATATATATAATCTAGCAAAAGAAAAAGCAGTATTATTAATATCTCATAGGCTAGCCAATATTGTTAAAGCAGACAATATATATGTTATAGAAAATGGAGAAATTGTTGAACAAGGTACACATAATAAATTGATGGAAGAAAGAAATATTTATTATGCCCTTTATGAAAAACAGCAAATGCTAGAACAATATTCAAAGGAGGCTTTTTAATTGAGAAGAAGCGGTATTTCTATTATGGCAAAGCTTATAGGAGCTATTAAGCCTCTTATATTAGTTATGATTATAACGATAATAATGGGTATTATAGGGTATTTAGTATCTATATTTATAACTATATTTGGGGCTTTTGGCTTATTAAAAGTGTTGGATTATGCTGAAGGTATATTTAGCATAAAAGTAGTATTTATATCTGTTACAATATTTGCTATTTTGCGTGGGGTGCTTAGATACGCAGAACAATCTAGTGGGCATTATGTTGCATTTAAGCTTTTAGCACTTATTAGAGATAAAGTGTTTAAAGCAATAAGAAAGCTTGCCCCAGCAAAGATGGAAAATAAAGATAAAGGTAATTTAATAGCTATTATTACAAGCGATATAGAATTATTAGAAGTATTTTATGCCCACACTATTGCCCCAATAGCTATAGGTATTATAACATCTGTTATTATGATTATATTTATAGCATATTACAGCAAGATTTTGGCATTAGTTGCTTTAATAGCTTATTTTACAGTAGGATATATATTGCCTATGATAAATTCTAAAATAGGCAGGCAAAAAGGGCTTGAATACAGAAATGAATTTGGAGAATTAAATACATATATTTTAGAAAGCTTAAGGGGCTTAAAAGAAAGTATACAATTTGGTATTGGAGAGCAAAGGCTAGATTATATTAAAAAAAGCTCAAATACTTTAGATGAAAAGCAAAAACATCTTAAAAATATAGAAGGACTTAATAAAGCTTTAAACGAAGCAGCAGTTACTATATTTACATTAATCATGCTTTTTACCGCTATAAAGCTTATGATAGATGGTTATATAACATTTGGGGCTTTATTTATTTGTACTATAGCTATAATTAGCTCTTTTGCACCAGTGCTTGCTTTAAGCACACTTTCTAACAATCTTTTGCAAACATTAGCATCAGGAGAAAGAGTTTTGAATTTATTTGAAGAAAAGCCGGTTGTATACGATATAGAAGATGGTAAAGATTTTAGCTATGGAAATATTAATATAAATGATATAACATTTTCTTATAATGATAAAAATATATTAGAAAATCTTAATTTAAATATAGAAAAAGGCAAAATAACAGGTATTATAGGAAAATCGGGCTCAGGTAAATCTACACTTATGAAGCTTGTAATGCGTTTTTGGCAAGTAAATAGTGGAGAAATAAATATAAATGAAGATAATATTAATAATATAAATACAAAATCTTTAAGGCGAAACATTAGCTATGTTACGCAAGAAACATTTTTGTTTGATGATACTATAAAAAATAATATAAAAATAGCTAATTTTGATGCAACAGATGAAGAAATTATAGATGCTTGCAAAAAAGCAAGTATACATGATTTTATACAAAGCTTGCCTAATGGATATGATACAAAGCTTTTAGAGCTTGGAGCAAATCTTTCTGGGGGAGAAAGGCAAAGAATAGGCATAGCAAGAGCATTTTTGCATAAATCTAAAATAATGATTTTAGATGAACCAACAAGCAATTTAGATAGCTTAAATGAGGCTATTATTTTAAAAGCATTAAAAGAAAATAGTAAAGATAAAACAATAATTATTATATCACATAGAAAGTCTACCTTAAATATAGCAGATACTATATTTAAAATGGAAGAAGGAAAGCTTTCAAAAGTGTTTTAATTAAAATAACCACTTTATATTAAGTGGTTATTTTGTATTTATAAATTAATACTTTTTATCAAAATTAAAGAAAAGTAAATAAAGCCATTGCCCTTTTTTACATATTGGATAAATATAACAAAAAATTTATTTATAATAATAACTGCACTACTTAAATATACATTACATATAAAGGAAAAACTATTAAATTAACTTGACTTTTTTAAATAAAAAAGATAAAATAATTTTGAAGATATGTTTTATAAAATTAATAAAAATTAATTATAAATAACATTTAATAATATTTATATTAAAATTGATTTTATACATATTCAGCTAATATTTTTAGCTTTTAAATACAAAATATTTAGTTAATACAATACTAATTTATCGTAAATATAATTTCCATTCTAACACTATATTTTAGCATTATCTTAAAATAAATATGCAAGGAGGGATTTAGGCTGTATTTTGTCATAATTTTAACAATAGCATTAATTTCGCTTTTTGCTGGAGGTATAGTGGGAGTTTTTTTAAGAAAAAAGATAGCAGAAACAGCTATCGGTTCGGCTGAAAAAGAGGCAGATAATATAATAAGCTATGCCAAAAAAGATGCCGATGCTATAAAAAAAGAAATCTTGATAGAGGCAAAAGAAGAAGCTTTAAAACAAAAAAATGAAATAGAAAAAGAAAGCAAACAAATAAAAACAGAGCTACAAAATTTTGAAAAAAGGCTTATCCAAAAAGAAGAAACGCTAGATAAAAAAACAAGCCTATTAGAAGAAAAAGAAAAAAATCTACAAACAAAACTCCAGCAAAAAATTCTAGAGCTTGAAGAATCTAAAAAAAATATTGATAACATTGCAACAGCTAAATTAGCAGAGCTTGAAAAAATAGCAAGCTTTACAAAAGACCAGGCAAAAGAATATCTTTTAACAAGCCTTGAAAAGGAGCTTATTAAAGAAAAGGTTATGTTAGTAAAAGAGCAAGAGCTTATAATAAAACAGGAGGCTGAAAAAAGAGCAAAGGAAATAATAACAACAGCTATTCAGCGTTGTTCTGTAGACCATGTTACAGAAACAACTGTTTCTGTTGTAACATTGCCTAACGATGAGATGAAAGGGCGAATAATAGGTAGAGAAGGGCGTAATATAAGGACTATAGAGGCTTTAACCGGAATAGACCTTATAATAGACGATACTCCAGAGGCTGTTATTTTATCTGGCTTTGACCCTTTAAAAAGAGAAGTAGCCAAAATTGCTCTTGAAAACCTTATTTTAGATGGAAGGGTGCACCCTGCTAGGATAGAAGAAATGGTTGAAAAGGCAAAAAAAGAGGTTGAAGAAATGATTATACAAGAGGCAGAAAACGCCTTATTTGAGCTTTCTATCCATGGTGTTCATCCAGAAATTGTTAAACTGCTTGGCAAGATGAAATTTAGAACAAGCTATGGGCAAAATGTTTTAAAACATTCTGTAGAGGTTGCACATCTTACCGGCATAATGGCATCTGAGCTTGGGCTTGATGTTAAGCTTGCAAAAAGGGCAGGGCTTTTGCATGATATAGGCAAAGCAGTAAGCCACGACCAAGAGGGCTCACATGTAGAATTAGGTATAGAAATTTGCAAAAAATATAAAGAACATGAAGTTGTTATAAACTCTGTTGCATCGCATCATGGCGATTTTCCTCAAACATCTTTAATATCTGCTTTAGTGCAAGCTGCTGATACTATTTCTGCTGCAAGGCCAGCTGCAAGAAGAGAAAGCCTAGAAAATTATATAAAAAGGCTTGAAAATTTAGAAAAAATTGCAGAAAATTTTAAAGGGGTAGAAAAGTCTTTTGCTATACAAGCAGGAAGAGAGCTTAGAGTAATAATTTCTCCTGAAGAAGTCGATGACAATGAATTAGTACTACTTGCAAGAGAAATTGCTAAAAAAATAGAAGAAGAGCTTGAATATCCAGGGCAAATAAAAGTGAGCATTATTAGAGAAACAAGAGCAGTTGATTTTGCAAAATAAAATTATAATATAATAATATTTTAAAGGTAATACAAAAAGTTATTATTTAAAGGCGCTTTATACGCCTTTTTTTATTGTATAAAGAATCCACGTGTTTTACACGTGGCTTTAAAAAGGCTGTGACTATGAGTAGAAAAAAATAATCTCCTATTGTAAAATACATATGTTTGCCAACCATATAAAACAAAGGAGGTATCCAAAATGGATAATAATAGTTTAGCACAACAAAATGGAATTGCAAATATCATATAGTATTTGCACCAAAATATAGAAGAAAAATAATATTTTGATGATTTTTGATAGATATGCAAATTTAAAATATAAATATGGAAATAGAAATTTTTGGTTTAAAGGATATTATGTAGATACTGTAGGGAAGAAATAAAAAAGTAATAGAAGAATATATAAGAAATCAATTACAAGAAGATATAGCGACAGATCAAATTACATTGAAAGAATATGTTGACCCGTTTAGGGTAATAAGAATATTAAAGCATAAAAATAAACCCCTTGAGGGTTGCTTGAGAAAAAATATGGCTTACAAATATATTCAATATGCCTTTAGGCATAGCAAGTAATATGCCCTTATAGGGTTAGAGCAAGTCACCCGTTGAACAGGTGGTCTTGACTATTACAAATTTTAAAGAAAATACAAAAAAATGAAATTAGATGAATATAAAGATATAACAAATCTAGAGAAAAAGCTCCCAATAGAGTTTATGATAATTTATATAGAAATAAATTTGTCAAATAAGAATTAAATTAGTGATAAAATATAATTTATCCAGAAAACTCAAAAGCTAAAGCGGCTTTATTTTTATGTCTATTTTAAAATATGCTAAATTGTTATATATGGCAGCATATGCTACTTGGTTCTTTTTGTTCTTTTGTGTTTTATCTTTAAGTCTTTATTCATTTATCTGATTAGCTGTCTCAAGCTGTAAATTTTACTGGAGTACTAGATCTAGAGCCAGCTCTAGAGTCATTTCTAGAGAGCATGGTACTGTTAGCTTTGTTTTGTTTCTTCATTTTAAAAATATATTTTAAAATTTCAAAAAACTACAGTCGCTTAAAAGAGGGTGGTGCGTCTAAATGAGTGTCTATGGTATGGGCGGCAAATAGTGTATATGAAATTAACTTTAAAGCTTAATGTTATTACATAAAAGAAAAAGTATAATATTATTAAAATACAACTTGTTATGTAGTATTAAAATTATTATAATATATTATATAATAATTTATAATAAGAGGTAAATATATGGGAAATATTGGATTATTATTAAAAACTTTAAGAAAAGAAGAAAAAGTTAGCTTAAAAGAATTAAGTCGAGGTATTTGTTCAGTAACAACTTTATCACGAATTGAAAACGGTGAAAGAAAAGCTAGTAAAATATTATTTGATGCAATTATATCAAAATTAGGTAAAAATAGTGATAAATGGGATTTAATTTTGACTGAAAATGATAAAGCATTATTATATTACAAAAATTATATAAATTTTTTATTAAATTCTGAAAAATGGAGAGAAATAGACATTTATCTAGAAAAATATAGAAATTTAATAGAAACAGATAATAATCTAAATGAACAGTATATAAAAATTATAAAAGCTATTGTGTATAAAGAAAATAGAGAATATGATAAAGCATTAGAAGAATGTATTAAAGCATTAGAGTTAACAAATTTAAAAATAAATTTTGATAATTTTAAAATAAATATGACTATATGTAAAAGTGAATTAAAACTATTATGCTTATTAGGCGAAATACTATTAGCATTAAATACAAAATCTTATGTAGAAATATATAGTTATTGGAAAGAAATTTTAAACTATATAGAACAAAAATGCAAAGATGAAGAATATAAATTGCAATTTTATCTAATTATTATTTATAATATGGCATATTTATTATATTTACAAAATAGATATGCTGATAGTATAAATTATATAAATAAAGGTATAGAGTGTATTATAGAAAATAATTCTATATATTATTTAAAAAAATTTTTAAAATTAATTATTAATTTAAAAGATTTTGATGATTATAAAAATTTATATTTGGGGTATAAAATGGAGTTTAATGAAATAAAAGGTCTACTTGAAACACTTGAACAATGGAAGATTAAAAATTTTAGAGAAGATGAAATATATATAAAACCATTTAATAATGTTTATTCTATAAATGAAGTAATAAAAAATACAAGAAGTTATAATAATATGACACAAGAAGAACTTTTGTTATCAATAGATAAAAAAGATATTATAGGAGATCAAAGTGCAATTTCTAATATAGAAAATGGAAAAAGAAATCCTAGGGATAAAAGCACAAAACATTATTTAGAAGTATTAGGTATTGAAGATGTTGAACATTATAATTTATCTATTATGGGAGAAGATTTTATGTTGCAAGAAATAGCCTCTAAAATAGATTTTTATATATCAATATATAATTATAAAAAAGTAAATGATTTATTTGAATTATTAAAAGATAAAATAGATTTAAGCAATATTTATAACAAACAATATGTAGAAAAATTAAACTTATTTATTAAAGATGAATTAGAACCTATGTCATATGAAAAATATAGAGAAGAAGTTTTTAGAATTTTAGAAATTACTATAAAAGACATAGAAAAAATTAAAACCGAAAATTGGCAAAGATATTTTACAAAAGAAGAGCTTAGATTATTATTAAATATCGGTAATTCTTATTATAGAGATAATAATTATAAAGAGGCACTAAAGTGGTATAAAAAGTTAGACGCATATTTTGAAAAATTTTATCCACAGTCTGGTATAACACTTTATAAAAGCTTAATATATAATTTATCACAGGTATATGGCTTATTAGAAGAATATGAAAAATCAATTAATAAAAGTAATAGCCTTATATTTATTGACATAACATATTCATCAGCTTATAACCTAGCTAGAGCATTATTTAATATTGCATGGTGTTATGAAAAAATGATATCAGAAACTAAAGATGTTAATTTAAAAGAAGAATATAGAAAAAAATGTTATAAATTATTTACTCAATCATATTATATAGCAAAATTTTACAATGATAAGCTTGTAATAGAAGAAATAAATAAATTTATAACATTTTAAAGTTAATTTATACTTATTGCTTTACAACAGGAAAGTTACATGTAGGATTAGGCGTTGAAGCTGAACTAAGAACTAATAAGTTTAAAATAAAACACAAACCAATAACTTTTTTAATATTTTTCATAAAATTCACCTCTTTTTAGTTTTATACAATGTCATATTATAGTATCTTATATTTAAAATTACTATAGTGTTTATGGAAAATATTTTTTTAAATAAATGCTATAGTATAGCATGATAGTATATATTAATATTTTATTATACAAAATAATCTATAGATTAACGAAAAAAACATAAATTAATAATAAGAGTATCATAATTCCAAGCTCAAGTTTAAATAATATGCATGTTTATGATGATATAATATAGAATTATAAATAGCAAGAAATATAAAAAATATAAAATTATAGATTATAACAGTGATGCGTTTATTTTATTTCATAAACTATTTACTTATACTTATAGAAGTAATGATCAATTTGGATATGAGTAGTCAGAGAATTATATGAAAAAATAATGTAGATATAATTGTGTTATACATAAAAATATTAGATATGTCCTAGAGCTTATAAATCTATAAAATATAGCCATAATGATAGATGAATATTTAAATAAAGTTAGAAAAATTTTGCATAAATTTTACATAATGTTAAGTATAATAAGAAAGCTGAAGGTTTTTGCGATATAGAAAAATGAAAAAAATGAAAAGCGTTGGATAAATTTGGATAAATATAGATGTATGAGTAGAGTGCTTTTAAAATAATTTAAAATATAATAATATAAAATTATGTGATAGTATTTTATATGATTTATTAGTGAAAGGAGGTGATAATATGACAGAAAATTAACAATGAATGATGAGTTAGTTAATACTGATAATAAATATGATTTTATTGAATATAATATTAAAGCAAATGATTTATTTGATGTATTAATGGATAGATGTCCTCCCAGGAGTATAGATAGTGTACACAAATGGCAATTAATAAAATATTAATTGCCATTAGATTATATAAGTAAAAATGGAAGGAGAAAGGCTTATATAATTTGATTTTAAAAGGAATAAATGTTTTAATGAATAATATAAAGAGTTAACTAATAGTACAAAAGAAAGTATATTACAGATAATAAAGTTATGATTTGAATAAGGTAAATAAAGATTTGAAAATTCTTGAAAATGAGCTATTTTAGATAATTGATATAACTATTTATTAGAAGAAGTTTAAGATTATGAAAGAAAAAGTGATACAGAAAAATATAAAGAATAAAAATATTACTTTTTTGCATAAAAGAAATTTTTGTTGTATAATTAAAACAAATATAAATAAAGAAGGAATTTTTATAATATGAAGATAAATACACTTACATTAGCAAAAGATTTTATAAAACAATATTTAAAAGAAGGGGATATAGCAATAGACGCAACAATGGGCAATGGCAACGATACTTTATTTTTATGCAAAATAGTTGGTAAAAATGGTAAAGTATTAGCTTTTGATATTCAGCAAAAAGCAATAGATACAACAAGACAAAAATTATTAGAGCAAAATATGCAAAATATAGCAAACTTGATATTAGATTCTCATGAAAATATGGAAAAGTATATAGATAAAAAAGTCGATGCTATTATGTTTAATTTAGGCTATTTACCAAAAAGTGATCATAATATAAAAACAAATGCTAAAACTACGATAAAAACATTACAAAATAGCCTTAATATTTTAAAAATAGGTGGTATTATAAGCATATGTGTTTATCAAGGAAAAGATACAGGATTTGAAGAAAAAGAAGAAGTGCTAAAATTTGTTAAAAGCTTAGATTATAACAAATATACAGTTTTGGTAACGGAGCTTTTTAATAAGCCTAATTATCCACCTATGCTTGTAAATATTATAAAACATAGTGATAAATAGCAGTCATCTAATTTTAGCTATTATAGAGCATATAAAAAAGCTTACCTTCACAGTAAGCTTTTTTTATTTTTATAAAAAATCATTTAACAACATGAGCTTTTAAAGTATTTGTAGTGCCTTGTTCTCCTATAGGAGTACCAGCTACAGTTACGATTATATCATCTTTTTTTGCAAAAGCCTTTTCTGATGCAATTTTTGCAGTATTTTCAAAAAAATCTCCAGCTTTTACATCGTTCATATTTATTAAATAAGGATAAGTTGCCCACGCAAGATTTAATTGCCTTAATACTTTTTCATCATCTGTTAAAGCTAAAATAGTTGCAGCTGGGCGATATTTAGCAACCTCTCTAACGGTAGAACCAGTTTTAGAAATAGCAACTATACAAGCTGCTTTTAAATCATTAGAGGTTGTACATGTTGCATGACTAATAGCATCTGTTATATCAGAACAATGTTTAATCTTCTTGTTATAAAAATCTTTTATATAATCAAAGCAAGATTCTATTTTTGTTGATATCCTAACCATTGTATTAACAGCTTCTATAGGAAAAGCTCCTTTTGCTGTTTCTCCAGATAGCATAATAGCGTCTGTTCCGTCTAATATAGCGTTAGCAACGTCGCTAACCTCTGCTCTTGTTGGGCGAGGGTTTGCTACCATAGATTCAAGCATATGCGTTGCGGTAACAACTAGCTTGCCTCTTTCTTTACATTTATTTATCATTTCTTTTTGAATTAAAGGCACTTCTTCAAAAGGTATTTCAACCCCAAGATCGCCCCTAGCAACCATAATACCATCTGTTACATCAAGGATAGAATCAAGGTTATTAACCCCTTCACGATTTTCTATTTTTGATATAATTTTTATATAACTTCCTCCATTTTCATCTAAAACACGGCGTATTTGCTTTACATCTTCAGCAGAACGTATAAAAGATGCAGCGATATAATCAAATTCCATTTTTATACCAAATTTAATATCTTCTATATCCTTTTCTGTAAGGGCAGGTAAGTTTATAGAAACATCAGGTAAGTTTATACCCTTTCTATTGCCTAAAATACCGTTATTTAGTATTTCGCATATAACATTGTTTTTATCAATTTCTAAAACTTTAAGCTCAATAAGCCCATCATCTATCAAAACAGTTGCCCCAACTTTTAAATCTTTTGCAAAATCACTGTATGTAACAGAAACAATTGTTTCATCTCCTACAATATCGTCTGTTGTTAAGGTAAATTTTTTACCTTTTTCTAATTTAACATTATCAGTTTTTAAAGTTTTTGTTCTAATTTCTGGACCTTTTGTATCTAAAATAAGAGGGATAGGCATATTTAATTCTTTTCTAACATTTTTTACAGTATTTATAGTTTCTCCATGAGATTCATGACTACCGTGCGAAAAATTAATACGCACGGCGTTCATACCAGTTTCTATTAGCTTTTTAACCATTTCAGGTGAATTGCTAACAGGACCTAAAGTTGCGATAATTTTTGTTTTTCTCATAATTAAATACTCCTTTAATTTTATAAAATATTAAAAATTACAATGCAAAAATTTTAGCAATTTTATAAATTGTGTCATCATAATCTTTAGTAATACTTAATCCTTCTTTTAAGCCGATAGAAGTGTACTTACCGTTTTTATATACAATAATTTGATTAAAATTACCTTTTAATAATTCATCTACAGCATTATAGCCCATGATAGAGGCATGCATCCTATCTAAGGCGGTAGGAGCGCCACCACGTTGCAAATATCCAAGCACAGCAGCTCTTGTTTCAACTCCGGTTGCGCTTTCTATATTTTTGGCTAAATCGTGGGATGAAATATTTTGGTACCCTTCAGCAATAACAATAATGTTCCTAAGCTTGCCATTTTTTTTATTATTAGCTACAAGATTAATTACATCTTGTGGGGTGACTTCTTTTTTTTCAGGCAAAAGCACCTCTTCTGCACCGTTTGTAATACTACACCATAAGGCAATATATCCAGCATTTCTGCCCATAACCTCAACAACTGTACAACGCTCATGAGAAAACGACGTATCCCTAATTTTATCGATTGCTTCCATAGCGGTATTAACAGCAGTATCAAATCCTATTGTATAATCAGAGCAAGCAATATCTAAATCTATGGTGCATGGTATACCGATAATTTTAAGCCCTAAATCAGCTAAAAAAATTGCGCCATTTAAAGAGCCATCGCCACCTATTACTATTAAAGCATCTATATCCATTTGTTTACAGACTTTAGCTGCTTTTTGCCGACCTTCTTTTGTAAACATTTCTTTACAGCGAGCAGAGCATAAGATAGTACCTCCACGTTGCATAATTTCAGATACATTTTGAGAATCAAACTTGATATAGTCGGAATTAATAACGCCAGAATATCCATGCATAAAGCCTATAACATCTATATCATTTGCAAGAGAGGTACGGACAATAGCACGGATACAAGCGTTCATACCAGGGGCATCGCCACCACTTGTCAAAACCGCAATTTTTTTGATTTGATTATTCATAAAACACCTCAATCAGTATTAGTAGAAAAATATAATAAAACTTATAAAAAGGGGATAAGTAAAAACATAGCAGCATTTATAGCTTTTTCAAATATAATACTAATAAACATATTATATCATATTATATTTTTATATTCAAGACAAGATTTTTTTAATAATAGATAAATTTTTAATAAAAGCTTAATCCAAATAATATTAAAATAATGAGTGACATTTTATATAGATAACTGCTATTTTTTAAAAAATAAGCTTTAGAAAATTAATAAATATGTTAAAAAAAGATATAAGCTATAAAAAAATAAATTTTAACAAAAGTAAAAAAAATGCATAAATATATAATAGACATAATAATATTAAAGTAATCGATATAGTTTTATAGATAATTTTATTTTAGAAAAGTACAAGCTTTAAAAATAAAGTATATAATGAAGTGCGGGTAATGGAAATACGCCAATGAAAATAACTATACAGCAGTAAGAAAAGAAGATATAAATAATGCATAAATATATAATAGACATAGTAATATTAAACTAATCGATATAGTTTATATGCAATTATTATTTTACAAAAGTACAAGCTTTAAAAAAATAAAATATAAAGGAAGTGAATGCAATGGAAATAATCCAACTGCTAGCCAATGAAGATAATTACACAGCAGGCAGAACAGAAGATATAAGCTATATAGTGGTACATTATACCGCTAATGACGGAGATACTGCAAAAAATAACTGTATATACTTTCAGACAGTAGGGCGAAATGCATCAGCGCATTATTTTGTAGATGAAGATACTGTATATCAATCAGTATTAGATACAGATACAGCATGGCATTGTGGTACAACAGGAACATACAAGCATGAATATTGTAGAAATAATAATAGCTTAGGGGTAGAATTATGTAGCGAAAAGGATAGTAAAGGCGATTATTATTTTAATGATGCAACATTTGAAAATGGGGCAAATCTTGTTAAATATTTAATGAATAAATACAATATAAGTATTGATAATGTAATAAGGCATTATGATGTAACAGGGAAAACTTGCCCAGCGCCTTTTGTTACTAATACTACAGCGTGGGCAAATTTTAAAAGTGCTTTAGAGGATGGTGAAGAATATATGAAAGTTGAAAGAATATATAAATACGGCGATAAAACAGAAACTTATACAGTTATAAATGAAGAAGACGAAAATTATATCAGAGTTAAAGATGTAGCTAGCCTTTTAGATAAAACAGTTAGCTATGATAGCGTAACAAAAATAACAACATTTGAATAAATAAAATGCATTATAGCAAACATATTTTAATTTTATTTCAAAATGTTAATAATTGGAATAAGTAAAGGTAACATTATGTATGTTACCTTTTACGATTATAAAAATATATTTTTGATAATTTTAAAATAAGCTTTAAAATTAAGCATAAGAATAAAAAGTTTGTGTATTATAATACATATGTTATCATATAAAAAAATTATTAATAATTAAAATAATAAATATATATATGATATATCATGATATATCAAAAAATGTAAAATTATGTAATGTAAATACTAAATAAAAATTAATTTGTTAAAAAAAATACTTGTTATTTAAAAAAAAATGTGATATAATTACTTAACTTAAAATTTGTAACGTTTTGTAATTGGGGGATTTTAAAGGGGGTTATTTCATGAAAGCTATTTTTTCTAAAAAGTCATTAAACGATACAGAAGATAAATGTATTAAACAATATATAGAATGTGTCAAAGATATTTTTTATACAGATGAAGTTAAAGCGATGGCAGGTTTTCATCAACATTGCAATACAAGTCGCTTACAGCACAGCTTTAATGTATCTTATTATTCTTTTATTTTAGCAAAAAAGCTTAAGCTGGATTATAGAGCTGCTGCTAGGGCAGGGCTTTTGCATGATTTATATCTTTACGATTGAAGAGAAGTTAAAACAGAGAAGCATCATGCCTTTCATCATCCAAAAGAGGCTTTAAAAAATGCTCAAAAAATAACAAGCTTAACCGAAATTGAAGAAGATGCTATAGCTAACCATATGTGGCCTTTAGCACCTTATCCTAAATATAAAGAAAGCAGGCTTTTATCATGGGTTGATAAATATTGTACAGTAGCTGAAGTTACATTTAATGCCTACAAAACTTTATGCAATTTAAGCTTGTTTAGAGCATCTTCAAATCAAAAAAGCTAAAGATATATCTTTAGTCTTTTTTTAGTGTTTTTTGTTGTTTTTTATATTTTTTATATATACAAAGATGGACTAAAAAAGGAAAAATAATTATAAAAAATAATATTAAAAAAGATATTATTAACGCAGAAAGGACGGTAGTAATATATTCAGCATTAATATATGACATAAAAAGAATAAGAACATAAAAATAGGATATAACAATAGGAATAAAAATTTGAAAAAATATAAAAAAAGATATTATAGGTAAAATTAAGCCGTATTTTATATTATAATTTTTACAAATATTGATTTGTAAAAAAATTGATAAAATAAATATTAAAATACAAGAAATAATAATCAAAATATTGCCCTCTCTTAAAGTTTATTTATTTAATTATAATATTAATAGCACTATTTGTCAATTTATTAATTTAGGGTATTGTATTACAGTTATTTACCAAGGGATAAAAGATAAAATATTAACAAAAATATAATTAATTGTTGTAATAATATGCAAAAATAGTTATAATATAACTAATGCTAATATAAAGGAGAAAATCAGGATATTTAAAATATACAACAGCATAGAAAATACATATAATTAGCAATAATTGCATTTTAAATAAATTGGAGGAATTTTTATGGAGATTATTTTTGCTAGTAAAAATGCTGGTAAGATAAAAGAAATTAAAAATATTTTACCAAATTTTGATATAAAATCTATGGAAGAAATAGGATTCAAAGATGACATTTTAGAAGATGGTAAAACTTTTTCCGAAAATGCTAAAAAAAAGGCTCAATATATTATGCAAAAAACTAATAAAATTGTTTTGGCAGACGATTCTGGGCTTTTGATAGACTTTTTAAACGGCGAGCCGGGGGTATATTCTGCAAGGTATTTAGGCGAAGATACGCCATATAAAATGAAAAATAAACATATATTAGAAAGGTTAAACGGTATAGAAAAAGCAAAAAGAACAGCAAGATTTGTATCTGTAATAGCTTTAGCAATACCAAAAAAAGATATAATAACAACCGAAGGCATACTAGAAGGCGAAATAGCTTTAAAGCTAGCCGGAGAAGGTGGTTTTGGATATGACCCTATTTTTTATATACCAAGCCTAAATAAAACAATTGCAGAGCTTTCTTTAGAAGAAAAAAACAAAATAAGCCATAGAGCAAAAGCACTTTTAAAAATGAAAAATATTTTAGAGGAGTTGTTTTTATGAAAATACTAGTTTTTAGCGATAGCCATGGAAATATAAAAAATATGCAAAATGCTATGGATAATTTTAAAGATATAAATACAATTATTCATTTAGGTGATTTTATGGATGATATTAAAAAAGTAGATAGCGATGGATACGATATATATTATGTTTCGGGCAATAATGATTTTACAACATATCCTAATGAAAAATTAATAACATTACAAAATTATAAATTTTTTATAACTCATGGTAATAAATACGGCGTGTATGATTCTGTATTACAGCTTTATTACAAAGGCATTTCTGAAGAGGCAGATATTATACTTTTTGGGCATACCCACAAAATGTTTTTAGAAAGAACAGATAAATGCTTAATGTTAAACCCGGGGAGTATATCAAATCCAAGGGACATAAAACAGCCTACTTTTGCTATTTTAGAAATATTAGATAATAAAATAGATGCTACTTTTTTTAAAATAGAAGAAGATAAAATAATAAAATTATGATAAAAGGGGGAAATATGGAAATAAACATTATTTTAGAACAGGAATTTAATCTAAAAAAGCATCATGTACAAAATATTATAAATCTTATAGACGAAGGCAACACAATACCTTTTATAGCAAGGTATAGAAAAGAGCTAACAGGAGCTTTAGATGACCAAATACTAAGAGAATTTTTTGATAGGCTTAATTATTTAAGAAATTTAGAAGAAAAGAAAAATCAAGTCAAAAATTTGATTCAAGAACAAGACAAATTAACAAAAGAAATAGAAATACTTATAAAAAATGCTAAAACTCTAACAGAAATAGAAGATATATACAGACCGTTCAGACCAAAAAGAAAGACAAGAGCAAGCATAGCAAAAGAGCAAGGACTAGAGGAGCTTGCAAACATTATTTTAGCCCAAAATACAAAAGAAGATATTTTAGCTATTGCAAATAAATTTATAAACGAAGAAAAGGGAGTTTTAACTAATCTAAAAGCTATAGAAGGCGCAAAAGATATAATAGCAGAAATATTTTCAGACAATGCAAATTACAGAGCTTTAGTAAGAAGTCAAGTTTTAAAAAAGGGGCTTATTAAATCTTTAGCAAAAAAAGATGAAGATTCTGTATATGAAATGTACTATGATTTTTCAGAGCCTATTAAAAAAATAGCTGGGCATAGAGTTTTAGCATTAAACAGAGGAGAAAAAGAGGGCTTTTTAAATGTAAATATAGAAGAACCTTATGAAGAAATAATAAATATTTTAAAAAGTAAAGTTTTGCTTAAAAATTCTACTACAGAAAAATATATTTTAGAAGCATTAGAAGATTGTTACAAAAGGTTAATCTTTCCATCTATAGAAAGAGAAATAAGAAATATGCTTACAGAAAAAGCTGAAGAAAACGCAATAAAAGTTTTTGGTAAAAATTTAGCCCAGCTTTTGCTCCAGCCTCCTATAAAAGATAAAATAGTACTAGCTATAGACCCAGGCTTTAGGACAGGGTGTAAAATAGCTGTTATAGACGGTATAGGGGCTGTGTTAGCAACTTCTGTTATATACCCAACAACAAAACAAGAAGCAAAAATAAAACAATCAGAAGACATAGTTTTACAATTAATAAAAAAGCATAATGTAGAAATAATAGCTATAGGTAACGGTACAGCGTCAAGAGAAACAGAACAATTTGTTGCAGATTTAATAAAAAAACTAGATAAAAAGCTGTTTTATGTAATAGTAAATGAAGCTGGAGCGTCTGTATATTCGGCATCTAAGCTTGCAGCAGAAGAATTTCCAGATTATGATGTTTCTTTAAGAAGTGCTGTTAGCATAGGGCGAAGGCTTTTAGACCCTCTTGCCGAGCTTGTTAAAATAGAACCAAAAAGTATCGGAGTGGGGCAATATCAGCACGATATGAACCAAAAACGCCTTGCCGAAACTTTAGGAGGAGTTGTTGAAAGCTGTGTTAATAGCGTTGGCGTTAATTTAAACACAGCGTCTTTTTCTTTATTATCTTATGTTGCAGGCATATCTTCTAGCATTGCTAAAAATATTATTAAATATAGAGAAGAAAAGGGTAAATTTAAAAATAGGCAAGAGCTTTTAAAAGTTAAAGGGCTTGGAGCAAAATCTTTTGAACAATGTGCGGGATTTTTAAGAATATTAGATGGCGATTTGCTCCTTGATAATACAGCAGTGCATCCAGAAAGTTATGAAATTACAGAAAAACTTTTACAAAAATTAAATATCAATATAAATTTATTAAAAGATAAAAAAACAATGCTAAATGATATTAAATACGATATACCAAAATTAGCAAAAGATTTAAATGTCGGAGAAATAACTCTTTTAGACATTTTAGAAGAACTAAAAAAACCAGGGCGTGACCCACGAGAAAATATAAAGCCGCCTATTTTAAAAAGTGATGTACTTACTATAGAAGATTTAAAAGAGGGTATGATTTTAAAAGGTACTGTACGCAATATTATAGATTTTGGCATATTTGTTGATATAGGAGTCCACCAAGATGGGCTTGTACATATATCAGAAATAACAGAAAAGTACATAAAGCACCCTCTAGAGGTTGTTTCTGTTTCTGATATTATAGATGTTAAAGTTTTAAAAGTTGATACTACTAAAAATAGAATACAGCTATCTATGAAGATATAATAAAATATTTGCTTTTGATAAAATTTTATTATATAATATAAATATATAATTTTTAAGAAAAAGAGGGATAAAATGTATTTAGAAAATATTAATTCTCCAAAAGATTTAAAAAAATTATCATTAAATGAGCTAGAAGCTTTAGCTACAGAAATACGCACTGCCTTGCTTAAAAAATTAAGCGAAAGAGGGGGGCATATAGGGCCTAATCTTGGGGTTGTTGAGCTTACTATAGCTATGCACTATGTTTTTGATTCTCCTAAAGACAAAATTGTTTTTGATATTTCTCATCAAAGCTATATACATAAAATGCTTACGGGGCGTAAAGATGCATTTTTGTATCCAGAAAAATACAATACTGTAACAGGCTATTCAGACCCAAAAGAAAGCGAACACGACTTTTTTTGCATAGGGCATACATCTACATCTGTTAGCCTTGCTTTAGGGCTTGCAAAAGCTAGAGATTTAAAAGGCGATAAAGAAAATATAATAGCCTTAATAGGCGATGGTTCTTTAAGCGGTGGGCAAGCTTATGAAGGGCTTAATAACGCAGGCGAGCTAAATAGCAATTTTATCATTATTATTAATGACAATGACCAATCTATAGCAGAAAATTATGGTGGGCTTTATAAAAATCTACAAGATTTAAGAAAATCAGAGGGCAACACTGAAAATAACTTTTTCAAATCACTTAATCTAGATTATTTATACATAAAAGATGGACATAATATTAACGAACTTATAGAAGCATTTAAAAAAGTAAAAGATACAAATAAGCCTGTTGTAATACATGTACCTACAATAAAAGGTAAAGGCTTTAAATTTGCTGAAGAAAATAAAGAAGCTTACCATGCAGGTCCTCCTTTTGATTTAACAACAGGCGAATATAAATTGCCTAAAGGTTTTAAAGGCTATGATGCCCTAACATGTGAATTTTTGCTTAATGTTATGCAAAAAGACCCTCTTGTTACGATGATTAATGCTGGTACCCCAGGGGGCTTTGGCTTTACAAAAGATAAAAGAGAACAGGCAGGAGCGCAATATATAGATGTTGGTATAGCAGAAGAACATGCTATTGCCTTATCTTCTGGTATTGCTAAAAATGGCGGTAAGCCCGTATTTTGTGTTTTTAGCTCATTTTTACAACGTACATACGACCAGCTTTTTCAAGATTTATGCATAAATAATAATCCAGCGCTTATATTAGTTTTTGGGGCATCTATAAATAGCTTTAACGATGTTACGCATTTAGGCTTTTTTGATATACCTATGATAAGTAATATACCTAATTTAGTATATTTAGCTCCAACTTGTAAAGAAGAATATTTAAAAATGCTAGAGTGGGGCATAGAGCAAAATAAACACCCAGTCGCTATACGTGTACCAGTTTCAGAAGCTTTAGAAAGCGGTAAAGAAGATAAAACAGACTATTCTATATTAAATAAATATGAGGTTACTCAAAAAGGCAGTGATGTCGCTATAATAGGGTTAGGCAATTTTTATAACATGGCTAAAGCTATAGCAGATAATTTGCAAAATATTTCCCCTACCATAATTAACCCAAAATTTATTACGGGGCTAGATAAAGAGCTTTTGGATAGCTTAAAAGCAGAGCATAAGCTTGTTATAACGCTAGAAGATGGTGCTATAGAGGGAGGATTTGGAGAAAAGATAGCTAGATTTTATAGCATGGATAATATAAAAGTTAGAAATTATGGTATTAAAAAAGATTTTTATGATAGATATATACCAGATGAGCTTTTAAAACAAAACGGTATTTCTTTAGAACAAATTACAAAAGATATTTTAGCAGCTTTAAATACATAATTTAAAAGAGTGCTTTTTAGCGCTCTTTTTATATTAGATTTTTGTAATAAAAGTCTAAAAAACTAATATAAAAATATAGTATAATTAAAAAGGAAATCATTGAGAATAAAAAATCAAGGCTTATCAGCAGAAAAGATATTAAATATGATATTTTGAATATTAAAAGAATTAGGCTATGAAGTAAAAATAAAATATATTTGATTTATATAAAATATAAAAGTATTGTAAAATAAACAAAAAGTATATTGCAACAATTCAAAAAGTCCACAAAAGTGGACTTTTTTTATTTTTATTATTGATTAGCCAATTTTTTATAAGTTTCAAGACGTTTTTTTGCATCATACTCACACTCTTTAAATAAATCTTCAGCAATATCTGGGAAAGAATTTTTTAAAGAAGTATATCTTATTTCACTTTCAAGAAAATCTCTAAAAGGAAGAGTAGGTTCTTTAGAATCTAATATAAAAGGATTTTTGCCTTCATTTTCTAGCATAGGGTTAAACCTGTATAGTTGCCAATAACCACATTCTACAGCTTTTTTAGCTTGATGTAAAGAATATGTCATATTAATACCATGGCTAATACAAGGAGCATAAGCTATTATTAAAGAAGGTCCATTGTAGCTTTCAGCTTCAGCTACAGCTTTTATTAATTGATTTTTATCAGCACCCATAGAAACTTGCGCAACATATACATAACCATAGCTCATAGCCATCATACCGAGATCTTTTTTTCGTAATTTTTTGCCCGATGCTGCAAATTTTGCTATAGCAGCAGTAGGAGTGGATTTAGATGCTTGCCCTCCAGTGTTAGAATAAATTTCTGTATCAAATACTAAAACATTTATATCTTCGCCAGATGCTAAAACATGGTCAAGTCCTCCAAAACCTATGTCATAAGCCCATCCATCACCACCGAATATCCATTGAGAAGTTTTTACAAGTAAATCTTTATTTTGTAAAATAAATTTAGCATTTTCATTATTTTCATTTTGTATAGCTTGTATTAATTTTTCTGAAGTTATTTTAGATTTTTCTCCATCTAGCATTGTTTCTATCCAGTCTTTAGCAGCTTTTTTTATATTTTCATCAGAAGTTTCTTTTATAAGATTTTCTGCTTTTTCTTTTAATGTTTCTCTCTGTTTTTTAATACTAAGTGCCATACCTAAGCCAAATTCGGCATTGTCTTCAAAAAGGGAGTTTGCCCATGCTGGTCCTTGCCCTTTATGATTTTTTGTATAAGGGGTGCTAGGTGCCGATGCCCCCCATATAGAAGAACATCCAGTTGCATTAGCTATATACATACGGTCGCCAAAAAGCTGGGTTATTAGTTTTGCATAAGGCGTTTCTCCACAACCAGGGCAAGCGCCAGAAAATTCTAAAAGCGGGCGTTCAAATTGACTTCCTTTAACAGTCTTTTTATCCATAGGATTTTGTTTAGGAGAAAGGTTTATAGCATATTCCCAATTAGGCACTTCATCCATTTGTGTTTCTAGAGGTTTCATAAGTATTGCCTTTTCTTTAGCAGGGCATATTTCAACACAGTTGCCACAGCCAGTACAATCTAAAACAGACACTTGTATTCTAAAATTATAATTTTCTAGCCCTTTACCAGTTGCTTTTTTAGTATCAAAACCTTTTGGTGCATTTTTAACTTCTTCTTCGTTTAAAAGAAACGGTCTTATAACAGAGTGTGGGCATACATATGAACATTGATTACATTGTATACAATTTTCTATATACCATTTAGGTACTTCTGTTGCGATACCACGCTTTTCATAAGCGGCGCTACCACTTTCAAATTTGCCATCTTCATATCCTACAAATGTAGAAACAGGGAGCTTATCTCCTTGCATATTATTAATAGGCTTTAAAATTCTTGTAACAAAATCTGGTGCATTTTTTTCTTCTTTAGCATCTTCATCTTTTGCATTTGCCCAGTGTGCTGGTATATCTATTTTTCTTAAAGCTTCTAGCCCTCTATCAACAGCCTCTTTATTCATATTGACTATTTTGTCACCTTTTTTACCATAAGCTTTAACAATAGCGTCTTTCATATATTTAACAGCATCTTCTATAGGTATTACATTTGCTATTTTAAAAAATGCAGCTTGCAAAACAGCATTAAACTTTTTGCCAAGTCCTATCTTTCCAGCAATACCAACAGCGTCTATAGTATAAAAATTTATATTATTATTACAAAGGTATCTTTTTATTTTGGCTGGTACATTTTGTTCTAATTCTTCATCAGTCCATTTACAATTTAATAAAAAATTGCCGCCTTTTTTTAGCCCTTCTAAAACATCATATTTTTTTAAATAAGTTGGTTGATGACATGCTATAAAGTCTGCATTTGTAACAAGATAAGGCGCTCTTATTATTTTTTTGCTAAAACGAAGATGAGATGCAGTTATACCACCCGATTTTTTAGAATCGTAAGAAAAATAAGCTTGAGCATACATATCTGTGTGATCACCTATAATTTTAACAGAATTTTTGTTAGCCCCAACTGTACCGTCAGAACCAAGCCCCCAAAATTTACAGCTTATTGTAGAGCTATCAGTAACATCTACTTCTTCTTCTGTTTTTAAAGAAAGAAAGGTTACGTCATCTTCAATACCTATTGTAAAGCCATTTTTAGGGTTATCTAAATCAAGATTTTTAAATACTGCTATTATTTGTGCTGGAGTTGTATCTTTAGAGCTTAGTCCATATCTTCCACCGACTATTTGTACATTTCTATCAGAATTGAAAAAGGCAGTACATACATCTTGATATAAAGGTTCGCCAAGTGCCCCTGGCTCTTTAGTCCTATCTAATACAGCAATTTTTTTAACAGTATTAGGTATAGCGCTTAGTAGCTTTTCTTTAACAAAAGGCCTAAAAAGATGAACATTAATAAGCCCAAGCTTATCTCCTTTAGCGTTTAAAAAATCTACTGTTTCTGATATTGTGTCACAAACAGAACCCATTGCGATTATTATTTTTTCGGGCTCTTTATGTCCGTAATAGTTAAATAGGCTATAATTTTTGCCAGTTATTTTATTTATTTCTTCCATATAGCTTTCAACAACTTGTGGAACGTTTTGGTAAAATTTGTTAGAAGATTCTCTAGCTTGAAAAAATATATCCGGGTTTTGAGCAGTTCCTTTTGTAACAGGATGATTAGGGTTTAAAGCAGTAGCTTTAAAATTTTTAATAGCATCCATATCTATCAAACTTTTTAATTTATCCATATCAAGAAGCTCTATTTTTTGTATTTCATGAGAAGTTCTAAATCCATCAAAAAAGTTTAAAAAAGGTACTCTCGATTTTAATGTTGAAAGATGAGAAACAGCAGAAAGATCCATAACTTCTTGTACATTAGAAGATGCAAGCATAGCAAATCCCGTTTGCCTACAAGCCATAACATCTGAATGATCGCCAAATATGCTAAGAGCGTGGCTAGCTACAGCACGGGCAGAAACATGGATAACACAAGGCAAAAGCTCGCCTGCTATTTTATACATATTAGGTATCATTAATAAAAGCCCTTGCGATGCTGTATATGTTGTTGCTAAAGCGCCGGTAGATAAAGCGCCATGCAATGCTCCAGCAGCACCAGCTTCAGATTGCATTTCAACAACCTTAACAGTTTGCCCAAAAAGATTTTTTTTACCTCTTGCAGCCCACTCATCTACATGTTCGGCCATAGGCGAAGATGGGGTTATAGGAAATATATTAGCAACTTCAGAAAATGCATAAGATATTTCAGCTGCTGCTTGATTTCCGTCCATAGTTTGCATATTTTTAGACATAATAAATATCCTCCTTTTTATTATGTTATAATATATTAGTAGAAATAAATATACAGCATATAAAGTAATTATAATATAAAGTAATTATATCAAACACAAGTAAATTAGTAAAGATTTAAAAAGATTCTAAAATTTATATGAGCTATAAGTAAAAAGTTGTTGACTTTTGATAATAGTTGTTTTATAATTATACTTGTTTGTTTTATTATACCCTTATTTTTTAAAATTATTTTGTTTTGTAGGGGTGGTTTCCCGAGTGGCCAAAGGGGGCAGACTGTAAATCTGTTAGTTTATCTTTCGGAGGTTCGAATCCTCCACCACCCATGGTTTTTAAATATGTATGCGTAGCTCAGCTGGATAGAGCGTCTGACTACGGATCAGAAGGTCGAGGGTTCGAATCCTTTCGCATACATTTATATTTACTTATTTTTGTTATTTTCATAAGCCTTTATAGGCTTTTTTTATGCTTAATTTTGCTATTTAATGAATATAAAAAATTTAAAAGAATATATTTTAATAAAACATTTTTACAAAGGAGGCAAATTTATTGAAAATTTTTAAAATATTGATATTTATATTTTTTATATTTATTTTTACTGCTTGTAGTAAAAATAATAAAGAAAGTGCAGAAATTTCAGCAGGAATAATAGGCAATGATATACCTATTAGCAGAGGGCTTGTCGCAAAAATGTTAGCTTTTGCTAATTTTTCAAAAAATGAAATTTTAAGTTTTGATAGGGTTATAAACTTTGAAGATACAGACCAAAACAAATGGTATGATAAATATATAAATGCTGCCTATATAAAAGGGGATATAAGCGGAGTAACAGAAGAAGAATTTGCCCCAGAAGAAAGCCTAACTTTAACACAAACACAATACTTGATACAAAAATATGATAAAGATATTAAAATAAAAATAGATGAAACAAATAAAGATTTACCTATATCTTATGCTTTATGGTGCGAAATATATAAAAATATGATAACAGATACAGAAATTTTAGAAGATAGTTTTGTAATACTAGATACTTATAATACTAATTCTAAATTAGAGCAAAATTACGCTATTACAGATAAAGGTATATTTTGTTTTGAAGGGTTAGAAGTTGATACATATATAAACAAAAAGATTAAAGTATTAAAAAAAGATTTAGATATTATAGCTATTTTGGAAATTGTAGAAACAGAGCCAACAATTACAAGAGCTTATATACAAAGCGTAGGAGATGGAAGTGCTATTATTTATGTTGGAGGGCTTAAAAAAAGCCTTAAATTTGAAAACGACTTAATAAAACAAGAAAATGCAGGCATGTTTGCAGATATTAAAATAAATGAAGATAATATTACAGATATAACATTCATTGCAAACGAAATAAACGGAGAAATAAAAAAGGTTACACAAAATGAAATAATTATTAATAACCAAAGTTATATTTTAGACGAAGATTTTAAAGTTTATAGCATAACTGATGGTAATATAATATATAAATCTATTAATGATTTATATGTAGGACAAGATATAGCTAAATTTTATTCTAAAGGGAGCGAAAATAAGCTTTATTGTGCTTTGATATACAAAGATGCAGACTTTTCTCAAATAAATGTTTTGATAAATAAATCTAGCGATACAACCTATTTTACAGAAATACAAATTTCATCAGAAGGGGGCTTTAAGCTTTATACAAAAGATAGTGTGGTTGAATATAAAGCAGATGAAATTTTGGTTATAAACAAAGATAATGATTTTGACATGACAGAAACAGAAAGTTTAAAGCTTGAATTGCTTGATGAAACAAAAGGCTTTAATATAAAAAATTTGCAAAATGAAGATAATATATTTTTAGGTAATTTAGAAATTAGAAAAGATGAAGAAAATTATATTTTATTAAATAATATTTCTCTTGAAGATTATATAGCAGGAGTTTTGTACAGCAGTAATTTAAGCTATAAAAATCTAGAATTTTTAAAAGCGTTTGCAGTTATAAATAGAAGTATAGCAATTTATAATATTAATCAAAACAATTTTAAACAATACGGCGCAAATATAGATAATATAACTCTTTTATACAATAAATCAAATTTAGATGAAGATATAAAAACAGCAGTTTTAAATACAGAAGGACAAGTTATAAAATATGATGGAGAAATTATTTACCCTAATTATTTTGAGGCATCAGCTGGTGTAACAGCCAATAGTGGAGAAATTTGGGCAGATAAAAACTTTAAAACATATCCAGCAGAAACAAAGCCTTATTTGATAAGTAAAATATTATTTGAAGATACGATTTATGAAGATTTGCAAGAAGAAATAAACGCAAACATATTTTTTAAAAGCAAAGATATAAATTTTATAGAAAAAGATGGAAAATGGACTAGATGGACATGTGAATATACACCACAAGATATAAATAAAAAAATAGAAGAATTTTATAACAAATATCCTTATTTTATTAAAACTTATTGTGATGGAGAATATATTTATAGCCCTATAAGCTCTATAGGAGATATAAAAGATATAAATATTATGAAAAGAGGGGAAGCAGGTAATGTTATGCAAATAGAAATAGTAGGTACAGAAAATAGCGTTTTGCTATGTACAGACACCGTTATAAGAGAATTTTTCGATATAGATAATTTTATAGATAATTTAGGAGAAAGACAAGATAATATAAGTAAATTGCCTAGTAGTTTTTTTGTTTTTGATAAAGTTTATACAGAAGATTCTAAAATTAGCAAAATTGTATTTTATGGCGGAGGATATGGGCATGGAGTAGGGCTTAGCTTAAATGGAGCTAATAATTTAGCTGCTGAGGGCAAAAATTATGAAGAAATTTTAAATTATTTTTATACAGATGTGTATGTAGAAGAAATTTAAAAAAGATTAAATATTTTAACTAGTTTTTCTAATATTGTTAAAATTTTTTGTTTTATGTTTATATAAAAATAGTTATAAATTTTAATTTTGTGCTAATTTTTATTGCAAACAAAAACTCTTTAGCTAAACTTTCATATAAAGGCTATGTTAAAGAGTTTTTATTTTTTCTAAAACATTTATACATTTGTATGTGTTAAAAAGACGCCAAAAGGCGTCTTTTATCTAGCTTGAGAAAAGTATATTATGTTATGAAAAATTTATAATGATAAATTTGTTTTGCTATGCTAAATTAGCTTATCATCTTCATAAACTAAACCTAACCTACAAGCTATATTTATCGTAATATTCTTCAGCTTGTTTTCTTGTTAAAGCATAGCTTTTTATTAATTCTTGTATTATATTTTCTTTAGATACATTAAATCTGATAAGTGAATTAATTTGCATTTGTATACCTTGTTGTATACCTTTTTCTAACCCTATTTCTATACCTTCTTCTCTGCCTTCAAGCCATTTATCCTCCATCATTTCAAGCCATTTCATATAACTCACCTTAAACCTTTCTTTACTTTTAATTATATTCACTTTTTCATCTATTCTATCTACAAAGTTATTATTAACTTTTTCACCATTTAAATACTTACAAAAAGCCTTTAAATCCTCGTTTTTCAAGTTATTCAAATCAGCTTTTAAGTTAAGAAAGATAGTTTTAGTACCATCATTTAATTTAATATCTTTATTTTGCTTGCAATAACTTTCAAATTCATACATAGGTAAATTTTTGCCTATATAATCAAAAGGAGATATAACTATTATAATACTTTCAGGAAGTTTGTTATATTTACTTCCTTTTATCATTGTATCCATATCCATCATAGAGCGATAATACCGTGTCCTTTTGGCTAAATCTTTATCTTTGCTCACTTGCATTTCTATATTATATATAGTATCTTCATCTTGCACAAATACATCAAGGCGGACTCCTTTAGCTTTATATATTAAATCAAAAGTTTTTTGTGTATCGACATATTCTATATTTTTTATATTTTTACCAGTAATTATTTTGAGCAAATGCATGCATTCTTCTTTATCTTCCATTAATTTGCAAAATAAAAAATCATCAAGTAATGTCAAATCTTCAACAGATTTCATTTTGATATTCCTTTCTATTTTT
>CBCPNA010000025.1:0-14631 GCA_965120415.1 uncultured Bacillota bacterium | reverse complement strand
TTTGTTTTTTTAATTCTTCTTCATATCTCATTTTATTCTACCTTACCTTTCAATATCTTATTATATTATATCATCTCCCACATTTTGTTGTATAATTTAGTATAACCTATCCAATTATGTAATGATTGAAAATTCTCTCTAAAATTTTCTTCAAGAGCATTTATATCCTTAATATCTTCTCGATAAGTATATTTTAAATCTTTAAGTTTTTTAATAAAATTTTTTTCTATTTGGCTCTCATTTTTCATATTATAACTCCTTTTGATTAATTAATTATTTTATTTTATGATAATAATTAACATTTTTTTAATTTTTATTGTTTTGGTATATAACATAATTTGATAACTTATAACATTCATTTAATATTAATTTATCTTGCAAATATAATTTTAATATTTTTATACTATTTTTTTATTATAAATATATTTATGACAAATTTGTAATAAAAGCAATAAGCATAACAAAAAGAGTAGCCTAAAACTACTCTTTTTAATAATTACAAAATATAAAGCAAAATATTTTTACAAAAAAGGCAAGGAGTATTCCTATATTACATTTGCAACAACCTCTTCAAATTGATTTATCCTATATTTTTAATTTTGCATATTCAATCTACACTAATCTTTTTTATCTTTTTCCAGCATAAAAATTTTTAAATAATCCGCAACTGATTTTTTTATTATTTTTTGTATAATTTTTTGATAAGCTACAAAATCACCTTGTATTTTTTTAATAATAGCTTCTTCAAAAAGTATGTCAGCTTGTTCTAAATGTTTAATTTTGGTTATTATTTCATAAGCCTTTAGAGTATCTAAATTTTTTCTATAAAGTTTTGATAATTTAAGCAAAAATATTGTATTTTCTTTTTTTGAAAAATCAAGCTTTTCTAAAAAATATATAGCTTTAGAAAAATTTTGCATAACCTCATATATTTCACTTTTTTTGATAAGTATCTCTCTATCTTCTTCTAAAAATGCTATGCTATTTAAAGCTTTTGTATAATTTTCTCTTTTTAAATTTAAATCACAAATTTTAAATAATACATTTTTATCTTTATTTAATAAATATGATTTTGCATAGTTTTCAAGGGCATTTTTAAAATCTTTTTTGTTTAATTCAAGTTCTGCTAAATAATAGTGGTAAATATACTTTTCTTTTAAAGATTTAGCATACTTTGAAAACAAATTATCGTCTTTAATCAAAACACAAACTTCTAGCAAATTTGTTATTATATCTTTATTTTTGCTATCAAGCTCAAAAGCTTTTGTTAGGTATTGTAAAGCTTTTGTATATTTTCTTATCCTTATGTAGCATATACCTATGTTGTTATGCAAAATAGGATTTGTTGGTTCAAAATCTAAAGCTTTGTAATAAAAATTTATAGATTTTTCAAACAAATTTTCTTTAAAAAATCTATCGCCCAAAATTTTTAGGCGTTCGCTTTGTCCCTTTTTTTCCCAATTAAATAGCTCTAAAGAAATACCTTCTAGCTCTTTTGTTGTATAAAAATTATTTATTGTTAAAAACTCTATTCCTTTTTGATAAAAACTTTCATTATTTTTAATTTCTTTTAATTTTTGGGCTAAATTAATGTCAGCAAGCTCATTTTTTACCCATACTATAAAGTCTTCTTCAAAAATCTTGTTATCAAATTCTTTCCAGTTATTGTAAAAAATGTATATTGCCTCTTCTATAGAGTATATATATATTCCTTTAAATTTATATGGATTTATTTTTTTACATTCTACTAAACTTTTTTTAAAAATAGCCTTCATAGGATATTAAAATTTATAAAAAATGACTATTTACACTTTTTATAATTTCTCCTTTCTTATTATAATCTAATAAGCTCTGTAATACTTTTTGCTATGTTGTCTAGTATATCGTAAAATTTGTCGTTTAAATCATAATATTTTCCGTTAGGTATAGTAAGCTTGTCGTAAGATTCTAGGCTTTCTTTATCTCTTCTTGCAACAACATATGTTGTAACATTTGCGTCGCTTAGCATCTGGCAAATTTGATCAACGCTTTTACCGCTATTTGTTGGTATATGTGGTGGTGCGTCTGTTATTAAAATAAATATGCTCTGTTCGTCTTCATCTAAATCAGAATTTTTTAATAATTCTACCCCTGTTTCTAAAGAATCTAAAGAAGATTCTGGTATATCGCCCCCGTATGTACGTGGAATATTTTTTACTTGACGTTTAAACTTTTCTACATCTTCTGTAAAGTTATAAACGCTTGGCTTTTCTTTCTCGTTCAAATCGCCAAAACCTATAAGACCTAATTTAAATTTTGCCCCTTTTGAACGCAATATATTAGAAAACTCTATAGCCCTATCTTTAACTCCATTTATATAGCTATCCATACTACCTGTTGTATCTATCAAAAATGTAACATTTACATTACCGTTACCTTTTATTTGTATTTGTTCTTTTTTAGGTGCTTCTTTAAATTTTGATCTATCAAATTCTGTTCGCATAACTTTACCTGTAGACATATCTTTTAAATATACTTCAAAAAGGTTATTTTCATCTATAGCGTAAGTTATTTCTATTTGTGATTTACCTCTTAAGCCGTCTAAAACAGCAGTCCCTATATATTTTTTATCTTTTTCATTATTTTGTTCCCATTGATACACATCTACCTCTATTGTATCAGAACCATTTATTGTAGAAAAGTTAGCGTCTGAAAAACTGCTAGGTATAGGGCTCCCCATTGGTATAATAGGTATTAAGCCTCTTTCCATTCTATCTATATTTATAATAGCCTCTGTGCCAAAAAATTGCCTTGTTATTTGCCCAACTTTAATATTTTTATTAGGTAAATGTATAAGATAATTATAAATAGCCGCCCCCATAGCTATGCTTTTGGCTGGGTCTGTTGCTCTATAAGGCTCTTTAACAAAGCCGGCAACCATCCTTTTAACCATAGGTATTAATGTAGAACCCCCAACTAATATAACTTTAGATATTTCATCTGGAAGTTTGGATGCTCTTTTTAAAGCCTCTTCTAAAATTTCTCTGCTTCGTTCAACATACTTTCTTATAATAGCCTCAAATTCTTCTCTTGTTATATCTACAGTTAAGTTTTTAGGTACTCCATCTATAATAGCTAAAGGCTGTATTTTTATAGTCGTTTTATTTGTGTTAGAAAGTTTCTTTTTAGCTTGTTCTGCTTCTTGTTTTAATTTTTGTAATATCCTTTTTCTTTCTGCTTGTTCTAATAAATCTATATCATGCCCTGTATCTTCTTTAAACTTTTCTTTCATAAATTTTATAAGCTCAAGATCAAAATCGTCGCCACCTAAATTCATGTCCCCAACGTCTGAAAGCTCCTGAAAGACTTCTTCGCCGTTTTCATCTATGCTAACTTTTAAAACGCAAGCATCAAATGTACCACCCCCAAAATCATATACTAAAAGGGTTTGGGCATAACCTTGCTTATATCCATATTCTATAGCCGCTGCAAGAGGTTCTGAAAGCAAAAATACATTTTTAAAGCCTGCTAACAAACCTGCCTCTTTTGTTTTGTATATTTGCCTATCGTTAAAATACGCTGGATGGGTTATAACAACTTCTTCAAAAACTTCACCTGATTGTTCTTCGGCTGCTTTTTTTAATTTTTTTAAAATTTCAGCGCTTACTTCTTCTGGAGTTTTAAAGCTATTGTTTATTGGTATTTTTTCATCTGTACCTATTATTCTTTTAACAGAAATAACTGTTGTTTCTGGATATATTATAGATGCCTCTTTAGCTTCAAAGCCAACTATAATATCGCCCCCTTCTTCTGAAGGAAAGTTTACAACAGATGGCAAGACTTCTTCTGTGCCGTCTATTTTAACAACTTCTATTTCATTTTCTTTATCTTTATATATTGTAGCGACCGAATTTGTTGTACCTAAATCTATTCCTAAATAAGCCATATTTTATCCCTCCAAAATCGTTTTATTAAATCTGCTAGGATCAAAAGCTTCTGTATAGCCCGATGCTTTAAATTCTTCTCCATAGCCTAAATCTTCAACAACTCCTTTAACAAGACCGCCCTCTTCTTCTACATTAAGGGTTATATTAAGTCTTGTTTTGCCGCTTGGACGCTCCGGCAAGCCTTTTATAAGCACCTCGCCTATTAGCTTGCATTTTTCTATCGTATCTTCTTTATTAATTCTTTCCATTATTTTTAGATTAAAGCTTGTCATATCTTCTTTTTCTTTACCTGTTAAGGTAAATATTTGCTCTTTTTTAGCAAGTGCATAAGGAGTACCCCTTCTTATCATAGTAAAAAAAGATTTTATGCCGTTGTTTTCTATTTCTAGCCCTATATCATGAGGTACAGTAACTTCAAATTCGATAGAAATTTTTTCGCTTTCTATTTCTTGAGAAGATAAAAGCCCCATCTTCATAGCAGCGTAATAGGTAGCCCCTAAAGATATATCAAGTGCTGGTCTTTCTGATGTATATATTTTGCTTTCATTATTAAATATAGCGATAAGCATATCTTTAACCCATGGCATTTGAGAAGAACCCCCCTCTAGCAAAACACGGTCTATATCTTCTGCTGTTAAAGCTCCTTTATAAGCTTCTCTTAATGCTTTTAAAACAAGCTTTCTTGTTTCTTCTATGAAAGAGCTTATTAGCTCTTCTAAATCTTCTCTTGTTATTTGTTCTACAAAAGGAGGTATACAAAAGGTAAAAGGCATCCTAAAAGATTTTACCCCTGATAGCCTTTCTTTTGCCTCTCTTGAACGGCAAATAAGCTCGACTAAATTTTCTGGAGTTAAATCTTCTTTATTTTGATTTACTTTTTGCTTAATAAAGTCATAGCATTTTTCCAAAATAAATTCATCGACATTATCCCCTCCATGAAAGGCTTTGCCCCCTTCACTTATAACCTGGAGCTTTATATGCTGTTCGTCCTTTTCTATAACATTAAATAAAGTTATATCCAGCGTACCCCCACCAAAATCAAATACCATAATCTTTTCATTAAGGTTAAGCTGGTGCCTAAAATTGTAAGCTAGTGCCGCTGCTTTTGGCTCTTCTATAAGGCAAATAAGCTTTTCTTCTAGCCCTGCTATTTCACATGCTTTCATAGTTGCCTTTTTAGCAGCATCGTCAAAATCGTAAGGTACAGAAACAACAAGCCCGGCTATTTCTGCTTTTGGGTTTAAGCTTTTGCAATGCTCTATAAGCTCTTTTAATATTTTGGCTGAAATCTCTTCAGGTAAATATTGTTTACCGTCTATTAATATTGTTTCATTTGTACCCATCTTTCTTTTGATAGAACGTATCGTTGTTTCTGGATATATTTTCATAGATCTAAAAGCCTCTTCGCCTATTACCCATTCGCCTTCTTCGTCTTCTTCTTTTCTATATTGTACAACAGAAGGCATAGGTATTTTGCCAAAACCGTTGCTTATATCTATAGGTTCTGGCTTATTATTTATATAGTCCCAATAGCTAATGATAGAATTAGTGGTGCCTAAATCTATACCTAATATGTAATAATCTTCTAAAAGCTTACCGTTTTCTTCTATTTGTTTTTTATATTCAGTCCAATGCAAAATAACACCTCTTTTCGTTAGTTTATATTAATAAAAATTTCTTTTTCAAAATCTGTTTTAGGAAATATTTCTCCAAAGCCAAAATCTTCGATTTTTAAAATAATTTCATTTATTTTATTAAACTTTATTTCTAAAGAAAGCCTAATTGTTTTTATATCTCTATCAAAAAAAGGAAAGTCTATGCTTATTTCTTTTATAATGGTATACTTTTCATTTTCTTTTTTATATATACAAAAGTCAAGCTTTTTGTTATAGCTTAAATTTGCTAGATTAAAGACTTGCTTTTTAGGCTTATCCCAAATAAAGCTATTTTTTGTTATAAAAGGCAAAAACGTTTCTTTACCAAAGTCATCGATAAATATCCCTATATCGTTTTTAACCAAATTCAAATCTTCGATTTTTATATCACTTTCTTTTAATATATTCATATGTTGGCAAGCTATAAGGCAAGCACCATCTGATACAAGCCTTTTTGCCCTGCCTTTAAAACTTTTAGAAAGCAAAAACTTTTGTTTTAAAATATTGCTTATAAATTCAAGTTCTATTGTACCACCTGTTAAAATAATATTTTCATAATCTTTTTCGTCAAAATCTATTTCTTTAAAAATATTGTTAAAAAACAAGTCTATTTCTTTTTTAAAAAAGCTTGTTATTTCTGCTATTTCTTCTTTATGTATAGTAGCTTGAAAGGGTGGATAATGGAAGTTGTAATAAAGCTTTACATCAGACATATTGCCTTTTTGAAAGATAAAATCAAATTGCTGATACGTAAAAATATCTAGCTGGTTTGCCTCTTCTTGGGTTATTGTATCCTTTTTTGTAAATTCTTTAAACTTCTTTATTATAAGAGTTTTGATTATATTGTATATTCTGTTTTGAGCTATATCTTCTTTAAAAAATGTTTTATCACAAGTTATTAAATTATTTTTTAACACTTTGTAAAAAGATACTCTAACTTGCCTATTAGCATAATCTAAAAGCATTATTTTTTTATTTTCTATATTTTGTATTTTATTTTCATAAAAATAAATATTTAATATACACTCTCTATAATCGACAATTTTTATAAGCTTATCTTTTAGCCCTGCAAGCTCAAAAGTCTTTTTTATATTTTTTATAGTATCTTCATTAAAATAAGATGATATAGCTAATACAATGCCTTTTATATTAAAATTAGGGTTAATGCTTTTTATATTGTCTATTAAAAATAAAATGTATTTAGATAAAATATATATATCTGTTATTTTTTCGTCATTTATATTATATTCTGTATTTTTCGGTAAATTTTCAAATATATTTTCAAATAAAAAATCATTTCCTGTACTTTTATTTAAAATAGCATGCTCTCCAAAAACAAATTCTTTTGTTTCTGTATTGTAAGAAACTAGCGTTGGTATACTTGCCTTGCTATACCCTCCACTAGCATCTACAATATCAAATATATTTTGATTAAAATTAAAATAAGATATGCTCGAGGTTAAATTACCTATATCTATTCCAATTATAAAATCATTTTCATTAAAAAAACTTTTATTCATAAAAATCACCTATTTTGCCGCTATAACATTAGCACGTATAATGACTTTATCTTTTATTCTGTATCCACAATTAACAACTTTTATTATTTCGCCTTTTTTAAAAAGCTCATTTTTTTCTGCTAGCAAAACCTCATGCTCTTTAGCGTTAAAAACTGTATGTGGTTCTGGGTTTATTGCAAATATATAATTTTCGCTTAAAAATACTTTTATTTTTAAATTTAGATTATCTATTTGCAAAACAAGATTTTTAATAATATCCTCCTGGCTATCTCTAAGCCTAATTACAGAATAATCTATAATTTCTTCAAATGTTATAACTTCAAATAATATAATGTCTTTATTTAAATTATATATTTCTTTTTGGAAATTGTTATATAAGTCAATAAAATCTTTAAAATTATTGTTAAATACATTTTTTGTAATATAGCTGTAAAATTTATCAAAATCAAAGTCTAGCCCTTCTTCAAAAATCTGCTCTATATCGTATTTAAATAAATTAAAATTATCTATATCTTGTAATATACTGTTTATATTTTTTATTTTTTCATGAAATAATACGCTATTTTCTTCAAAATTTTCTATTTTTATTTTAACGCTTTCATAAATACCGTTAATAATATCTTTAAATGGAGTATTTTCAAAATTTTGCATATTGTCTTTTATAAATCTTTTTAGCTCTTTAAAAAGACTGTATAAATATTTAAATACATTTTTAGCTCTAACAATATCTTTTTTTAATACAATAAACTTTTTGGTAAAGCTTTTTTGTTCTGCTTTTAATATTTTGTTTAAAACATTTTCAAGCAATGTATAAAAACTTTGCATATTGTTATCTATATCTAATATACCATATAAAATATCTTCTATATATTTTATATCGTCTTTAATATTTATTTCTATATTAGGGTTAATAGTTTTAATATTTTCTAAATGCCGTGCAAATTGGTTGCTAGAAACTTGATAAATTTTTATAATAGGCTTTAATGCAAATTGTATAAGCTCCTTTTCTGTATCGTCTATGCATAGCTGTTCTAACGGAGTTATCTGTACTTTAACTATAGCCGCTAAAATTTCTCTTTCTTTATCTAGTATATAGCTGTAGTAGTTTATATCTTTTCTATTATCTACATCATTTATGCTGTTAAAACAGCGTTTCATATTTTCTTCATAGCAAGATACAAGCTTTTGCTTTAAATATTTGATAAAAGCTAATTTTATTTTTTGTTCATCTAGCTTATCTAGATTTTCATCTTCTTTTATTAAATCTTCAAAAGAAATTTTTATAAAGCTTTCTATATCTTTATAAATATTAAATAAAAAAGTTGCTATTATTTGCTTTTTTTCTGCTGAAATAGGGTTAGTATCAAAGGCATCTTTTTCATCAAAAAAGCTAATTTGACTTTTTAATACAGAAATAAGCCCTTTTAAATTTTTTTGAAGATTTTCATTTAATTTATCTTTAATGCTAAAATATTTATTTAAAAATAATTTATAATGCTTTATAATACCGCTATAAATTTCAAAAATATTTTCATCATACAAGGCAAAACTTTTTTGTGTATTAAGTTGTTTTGTTAAATTATTTAGCATAGCATTTTTTATTTTGCCTTTTTGCAAAATCACATTTTCTTTTAGAATTTCAAAATATTGTAATTTTCTATTTTGATATATTTCTAAAAAATTTTCAAATTCCTGTTTAAGGGCTGTTTCGCTCATAAACTTCTCCCATGATAAAATTTGTATTAATAAAGCTCATCTACAGATAGCTCTGTTACAACGCCATCGTCGGACATACTTTTTGCCGTAACCTTTAGCATATTATCTTGTGTTATCGTGAATATGACTTTAACCTTTTCTTCACCTTTAGGGGCCATTGGTATACCTCTTAAAGATGTGCCAGCAAGCCTTTTCATACCATCTTTTGTAACAAGGGTATCTTTTTCATCTTGCCCAGGTAGCGTATTTTCATAAACAACAATAGCCATACTGCTTACATTATCAAAATTAGTAATTAAAGGCTCTTCTGCCTCTATAACAAGATTTTCTTTTGGTATATCAAGCCCTGCTCTAACAATTTCCATAAATCTCCTACCGGCTATTTCTAGCCCTAAAGGATGTATTGTTTTTTCATGAACAATAGGCCCTTTGATAGTAGGCATCATAATCATGTTGCAATAGTAAGCCGCCCCTCTTGATATGCTTAGCGCCGGACTTATTTTAGATTTAAACGGCTCTTTATTAAACTTTTCTTTTATTTTTTCATAAACTATAGGTAGCGCCGAACTTCCGCCAACTAAAAATATTTCGTCTATTTCTTCTGCTTTCACATTAGCAGCATTTAAAGACTTTTCTACACAATCTAATGTTATATCTATTATATCCACTATAGATTTGCCCTCAAATTTTGCAAAAACTTCTTCTGTATCGTTAAGTTTGTTTATTCTTTTGTAATTTAAAAAATCTTCTCTTGATATTTCCATATTTATGTTTACAATTTTTGGTTCTTGTATAAAAGGTGCTAATACAACTTTTGTTGTTTTTGTTTGTGAAAGTCTTTCTTTTGCCTGATTTGCTATTTGCGCTAGCCTAACAAGCGCAACTTTTTTTTGTCTTTTAGAAACACCATCATCTAAATTTTCGTCAAAAAGGTCTATTTCTCCCTCTGTTATTTTTTTAAATTCTTCATATATCATGTCCATCAAAATTTTGTCTATATCGTTTCCCCCTAAGTTGTTGTCACCATATGTGCTTAAAATAGATATGTTAGGCTCTTCGTTTTCATCCATTTTTATTTCTAATATACAAGCATCAAATGTACCACCACCAAAATCATATACAAGCACTTTTTTATCTTTTCTTTCATTAACAGCATAGCTAATAGCAGCTGCTGCTGGTTCTAGCCTTAAATATACGCTTTCTTCATCAAAGCCAGCTAAAACAGCCGCCTCTTTTGTCATCTTTTTTTGTTTATCTGTAGAATTAGCCGGCACCGTTATAACACAGCCTGAAAATTCTCCTGATAAATCTAGCTTTTCTCTTGCGTATTCATCAGCCATCTTTTTTAAATAAGCTAGTATTTCTCCTGCTATTTGTGTCGGCGTAAATTTAAACTCTTTGTCATCTACATTTATTGTAATATCTTCATCCAAGCCTAAATATCTTTTTATAGAAAGTATGGTGCTTTGTGGATATATCATAGCCGCCTCTTTTGCTTGCATACCAAATATTTTTGAAAGCTTTGTATCGTCTTCTAAGTCTGTTTCAAACTGTATAGCAGTAGGAAAAATGTTGCTACCATCTATAGGTATTGTTTGTATCTCGCCTTCTTTAAAATCATATATACTAACAACAGAATTTGTTGTACCAAAATCTATTCCTAAAAATAATCCTCTTTCTAAATTAAGCCCTAATGTACCCATGAATATTCCTCCTTGGTTATAATATTTTACCATTAAATGCATATTCTTTTAAAATATGCTTTTCTATCAAATCGTGTAATAAATGATATTTGCCCTCAAAATTGTATATAAGTCCGTTATTTATTTTAAAATATTCATCGTCTATATCTAGCACTTGTTTAAATGTATTTTTAAACAAATATCTTTCTGAATAAATGCTACCTGTGCTTATACCTTCTTCAAAATAATATTCTAGTTCTTCGTTAAAAAAGGTAGGTATAACGCATATATAAAGCCCAAATTTAAAATACTTCATTTTAACACGCTTAAACTCGGCATCTTTTGATACTCTAAAGTGCATAAAAACTTCTTTTTTAGGGGGCATTTTATGGATAAATGGTGTATTTTTAAAAATGTACGGATATTTTTTAAATTTGTCTTTATTTTTTTCAAATATTTCAAAATTAATACCATTATTTTCCATATCAGATATTATTTTTGCCAAAATTTCATCTTTTTGTATTAAGTCATAGCCATTATTTAAATAAATATGTGCTAGCAAATAGCCTAAGTATTTATCATTTGTTTTAAAAAATATATCTTCTATAAGAGTTACCGTATCTTCTAAAAATTGATATTTATTAAAAATACCTTCGTAAATACAGTATTCTAAAAAGATTTTTGCTGTATCATTTTCTTTATTAAAAGCATAAAAGCTTATAAACACCATTTCACTTTCTTTATTTAGGTTATGTGTATATATTGTTATTTTTATAATAAGCTCATCTAGTTGTTTTTTAAGCATACCTGATTCTTTCAAGATATTTCTAAGCTGTATCCATTCTTTAAGCGAACCTTTATAATGTTTTATTACTATATCTATAAATAAGTTATCTATTTTGCTTTTTAGTAACATTTCATAAATAAAAGGCACTAGCTGTATATCAAATTTATCGCTTTCTGTCAATGTTTTTAAACAAGTGTATAAAACATTTTCTGATGTTAGATGAGACATTTTTTTAATAATTTCTATTGCGTTTTCATGATGCAATGTTTTTATATAGCATATTAAAATATTATCTATATATTTATAATTTATATCCTTATCTAAAACATTTTTATAATATTTTATTGCTGTTTCATAATCATTATTGTAAAAATAGTTGTTACCAACAAGCTGTAATATTTTAGCTTTAAAGCTAGGGGCTAAATCTTCTATTTTTAAAACTTCTAAAAAAAACTGTATTTCTTCGATTGTAAGTTTTTCATAATTTAGAAAATATTTAGCAGAATTTATGAGAGTGTATTTATCTTTATAACCATTTTCTAAAAAATTAATACTAATTTTTGTACTTGTAGAATTTATTACCTTTTCTATTTTAACTTCGCTATGTAAAATTTCTTTATTTTTATAATCAAATATGTAATAATAAAAATTATCTGATATAGCTTTTAAGCTTACTTTACTATCTATTAGTTCGTGTTTTTGTATAGTATTTATTTCTTTATCTTTGATAAAAATAAATTTTGCGTTTCTGTTAAAAACTGTTATATCATAGCTATAATAAATAGGATAAAGCATTTGTATTATTTGTTTTTTAAGCTGATTATGGCTTTGTTCAAGGTTGAGAAGCAAATATTTATAAATAGCATAATAATATTTGCCTACGCATTTTGTTTCCAAAAAATAGATGCCCTTTTGCAAAATATTTTCTTTATTTTCTAAAGCTAATATTTTATATTTATTGTTTGTTAACATAATGTAATAAATAAATGCACTTAAATCGTTTTCTAAATCATTTTCTTTTAATATACATTTTATAGGGTATATAGGTATTTCTTCAAAATTAAATTTGTAGCAAGCTTTTATATATCTAATGTTTAGATTTTCTATATCTAGTTGCCTATTTATAGCCTCTTTATAAAAGAAAAGAGCATGCTCTGTTAATATATTTTCATAAATATATTTTGTGCAGATTTTTTCCAAAATAAATTCAGAATTATATTTTTTGTAAAAATTAATATTAAATAAATTATCTTTTGGTTCAAAATCAATATATTTTTTATATTTATTCATAGAATTTGTTATATCAAGGCTATTTTTGTATGCCCATTTAATATGATTGCTAAAAATAGTTTTGTTAAAACTTAAAAACTTTGGCGATTTATTAAATATTTGGTACAAAACTAGGTTTAAATAAAATGAATTTTTGCCAAAATCTTTATAAATCTCTAGGCTATCTCTTTCTAGCGTACCTGATTCATATTTTATATTTAAAATTATAATATCTATTTCTTTAAGCTTTTCTTTATTTAGAGCAGTCAACGTTTTTATATGTTTTGCTGATGTTTTGCCCTTTTCAAGAAATAATAAATAAATATAAAATGCATATTTGATAGGAGAAACATTTTTTAAATATTTTTTAAATTTTTCTATAATATCTAAATAATATTTTGCATTTTTTGTATCATCTTTTTTAAAGGCAAAAAAACATATAGCCAAAATCATGTCAAGGTCTGATTTGTTTTCTTCTAAATAAAGCTTTATCGCAGAGTAAGCCTTTTCTAAATATATATTATCTTCATAGTTTAAAAATGCTAAATAGTATCTGTTTATTAAAATCAAGAGTCTTGTTTTATTTTTTTTGTTATTGTATAATTGTTCTGTTTTATAAATAATGTTTTCCATAAAAACTCCTTAAATAAGGCTATTACCAACAAAGATTTTTTTATTAAACGTAAATATTTTGCCGTTTATATCGGCTTTTATTAAAACTTTTGTTTCTATATATGGCTTTTTATAAAAATCTAACTGTGCTTTTGCTATAGGAGAAAGCCTTGGCTCAAAATATATTTCAGAATATTTTCCTACTAAATAATTTTCTCCTTCAAATTTTAAAAAAGCATCTTTAGGGGCAATACTTATAAGCAGCTCTTTACCTAGATTATTTATTATTTTAAAGCTTGCCCTTTCTTGTGGTTTAAAAAAGTCTGTTTCAAAAATTATTTCAAGAGGTTGTTTTTTGTATACTTCTATAAGAACACTTTTTTCAAAATCTTTAAATAATATTTTGTCTTGTTCAAAAGCACTTTTTAGCTTACTTTTTATAATTTTAAAATCCAGCTTAAAAAGCCCATTTGTATCAAAATTATTACTTGTTATTTTAGTTTTTGAAAGCTCTAGCCATTCTCTATTATTTTGCAAAAAAATGTCTGTTTCAAAATAGCCTTTTTTAATTATTTTGATAGGTATCGTACCTATTATATTATCTTCTGATGTATCAAAATATTTAAATTTAAATGAAGTCTGGATAAAATCAAAGCTTGCCCTTTCTTTATTTAAAGCTATAATAAAAAAATTATCTATAGCTCTTAATTTGTTAGAATCTTTTAAAAAAAATTCTAAAATATCTAAATGCTCAAATTTTATCTTTTTAAGCCATAATATAAAATCAAAAGATGTAAATATTTTTATAGCCTCTTTTGGCTTTTCCAAAAAGTATGTATAAAAATCTTTTATAGAATATATTTTTATATCTTCACATAATATATAAGCCCTGTTAGTTATGTTTATAAAAACTGGTATTAATACTTCTCCTCCGTTTGATATTATTATTATTTCGCTTTTTATAAAGTCGCCTACTGTGTATATAGAAGGCACCGCCTCATATTCCAGCAAAATATCGTTGGATGAAAACTCTTTGTTTTTAAATATAATGCAAGATGTGTTAGAAATAATTTTGCCGTTTAACTGCCCTCCCCCTATATTTTTTATATTTATATGTCCTATTTTAAAATCTGCTATATTTATTGTAATCTTAGGGGTATCTACCTGTATTTGAGGAAGAGGATATTCAAACATATTTTCCATATTCATAATTAACCCTTCTTGTATGTGAGTATAGTTGTGATATTTTGACTTTAAGTTATAAAATATAACTTTAACTACTATATTAAAACAATGTTTAAGTCTTTTATATTATATCATAAATTTTAACTATAGGCAAATATAAATTACGCTAAGTTTATTAGTAATATATTTAAACAAACAAAAAAGACGGAAATCTCCGTCTTTTCTTGCTTATTCATTTATAAGTTCATACACTTCTAGTATTATTTTTGTAAACTCTGC
>CBCPNA010000024.1:0-42594 GCA_965120415.1 uncultured Bacillota bacterium | reverse complement strand
GAATTAAAATTTTTTGATTACGTTAACTGGTATAATAATTTTAGAATACATAATTCTTTAAATTATTTATCTCCTATTGATTTTTTTATAAACAAGTTTCTTGATTTTCTCCCATTTATTTTTGTATAATTTACTCTTGCCTTTACAATATATTTAAAGAGCAAGATAATCAAGGCAATATTTTTAAAACAAAGAAATGCTAAAAAGCAAAAATAAAAAATAAAAAAGCCATTAAGAAGTTTTAGCGTTATAGATAGGCTATAAGATTATAAAGCAAGCAAAGCAGCTTGCTTTTTGCTTTTAAATTTAATATTGCAAGGCACATGTTGTAATACTACATTATATTTTTTTAATATAATAAAAAAAGATTGATTTTATTTTAAAAATATTTTAAAATTAATAATAATGCTTAATTAAGGAGGAATTAATATGGCAAAAGGTGGATTTAATGGATTTGGCGGTATGAATATGGGTAATATTATGAAACAAGCACAAAAAATGCAAAAACAAATGGAAGAAATGCAAAGCGAAATAGAGGCTAAAGAATTTGAGGTTACAAGCGGTGGTGGTGCTATTAAGATAGTTATTAATGGTAAAAAACAGGTAAAAAGTATAAATATAGATAAAGATGTTGTTGACCCAGATGATATAGAAATGCTGCAAGATTTAATTATTAGTGCTTTTAATGAGGCTATTAGGCAAGTAGAAGATTCTGTAAATGGGCAAATGAGTAAAATAACAGGGGGTATGGGGCTTCCTGGCGGAGGCTTTCCTAGCGGCTTGTTTTAGAGGTGATTAATTTGAGTTTTTATAGTAGCCCTATTTCTAAATTAATAGAAGAGCTTTCTAAATTGCCGGGGATAGGAGGTAAGTCAGCACAGAGGCTTGCATTTTATATTATAAATATGCCTATAGAAAATGCACAAATCTTGACAGAATCTATCCTAAATGCTAAAAAAAATATAAAATACTGTTCTGTATGTTGTAATCTAGCAGATACAGACCCTTGCTATATATGTAATGACGCAAAAAGGGATATAAAAACTATAATGGTTGTTGAAGACTCACGTGATATGGCAGCATATGAAAAAACAAAAGAATACAAAGGCTTATACCATGTATTAAACGGTGCTATATCGCCCTTAACAGGCATTACACCAAACGATATTAAAATAAAAGAGCTTATAAAAAGACTTGCAGATAACCATGATATAGAAGAAGTTATTTTAGCAACGAACCCTAATATAGAAGGCGAAGCGACAGCCTTATATATAAGCAAGCTTTTAAAACCAGCAGGTATCAAAGTATCTAGGATAGCACATGGAGTGCCAGTTGGGGGCGATTTAGAATTTATCGATGAAATTACATTAACAAAAGCACTTGCTGGTAGGCAGCCGCTTTAAAAAGGAGTTTTTATGAAAATAATAAAACCATATTATATTATAGAAGATGAATTAAATGAAGATATTATTTTAAAAAAGATAGAAAAGGCAGGTAGGACTTGCTACAAAAGCGAAGCGAATATAAAAGAAGATTCAGCTCAAAAATTTGTTTCTAATATTATAAAAAGAGGGCATGAATCTGTAATAGAACATGAAAAGATAACAATAAGGCTTATTTGCGACCGCGGGGTAACCCATGAGCTTGTTAGGCACAGGATAGCGAGCTATTCTCAAGAAAGCACAAGATATTGCAATTATTCAAACGAAAAGTTTGAAAACGAGCTTACATTTATCGAGCCTTGCTTTTTTAACCAAAATACAGAAAATGATATAAAAAATAAAGAAATATGGTTAAATTGTATGCAAAATATAGAAAATGATTATTTAAATCTTATAAAAAATGGTGCAAAACCAGAAGAAGCAAGAGCGATATTACCTAATTCTTTAAAAACAGAAATAGTAGTTACAATGAATTTAAGAGCATGGAGACACTTTTTTAAATTAAGAACTGCTAATACAGCACATCCACAAATAAGAGAAATATCAAATATGATATTAAAAGAATTAAAACAAAAACTTCCTACTATTTTTGGAGATTTGTAAAAAGCCCCTTTTTAAAAGGGGACTTTTTTAATAAGTCTTTTTAATTACATAGAAAGTAAAAAACAAGAAATGTAAATACGGTTAAACAAAAAAATAAAGGCGCTTAAGCGTCTTTTTGTAGAAATAAAATAATATTTATTGCAAATTTGTAATAAATGTTGTACAATCATTAGGTAAGGTAAGGGCTTGAGATATGGTTTAGCCTTTCTATTTAATAGAAAGGGGGCGATAAAATGGATATATCTTTATATGAAGTTATATCGTTATTGTTCCAAGGAGCAATATTGCTAATCGCTTTGCTTACATATATAGAAAATAAGAAGTAAGTAAAAAACCATAAACTATCACCAGTAGCTTATGGTCTTAATTAAATAAAATTAACATTACATAGGCTAAACTGCTTTCAGCAGTTACCTTACTTTACATAAAAATTATAACATAAAAAATAACAAATGTAAATACGGTTAAACAAAAAAATGAATAAATTCAAAAGGCGCTTAAGTGTCTTTTTTTATGTATTTAATCATAAAATATTTTATATTTAGAATTAGATTTAAAAGCAAGCATCATAAGGCTATCTGTTAGATGGACATTTTCTACAGCTATATCTTTTGGTGTTTTTAGTTCTATGTTAGAAAAATTCCAAATACTTTTTATACTTGTTTTTAAAATAATATTAAGCACGTCTAAAGTTTTATTTCTAGGTAATGTTAAAGCGGCTATATCAACGATATTTTGCTTTAAAAATTGCTCCAAATCTTTTATATCAAGCACAGGAATATTATTTATATTTTTACCTATTATAGATTTATTTATATCAAAAGCTGCTATAAAATTAAATCCTCTTTTTTTAAAATTAGGATAATTAGAAAGCGCTTGCCCCAAATTACCAAATCCTATTATAACAATATTATATGTTTTATTAAGCCCCAAAATTTCTTTAATTTCTTTATACAAAACTTCAACATTGTAACCATAGCCTTGTTGCCCAAAACAACCAAAATTATTAAAATCTTGCCTTATTTGAGATGCGGTAAGGTTCATCCTTTCGCTAAGCTCTTTTGAAGATATTCTTTTAATACCGTTGTCTAGCAAGTCAGCCAAAAATCTATAGTACCGTGGCAATCTTTTAACAACTGCTAAAGATACTTTTTTATCCAAGTTTATCACCTACTAATATTTTATTTAGCTTTATTTAAAAAGAAAATATACATACCTTATTTTTATTAATCAGCATGATTAGTATAATCTAAATATTTAAATTTGTCAAATATTAAGCATTTGTATATTTAAAAATAGAGAGTGTTTTAATATTCTTTAATAAATTATAATATTTGTTTTTTATTTTTGTCAATAAAAATATTATTTAAATTGCTGGAACAAAAAATAATAATAAACGTTAAAGAAAATATAAAAATAAAATTGTTTTAAAAAATCGTTTTATTAAGGAGGAACTAATATGAAAAAAAATAAAAAATTACTTATTCCAGCGTTAGCTTTATCTGCTGTTGTTGCTTTTGGTGGTGCTTTATCTTCAGGCACAAATGCTATAGCATCAGAAAATAGCACAGCTGCATCAGAGGATAATTTTGTATTTTCTTTAATTAATGAAGATGGATATTTGTTATTTCCAGTGCGTGCTGTTTTTGAACAATTAGGCTTTAATGTTAATTATGAGCCTAATACAAAAGTTATAACATTAACAAAAGGTGCACAATACGTAACCTTTTCTACAACAAAAGACGCTTACACTTTTGCAAGGATGGCAGAGCAACCTTTAGGCAAAGCTCCAGTTGTTATAGATGGTGTAACATATGTTCCTGTTACCTTATTAACAGATATTATGCAAATGGAGGGAGTTAGCGTTAGCGGAACATATTTAATAATATCTGTTTATAATGAAGATGAAAGCACAGAGGTTGTAGAAATGGAAGAAATGGAGGAAATAGAAGAAATAGAAGAAACAAAAGTAATATCAAGTCAAATTATTATTACAGATATAGACGAAGATAACAACACAATAACTATAGAAGACCCAGAAAAAGGAACGGTTATTTTAAATATAGAAAGTACAGAAATTAATTTTGATACAGAAGAAGAAATTTTAACAATAGGGCAAGCAGTTGAAATAGAATATGGCGATATAATGACAGCTAGCATGCCTCCATCAAATACGCCTAAATCTATTACTGTAGTTGATAGATACTATGAAGCTGTAGTGCTTAATATAGAAGAAGATGAAGGTATAGCCAAAATATATGTTAATAGCGAAGAAAAGGGCGATGTTATACTTATAGTTGACCCTAACGAATTTGATATAACTAATATCGAAGAAGGGCAAATATTAAAAGTAGTTATGAAAAACGCTATGACAATGAGTATACCACCACAAGTAGGGGTTACTTACCTTTCTGTTATAAATACAGAAGATAAAGCAGAAGCTGATGAAGAAGCTAGTAATGTTACTATATTATCTGTAGATAAAGAAAATAATACAGTTAATATACAAGATGAAACATTAGGAGAAGTTGTTTTAAATATTTCAGAAGATACAGAAATTATTTTTGAAGATGGTGCAAAAAGCGATTGGATGCAAGAGGGCAATAATTTAAAAGTTGTATATTCAAAAGCTATGACAAGGAGTATACCACCTATCAACAGCCCTGTGCAAATAACTGTTTTAAAATAATTAAAAAAAGGTAAAGTATTTTTCTTTACCTTTTTGTTTGTATATTATTTAAAAAAATATCAAACAATAATTTTATTATAAAAATCTTGCATTTTTTTAAAAAATATGTTAGTATTAACTTTGAATAACCAATGTTCAGAAGTAAGGCTCTCCATCTTATTTCTTAACATTAGGAGTTTAATATATTACGGAGGAATTATAATGGAAATTAACAAAAAAGAAATAATCGCTAAATTTGCAAGAAATCAGCAAGATACAGGTTCACCAGAGGTACAAGTTGCTCTTCTTACAGCAAGGATTAACCACCTAACAGAGCATCTTAAAATTCATAAAAAAGATCACCATTCAAGAAGAGGGCTTTTAAAAATGGTTGGGCAACGTAAAGGGCTTTTAAATTATATCAAAAAGAAAGATATTGTTAAATACCGTGAATTGCTTGCACAGCTTAATTTAAGAAAATAATTTCCTATGGAAAAATTTGCAAGATTCCATATTTTAAATCAAATTAAATAATACTTTATATAAATTATTTAAATTTATATAAAAAAAATAAAAAAATACTTGTAAAACTTTATTTTATCTAGTATATTTATTATGTATTTGTAATAAAAGGAGGAAAATATATGGTATTTGAAAAGGTTAGAGAGGTTATAGCTTCTCAAATGAGTATATCAGAAGAAGAAATAACTTTAGAAACAACTTTTGCAGACGATTTAGGAGCAGATTCACTAGACGTATTCCAGATTATATCAGATTTAGAAGATAGTTTTGGGATAGAATTTCAAAATGAAGATGCCGAAAAAATAAAGACAGTTGGCGATGCAGTTGAGTATATAAACGCTGCTAAACAATCTTAATTTTGTTTAAGCATACTTAGCAAAAGTAAAAGTTTTGTTTTATATAGTTTTATATAAAGGGGAGTAATGGATATGAATATAGGATATGAATTTAAAAACGCTATGTTATTAAAAGAAGCCTTAACTCATACATCTTACACACATGAAAGCAAAAATAAAAAAGTAAAACATAATGAAAAGCTAGAGTTTTTAGGCGATGCTATTTTAGAACTTGTTATAAGCGAATATATATACAAAACATATCCAGAGCTTTCAGAAGGAGAGCTTACAAAGTTTAGAGCAAGCATTGTTTGCGAGGCATCTTTAGCAAAAGTTGCAAGAAAGCTAGATTTAGGTTCTAACCTTACAGTTGGCCGTGGCGAAGAAGTGACCGGCGGAAGAAATAGGGACTCTATTTTGGCAGATGCTTTTGAGGCGGTGCTTGGGGCTATTTATATTGATTCTTCAGATATAAAAGTTGTTGCAGAAATAACAATAAACAATATGAAAGATGTTATTAAGTCAAAAAGGAACAGCTTTACAAGAACAGACTACAAAACCACTCTACAGGAAATGGTACAAAAAGCCAGCAAGACTTCAGTCCAGTATGCTGTTATTAAAGAAGAAGGCCCTTCACATAACAAAGTATTTACGGTTACAGTTGCACATGGCGATAAAGTATTAGGTTGTGGTACAGGCAAAAGTAAAAAAGCAGCAGAGCAAAGTGCGGCTAAGCAAGCTATAAAAACTTTAAAAAGCGAAAAAATAAATAAAAAATAATTTAAATTTATTAAAAGCAATATACTCTATAATTATAGGTTAATTGCTTAAAACCCTTGATATTTTCTTAAATATTTAATTATATCAGAAACAGCAATAACGGTAAATTGCATTAATTTATTAAGTGCATTATATATATTATATTGTATAAATATCGTATAAAAATATAGTTGATTATATTTTTATTATATGATATAATGGACAGTGTCAATTAATTTTGGCATGTTTTAGTTTTAATGTTAGTTTAGTGTATTATACTAACGTTTTTATATAATTATTTTGTTAAATTAAATATGTATTATAAAATTAGGAGGCAATTATGGAAATATTAAAAGTTTCAGCTAATTCACAACCAAAATCTGTTGCAGGAGCAATAGCGGCTATTGCAAGAAATAATAAAAAAATAGAAATAGAAACAATAGGAGCAGCTGCTGTTAACCAAGCGGTTAAAAGCATTGCTATAGCAAGAGGTTATGTTGCGCCAAATGGTATAGAGCTTATATGTACTCCAGCTTTTTCGCAGATAGAAGTAGAAGGAGAATTAAAAACATCTATCAAATTTGTTGTTGAAAGAAGATAATATAAGCATTTATTAAATTATTAAAAAGCTATGGATATTTTTATTTATTAAATTTATGCATAGCTTTTTTATTTTAAATTTTTGTACACTTGACTTAATTTTTAAATTATAATAAAATAAATTATAATATGCAAATATGCATGCTTTTTTAATCGGTATAATTATTTAGTCTTAACTTTTAGGGGTGATTTTTATCAAAACAAATTCTAAAGAAAATTGCTCTTTAATAGCCAAAACAATAGGAGGACAAGCGGTTATAGAAGGGGTCATGATGAAAAATGAAAGCTATTATGCTCTCGCTGTTAGAAATATTAAAACAAAAAATATAGTGATAGAAAAAAAGCAGCTTAAAAATAATTATAAAAATAAAATAACAAAACTTCCTTTTATAAGAGGGGTATTTAGCTTTTTAGATAGCATGATTACCGGTATAGAAATAATAGGTAGGTCGGCTACCCTTTCTGGGCTTGAAGAGACAGAACAAAAAACAAAACTAGACACCTTTTTAGAAAATAAATTAGGAGAAAAGCTCCAAAAATATATTCTTATCTTTAGCTTATGTGTTTCTTTTATATTATCTATTGCTATTTTTATAGTTTTGCCTATTTTTATAGCAAGTAAGCTAAATTTTGGGCTTTCGTCTCTTGGGCTTAGCGTTTTAGAAGGGCTTATTAGAGTATTGATATTTTTATGCTATATATTTTTAGTATCTTGCTTAAAAGATGTTAAAAGGATTTTTATGTACCATGGTGCTGAACATAAAACTATAACTTGCTTTGAAAAGGGAGAAAGCCTTACTATAGAAAATGTAAAAAAACACTCAAGGTTTCATAAAAGATGTGGTACTAGCTTTTTAGTTATTGTCATGATTGTAAGCATATTTATATTTATGTTTTTAAATACAAACAATATTTTGCTTAGAGTTATATCAAGGGTTATTTTGGTACCGGTTATAGCAGGGATAAGTTATGAAATAATAAGGCTAGCAGGCAAATATGATAGTTTATTTTTTAAAATAGTTAGCACCCCTGGCATTGCATTACAAAAAATAACAACAAAAGAGCCAACAGAAGATATGATAGAAGTTGCTATAAAATCTTTAAATGCTATATTAAAAAATACAGAAAATGAGGAACAAAATGCATAGTATAAAAGAAGTTTTTTTAAAATATAAGCCTATTTTAAAAAATGTTGGTATAGATACATTTTCTTTAGACATAGATATTTTATTAATGGAGGCTCTAGGCTTTACAAAAGAAAAGCTTTATACAAATACAGACTATATTTTATCAGAAAATGAATATACTTTTTTTAAAACTCTTTTTAAAAGAAGGTTAAAAAAAGAGCCTATAGCATATATAACCAAAAAGTGTGAGTTTATGGGGCTTATGTTTTCTTTAAACTACGATACCCTTATACCACGCCCCGATACAGAAATACTAGTCCAAAAGGTTATAGATATTATAAATAATAAAAATATGAGCACTTGTATTGATATAGGTACAGGGAGTGGAGCTATAGCAATTTCTATAGCTAAATATTGCCAAAACATTAAAAAAATTACTGCTGTTGATATAAATTATAATGCACTTTCAAAAGCAAAGCAAAACGCTATACAAAACAATGTTTCTCATAAAATTGATTTTGTACTATCCAATTTATTTGATAATATAAATCAAAAATTTGATATGATAGTATCTAACCCCCCTTATATTAAAACTAAAGATATTTTAACACTAGATGAAAATGTTAAAAATTTTGAACCACATTTAGCTTTAGATGGAGGCGAAGATGGGCTTTTATTTTATAAAAAAATAATAAAAAAAGCAAATTTATTTTTAAATAACAATTCTTATATTTTGCTTGAAATAGGAAGTAGCCAAGCAAACGAAGTTAAAAATATAATGCTAAAGTATGATTTTAAAAATATAAATATATTAAAAGATTTAGCAGGGCTTGACCGTGTTATTTTTGCTAATAATGGAGGTAAATATGTTTGATAAATTAGAAGAATTAGAAACAAGATTTATTGAACTTTCAGACAAAATAAATGACCCAAATATAATTAATAATAATGAACAATGGAGAAAATTGATGAAAGAACATAGCGATATTGCTCCGATTATTTCTAAATATAGAGAATATAAAGAGGTAAATATGCATATAAACGAGGCTAAAGAAATGCTAAATGAAAGCGACGAAGAGCTAAGGCAACTAGCAAAAGAAGAGCTTAACATAAACACACAAAAGTTAGAAAACATTAAAAACGATATAAAAATACTACTTATACCTAAAGACCCAAATGATGACAAAAACGTTATTGTAGAAATAAGAGGAGGAGCAGGAGGAGATGAAGCGAACATATTTGCTGGCGACTTATACAGAATGTATAGCAGATATGCAGAAAGAAAACGCTGGAAAACAGAAATAATGACATCTACTCCTAGCGATATGGGTGGCTTTAAAGAAATATCTTTTATGATAATAGGAAAGGGCGCATATTCTCGCTTAAAATATGAAAGCGGTGTGCATAGGGTGCAACGTGTTCCCGATACAGAATCAAGTGGAAGAATCCATACTTCAACTGTAACTGTTGCTGTTTTGCCAGAGGCAGAAGATATAGATTTTAAGCTTGATTTAAACGAAGTTAAAATAGACGTTTTTAGAGCATCAGGAAATGGTGGGCAATCTGTTAACACAACAGATTCAGCCGTTAGAGCAACACATATACCAACAGGTATTGTTGTTTCTTGCCAAGATGAAAAAAGTCAGCTAAAAAATAAAGATAAAGCGCTTAAAGTTTTGGCTAGCCGGCTTTATGATATGGAGCTAGAAAAACAACACGCAGCGCTTTCAGCCGAACGTAAAAGTCAAGTAGGAAGAGGTAATAGAAACGAACGCATAAGAACATACAACTTTCCACAAGGTAGGGTTACAGACCATAGAGTTTCTCTTACACTACACAAGCTTGATTATGTTATAGACGGCGATTTAGATGAAATAATGGATACTTTAATAACAACAGAACAAGCAGAAAAATTAAAAGAAAATTCTAACCAATATGTATAAAATTATATATAGAAAGGAGAATATTATGAAATTTGCTAATTTAAATAACGGCACAAAAATGCCTATGCTTGGGCTTGGTGTTTATAAATGTACAGAAGAAGAAGCTTATAACACTGTTATGACTGCTATAGAAAATGGATACAGGCATATAGATACAGCTATGATTTATCAAAATGAAGAAATGGTTGGTAAAGCTTTAAAAGATAGCGGTATACCTAGAGAACAGCTTTTTATCACAACAAAGCTATGGAACGACGATATGAGAAACGATAACCAACGTAAAGCTATAGAAACAAGCCTTAAAAAGCTTTCTTTAGATTATGTCGATTTATACCTTATACATTGGCCAGTTAAAGATAAATTTGTAAAATCATGGCAAGAGATGGAAAAAATATACGAAGAAGGGCTAGCAAAAGCAGTCGGAGTTAGCAACTTTTTAGAACATCATATAGAAGAAATAGAAAAGGTAAGCAGCCTTATTCCAGCAGTTAATCAGGTAGAATTTCATCCTTATTTAGTCCAGCCAGCGCTTGTAGACTTTTGCAAAAAAAGAAATATCCAGTTTGAATCGTGGAGTCCTTTAGGAGCAACTAAAAATAATCTTTTGCAAAATGAAGTTATATTAAGCATTGCCCAAAAGTATGAAAAAACTCCAGCACAAATTATATTAAGATGGAATATAGAAAAAGATATTGTAACAATACCTAAATCTGCTAACAAAGAGCGTCAAAAGCAAAATATAGATATATTTGATTTTGCCTTATCTAAAGAAGATGTTTTAAAAATAGATGCTTTAGATAAAAATGAAAGAGTTGGGGCTCATCCAGATAACTTTAATTTTTAAAACAAAAGCACTCGCTAAATGTGGGTGCAATTTTAATAACAAAAGGTGATTATATGCAAAATTATACAAAAGAACAATTAAAAGCTATAGAAGAAAGAGGTAAAGACATACTTGTATCAGCAGCGGCTGGTAGCGGTAAAACAACCGTTTTAGTTGAAAGAATTATCCAAAAAATATTAAAAGATAAAGTTAATATAGATAGCCTTTTGGTCGTAACCTTTACAAATGCTGCTGCTAATGAGATGAAAGAAAGAATTTTATTAAAAATAGAACAAGCATTAGAAAAAGATTTAGAAAACGATTTTTTAAAACAACAGCTTATAAAAATAAATAAAGCCCAAATATCCACTATAGACTCCTTTTGTTTAAAAATAGTTAAAGATAATTTTAAAGAGATAGATATAGAGCCTAATTTCAGGATTTTGGATACACAAGAGCTAGATATTTTAAAAAACGAGGCTTTAGAAAGCTTTTTGCAAAAATATTATGAAGATGAAGATAGCCTATTTTTTACAGTGCTTGAGGCTTTTTCTACAAAAGTTGATGACAAAAAATTTAAAGAACTATTTTTTAATATTTATGAACAAGCGCAAAATGACCCTTATCCGAAAGAATGGCTTGAAAAATGCTATGATAGATATAATATAAAAACAGAAGAAGATTTTTATAACAGCAAAATATTTGAAAAAATTACAGAATATGCAAAAGAAGTTTTGGAAGATTTTTTGCAAATAGAACAATATGTAAAAAAAATGTTAACAGGGCTTGAAAATGAAGAAAAAAAGCTATTAGATTTTTTAAATGAAGAATTTTTGGCTATAAAAAATATTTATGACTTTCTTTTATCAAATAATTATAAAAATTTTTATGAAAGCTTTAAAAATTTAAAATTTAAAGCTTTAAGGATAAAATATTTAGAAAATAATGTTTTGCTTAAAGAAGATTTAAAAGATATAAGAAACCTTTATAAAAAGCATATAGAAGATATACAAAAAAAGTTTTTTGAAAAAGATATAGAAACAATATTATTTGAAAATAAAAAAATATTTTCTATAATGCAATATTTTTGTAATCTTATAATACAATTTGAAGGCTACTTTTTAGATATAAAAAAACAAAAAAATGCATATACATTTAACGATATATCGCATTTTTGCCTAAATATTTTAATAGATGAAAAAACAAAAAAGCATAGCCTAATAGCTAATGAATACAAAAAAACGTATAATGAAATAATCATAGATGAATACCAAGATAGCAATTTGATACAAGAAGAAATACTTCTATCTGTATCTAAAAATAATCGCTTTATGGTAGGTGATATTAAGCAGTGCATTTACCGTTTTAGGCAAGCAAACCCCGATATATTTAATGCAAAATATATAGGCTATAAAAATAATACACTAGACGGTATAAGAATTGATCTAAACGCCAACTTTAGGAGCGAAAGAAATATCATAGATGGTATAAATTTTGTTTTTGAAAAATTAATGACATATCGTTTAGGGGAAGTTTGTTATGACGATTTTGCAAAATTAAAAAAAATAACAGAAGATAAAAATTTACATAATTTACAAAAATGTCAACTACATATTTTGGAATGTAATATAAAAGATGAAGATTTTGAAGAAGACGCTTTGTACGAAGAATTACAAAATTTAAATAATATGGAAACAGAGGCCCATTATATAGCCAAAAAAATAATAGAAATAATAGATGAAAAACAGTATAATTATAAAGATATTGCTATACTTTCAAGAAATAATAGTTTTGCTAAAATATTATCAAAAGTCTTTTTAGAATATAATATACCTATATTTGCTAAAAATAACAATGAATTTTTTGAAATTATAGAAATAAGTACTATTTTGAACATTTTAAAAATAATAGATAATCCTTTTCAAGATATACCTTTAATTGCGGTTATGTATTCGCCTATTTTTGATTTTGGAGCAAATGAGCTTTTAAAAATAAAAATTTATGGAAAAAGCAAATTATTTTACGATTGCATTTTAAATTATATTAAAGCTGAAAATGAATTTAAAGAATTAGATATTTTAGAAAAATTAACAAATCTTTTAGAAAAAATAACAAAATGGAAAAGCTTATCTAAAGAGCTTTCTATTAACGAGCTTTTAAACTATATTTACAAAGATTCTAACTATTATAACTATGTTTCTCTTTTAGAAAATGGCGTTTTAAGGCAAGCTAATTTATTTAATTTGATAGAAAGAGCAATAACTTTTGAAAAGGTTAGCTTAAACGGCATATTCGGCTTTATTAATTATATAGAAAAAATAAAAGATTTAGGCAGTAAAAGCGGCGAGGCTAATATTTCCCAAAATGAAAATACAGTTAAATTTATGACTATACATAAAAGCAAAGGGCTAGAATTTCCTATTGTATTTTTATCAAATATTTCTACCCAATTTAACAAAAAAGATACTAACGATGCTATATTATTTGATTTAGAATACAATTTAGGCGTTTCTTTAAAATTAAAAAAAGAAGAAGAGGATTTTTTTAGATACAATATAGATTCTATCCAAAAAAGTATTATAAAAGAAAAAATCAATAGAGAAATATATTCTGAAGAAATAAGGGTGCTTTATGTTGCTTTAACAAGAGCAAAACACCAGCTTATATTAACATCTACAATAAAAAAAGATACAGATAGCTATTTAGCAAAAATAGAAAAAAGAATTATATCTAGCAATATTTTAAAAGAAAAGCTTATTTTAAGCAGTTTTTTAACAAAAGGCAGAATAAGCTATTTAGAATGGCTTTATGCTATAATAAAAAATTTTGAAAATACCACTTGGGAGTTATTTTTGCAAAAAAAAGAAGATATTTTAGCAAATAGTATCCAAGCTGTATTAAAAGAAGATTTTAAAACTAATTTTGAATATTTTTTATCACTTGATAAAAATGAAAAATATAGTAACCATTTTGATTTTATAAACAAAAATTTGAACTGGAAATATAGCTTTGAAATAGAAAAAAATTTAGAATCTAGCATAACTGTATCAGAAATTAAAAGAAAGCTCCATAATGAAATTTTGGAAGACAGCTATTTTAACAAAAATAGTATGGAAGATAGCTTTAATAATTTTAAATATAATTTGCCCAAATTTTATAAGCAAAAAGAAGAAATATCAGCACAGCGAAGGGGTACAATTTATCATACAATTTTAGAACATTTAGATTTTAACATATCAACTATTAAAGAATTAGAATTATTTATTGAAAATATGCAAAAAAGGGGCTTTATAGCAGAAGAAGAACAAAATATTTTAGATACAAACAAAATATTTAAATTTTTAAACAGTAATTTAGTTAAAAGAATTAAAAAATCTAAATACATAAAAAAAGAAATGCCTTTTAAGCTTGCTTTAACCCCTTATGAAATATATAAGCTAGAAAAGTTTAAAAAAACAGATGCTTTAATTATTGTAAACGGTATAATAGATTTATTTTTTGAAGAAGATGATAAGATTATAATAGTCGATTATAAAACAGATAAATATGCAAACGATAAACTTTTAAAACAACGGTATAAAATACAAATGGATATTTATAAAAAAGCTATAATTAGCGCAACAGGCAAAGAGGTTAAAGAGTGTATATTATATTTGATTATGCAAGAAAAAGAAAGAGTTATTTAAAAAGTTAAAAATATATTGACAATTAATGTTAAATGTTGTATCATTTAAATAAATTAATTATACGGTGCTAAAGAGGAGGATTTAATATGGACAAATTGCTTCAAAAACAGGATGAATTTAGAGAGATGAATCATAAGCTTAAGGAAATTAAAAAATCTATTAGCAATGATTTAAAAGAGATAGATTTTTTATCAGATAAAGAAAAATATGCTATAAAACTTTCTATCAAAAAAGCTAGAGAAAATAATGATACATCTTTTGAGATTATATCAGAAATTGGGGAAAAGGTAAAAGAATGTTATACAGGTCTTTCAAAAAGAAGAGAATACCTAAAAGAATGTCTACAACTAAAAAGAGACATAAAAAGACAAAGGACTGAAATAAAAAAACAAAAACAAGAATTAAGCGCTAGGCTTGAAGCTGCTGATTCATCTACTAAAAAAGAAATTATGGATAGTATTAGTGCTTTACGAAGTAAAAATATAATGGTTAAAAAAAATAAAGAAGAACTTTTAGAAAAGATAGAAGGCTTTAAAAATGAAATAACAAACTTTAAAAATGCTTTAGGTATGCTAGAAGAGAAGCTAGCTAAGCAAAAAGAACTTGAAGAAAAAATAAGAAAATATCTTAGTGTGAGAATAAAATTTAACAAACTAAAAGAAGAAATCAGGCTTCTTGAAGAAGAAGATATAGTAAAAAATATGTTAATGAAAGGCACAGTAGTAAAAGATACAGATAATATAGAAGATATTACAGCAAATATAGTAAGCATAGATTATACCGAAAATACAGAAGGATACAAGGATACAGAAACAGATACCGAAACTGTAACAGATACAGATACAGATATGAATACATTTATAAGCAATATTAACAATCCTGAAACATTAACTACAAAAGAAACAAATATAGAAGATATAGCCATAGAAGAAGATACCGAAACAGATACAACAGATACAGATGAAGATATGCAAGCCCTTATAAGCAATATTAATAATCCAGAAATATTAACTACAAAAGAGGTAATAGCCATGAAAAATGAAGTTGTTATTAAATATAATAGCTCTTTAAAAAGTTTTAAAAAGATAAAATATATTAAAATATTTTCTAGTATTGAAAATATCGCTGCTAAGCTTGGCAAAGAACAAGAAGAAAAAATAAAAAAAGAAGTAAATCAAATAAACGTTGAAGTATACAAAAATATAGAATTAATATTAGAAAATCTCAAAGTTCAAAAAGAGATAATTGACCATCAAACAGAAATCATAACACAAAAACGAAAAGACTATATAGAATTATTTTCAGAGCAAGAAACAAAAGAATTCAAAGAGAATTTTGCACATTTAAATGAATTACAAAGTCAATATTATGAGCTTATTACAAATAAAGATCTTCAAGAAGAATATCTTGAAAACTTTTTACATAAGCTAGAAGAAAACTATATTAAAGCACAAATACCACAAAAGCAGGGGCAAGAAGATAGCGCAAAATTTCCTCTTAAAAAGCAATTTGCGATAGCAAATGCTATAGCAGAAGATAATTTTACGTCATCTTTAATAAACGATGACGATGTTGATTTTGATAAAAAATAGTTATAGCAAAAGCTATAGCTATTTTTTTATTTAACAAAAATTAAATATTTGTGTACAAATGCGTTTTTTTGTGTTAAAATATAGAGTAAAGATTATGTTATAAGGAGTATTTTTATGGATAAAAATATTTTTTCAGAAGCCAGAAATTTTGCAAATCTTTTATTACAAACAAAAGAAGGTAAAAAATTTTTAGAAACAAAAAATATTTTTGAATCTAACAGCGATGCTTTTAATAAATTTAAGCAATATAAAGAAATACAAAATCAGTTCAAATTAGCAATGCTAAATAATAAAAAAGATGAAAATTATGAAAATCAAAAAAAATTGCTAAATACCCTTATAAAAGAAATTAACCAAAATAAAATTATTACAGATTTTCTTACTTCTGAAAAAAGTTTTAATACGCTTGTTTCAAATGTAATACAAATTTTAAATTATACAATATATGGCAAAATAGAAGAAGGTTGCGATGGATGTGGCGGATGCAAAAATGCTAAAGGCTAATTTTATAGGAGGAAGCAATGACTGAATATACACCAATGATAAATCAATATTTAGAAATTAAAGAAAAGCACAAAGATTGCTTATTATTTTTTAGATTAGGTGATTTTTATGAATTATTTTTTGAAGATGCTTTAAAGGCGGTTGAGGTGCTTGATATAACCCTTACAAAAAAGTTTTGTGGTAAAAAAGATGGCAAACAGCTTAAAGTTGATATGTGTGGTGTACCTCATCATTCTGCTGAAACGTATATAGCAAGGCTTGTAGCTAAAGGGTACAAAGTTGCTATTTGTGAACAAACAGAAACACCAAAAGAGGCATTAGGGCGTGTTGTTAAAAGAGAAGTAACAAGGATTATTACCGCAGGTACTATTTTAGATACAAATGTATTAGATGCTAATAAAAACAACTATATAATGTCTATTTTTGAAAATAATAAAGGTCTTTCTTTAGCAGTTTGTGATATTTCTACAGGCGAATTTTTAACAACATATTTTGAAAAAGATGAAAAGTTTAAAATTATGGACGAAATAGCAAAATTAAAGCCAGCCGAAATTATAGCAAGTGAAAAGCTTACCCTATCTTATGATATACAAGCTATTTTTGATATTAAAGTTTGCCCTTATTCAAGCATTTATTTTGAGCTAGAAGGAGCAAGAGAAACTATATTAAATCATTTTAATATAAATAATCTAAGCTGTTTTAATATAGAAAAAAATGAGCTTTTGATATCTGTTTGTGGAGCCTTACTTTCGTATTTAAAAGAAACACAAAAAACTTTTATTTCTCATATATTAAAAATAAGAACATATTCTTACAAAGATTGTATGTTTTTAGACTTATCTTCTAGGCGTAATTTAGAATTAGTTGAAAATATTAATGGCAAATCTAAAAAGGCATCTTTATTATGGATACTAGACAAAACTAAAACCCCTATGGGAGCAAGGCTTATAAGAAAGTGGATAGAAGAACCTCTAATAGATAAAGAGCAAATTAACAAAAGGCTTGATAGCGTTGAGTTTTTAAAAAATAATGCTATGCTAAAAGAAGAATTAAAAGAGCATTTGGTCAAAATAAAAGATATAGAAAGGCTACTTGCCAAAATAAGCTTTAAAACAGTTACCCCAAAAGATTTAAATGTATTAAAAGTAAGCTTTAAAGCTTTATCTTATGTTAAAAAATATTTAAAAGACTGCGATGTAGATTTTTTAAAAGAAATAGAAAGCGATTTTGACTCACTTTCAGATTTATACGAAAAGATAGAAAATACCATTTTAGAAGAGCCAGCAACAAGCATTAAAGAAGGTAATATTATAAAAAAAGGCTTTAATGAAGAAATAGACAAGCTCCATTTAATCAAAAGAGAAGGCTCTAGTTGGCTTTCTAAATTTGAATTAGAAGAAAGAGAAAAGACTGGCATCAAAAATCTAAAAGTAAAATCTAACAAAGTTTTTGGCTATTATATAGAGGTAACAAACGTTAATTTAAGCCTAGTACCAGATTATTATATAAGAAAGCAAACTCTTGTAAACGGCGAAAGATTTGTTACAGAAAAGCTTAAAAAAATAGAAGAAACAATTTTAGGAGCAGATGAAAAAGTAAACGAGCTAGAATTTGAAGAATTTTGCAAATTAAGAACTTTTTTAGAAGAAAATACAAAAAGGATACAATTAGTAGCTAATTATATAGCTATAATAGATTGTATACTTTCTTTTGCTGAAGTAGCTGAAACAAACAATTATACAAGACCACAAATAATAGAAGATGAAGATAACACTTTAGAAATAGAGCTTGGTAGGCATCCTGTTGTAGAGGCTTTATTAAAAGAACAATTTATACCTAATGACACTATTTTGGATACACATTTAAATAGGCTAGCTATAATTACAGGACCTAATATGGCAGGTAAATCTACATATATGAGGCAAGTTGCTTTAATAGTCTTGATGGCGCAGATAGGCTGTTTTGTTCCGGCAAGGAGCGTTAAGCTATCGCTTGTTGATAGAATATTTACAAGAGTTGGGGCAAGCGACGATTTAGCAACAGGGCAAAGCACATTTATGGTTGAAATGAGTGAGCTTGCAAACATATTAAATAATGCAACAAAAAAAAGCCTACTCATTTTGGATGAAATAGGCAGAGGTACAAGCACATTTGATGGGCTTAGCATAGCGTGGTCTGTTTTAGAATATATAGCCGATAAAGAAAAATTAGGTGCGAGGACTTTATTTGCAACCCACTATCATGAAATAACAGCGCTAGAAGGTAAAATAGAAGGTATCAACAACTATTATTCAGAAATAAAAGAAACAGATGGAGAAATTATTTTTATAAGAAAAATAGCAAGAGGTAGCTCTAAAGGGAGCTATGGTATACATGTTGCCAAAATGGCTGGACTTCCTAATGAGGTTATAGAAAGAGCAAACGAAATTATAGAAGCTTTAAATATTAATGAGGCAAACTACAACAGCCTATATAGTGAAAAAAGCGATATAGAAAATTTTAGCTATGATGCAAAAATGCAAAAAAACGTATTTTTTATAGATGAAATATCAAAAGAGCTAAAAGGTTTAAATATAAAAGATATTACCCCTATAGAGGCGATGAACAAGCTTTTAAGCCTAAAATCTAGATTTGAAAAACTTTAATATTGGCTTTAATTTTAAATAGAAAGGAATTTTTGTTTGAATAAAGAAATAAAATTATTAGAAGATAACCTTATAAACAAAATTGCCGCAGGCGAAGTTATAGAAAGGCCAGCATCTATAGTTAAAGAGCTTATCGAAAATTCTATAGATGCTTTAGCAACAGAAATTGTTATAGAGATAAAAAACGGTGGTATAAGCTTTATAAAAATTACAGATAACGGCACCGGTATAAAAAAAGAACAAATAAAAACAGCCTTTTTAAGGCACTCTACAAGCAAAATATCAAATGAAAAAGATTTAGACACTATATCCACATTAGGCTTTAGGGGAGAGGCGCTTGCGAGCATAGCATCTATAGCTAAAGTCACCCTTATAACAAAAACTAAAGATGATACTTTAGGCACAAAATTTGTGATAGAAGGGGGCAAATTTATAAAACAAGAAGAAAAAGAAACGCTTGTTGGCACAACTTTTATTATTCAAGATGTATTTTTTAATATACCAGTTAGAAGAAAGTTTTTAAAAAAAGCATCAGTTGAAGGTACATATATTTCTGAAATAGTAAATAGGTTAGCGCTTGGGCATAAAGAAATATCTTTTAAATACATAAACAATAATTCTATAATAATGAACACTTTTGCTACAGACGATATTAAAAAAACTGTTCTTAATATATACGGAAAAGAAATAGCTAAAAAGATGGTATATCTACAAGAAGAAAAGGAGGGCTATAAGCTAACAGGGCTTATAGCACTTCCAGAAATGTCAAGAGGTAATAGAAATTATCAAAATTTTTTTTTAGATGGTAGATATATAAAAAGTGATGTTATAAAAAAGGCTATAGAAGAGGCTTACGGCGATAGAATAATGATTAACAAATTTCCTATATATGTTCTTAACCTTGATAGGGGGCAAAATATAGTTGATGTAAATGTCCATCCTACCAAGCTTGAAGTGCGTTTTGAAGATGATATATTTATTTTTGAATTTATTAAAAATGCTGTTTTAAAAGTATTAAAAGAGCAAGTTTTGATACCAGAGGTGTCTTTAACTAAGCCTATAACCCCTATAAAAAAACAAAAAATAGATAATATAGAGCAAACAACTATTAAAGCCCAAAATGCACAGCAACCAATACAAGAAGATTTACAAGAAGGTTTAATAGAAGAAGATGTTTTATACGATTATTTATTTAATAATAAAGATTTTGATTTAAAAAATATAGATAAGCATAAAAAAGATATAAATACTTTCGATAATAATAAAGAAGATTTTGCTAAAAATTTTACATACGATGCAGCTTTAGATGATAATAAAGAAGATTTTCCTAAAAATTTTACATATGATACAGCTTTAGATAATAATAAAGAAGATTTTCCTAAAAATTTTACATACGATACAGCTTTTGATAATAAGCAAAAAGATTTTGCTGAAAATTTTACATACGATACAAATAATAATGCTTATAATAACAACAGCGATAATACGACTTTTGGAGCTTTTTTGGTTAAAGAAGAGCCTTTTAGCCCTACAGATAAAGATGATTTAAATAATATAACAAAATATGGAGAAAATAATAAGCAAGATAATAACAAAAATAATAATTTTAAAAGAAATGATTTTTTTAAAGATTATAAAATAGTTGGGCAATTTTTTAACACTTATTGGTTAGTAGAGCAAAATAACGAAATATTTTTAATAGATCAGCATTCTGCTCATGAAAAGATAATTTATGAACAATATATAAAAAGCTTTAAAGAACAAAAAATAGCAAAACAGCGTCTTTTTGAACCTTTTGTAATAAATGTTTCTGAAAATGAAAAAATAGCTATAGAGCAAAATTTTAACCTACTGTCAGAATTTGGCTTTACTATAGAACAGCTAGAGCCAAGCTTATATTGCGTATCTGAAGTACCTTTTATTTTTAAAAGCCCGGTAGAGCCTAAATTTTTTATAGAAGTTTTGGATATTATTATGGATAAAGATATTTCTAACATATATGATTTAAAAATAGAAAAAATAATTAGCATGAGTTGTAAAAAGGCGGTTAAAGCTAACAACAGATTAAGCTATATAGAGGCAAAAGCGCTAATAGAGCAGCTTTTAACACTAGAAAACCCTTTTAATTGCCCACATGGTCGCCCAACTATCATAAAAATGACTAAATACGAAATAGAAAAATTGTTTAAAAGAGTTCAAAATTAAAGAAAGGAAAATATGTAATGCAAATTATTATACCATATTTAATAATGGCTTTAGGCATTATTATAGCTATAAGCTTGCATGAGTTTTCTAAAGCTTTAGCCTCGCATTGTTTAGGGGACAAAACAATAAAAAATAAAAAACAACTAACTTTTAATATTTTTAAATATATAGACCCAATAGGCTTTATAATTATGTTCTTTTTTGGATACGGCTTTGGAAAGCCCGTAGAAACAAATTCTGTGTATTATAAAAATAAAAAAGCTGGAGTTTTTATAGTTTACTTGGTGCCTATTATAGTAAACATAGTTTTTGCTATTTTATTTTACAATTTAACTTTTATTTGGTATGGCTTTTATTTTATAGCAAATCTTAATTTATCTTTAGCTATATTTAATTTTATACCTATTTACCCTTTAGATGGAGAAAAGCTTTTAAAAAATATGCTAAAGCCTAATAACTCTATAAAATATATCCAATATGAAAATACAATAAGGATTTTAATATTTTTGCTTTTGGTAATGGGGTATTTGGGTAAATTTTTAGATGTAATTTTAGATTTTTTAGAAAATTTGATTAATGCATATTTAGTGTTTGTAAAATAATATGAGTATAGAAATTAAATTAGAAGTTTTTGAAGGGCCTTTAGATTTGCTTTTAAAGCTTATAGAAAAGAGCAAAATAGATATATATAATATACCTATAGCAAGGCTTACAGACGATTATTTAAGATATATAAGTAAGCTAGATAAAGCAAGCCTTGAAGAAATGAGCGAGTTTATATTAATGGCGGCAACTCTTTTGCATATAAAATCAAAATTGCTTTTGCCAAAACCAGAAAATAAAGAAGAGCTAAAACAGCAAGAAGAAGAAAAAGAAGAGCTTGTACAAAAGCTTATAGAATATAAAAAATATAAAACTATAGCAGAAAAGCTTTCAGAAAGAGAAGTATTTGCGCAAAAGGCTTTTTTTAAAAAACAAGATACAAATTTTATAGATTATGTTAAAATTAAACAAGATAATATTGATTTAAAAGAAATATTAAAAGATATCGATTTAAAAACACTACATAATATTTTTGAAAATTTATTAAAAATAAAAGATTTAAAAACAGATAAAATAAGAAGCAGCTTTAATTCTATACGCAAATCTTTATACAATATAAACGACAAAATAGCTTATATTAAAGATTTAATATATTTAAACGAAAGGCTTAATTTTAATAAAATAATAGACAAAAGCCGTTCTAAAGAAGAGGTTATCGTTACATTTCTTGCTATATTAGAGCTTACCAAGCTTAAAAACATAAAAATTGTACAAGAAGATATGTTTGATGAAATAATTATTTTAAAGGGCGATAAAGATGGATAAATACAAAAATATTATAGAGGCTATTTTATTTGCTAGCGGCGATGCTATTTTTATAAAAGAAATTGCTAAAGCTATAAATAAAGATGAAAAAGAAACAAAAAGCATTATATTATCTTTAAAAGCAGAATATGAAAACGCTAACAGAGGTATAAAAATAATAGAAATAGAAGATAAAGTACAGTTATGTACAAACCCTGAATACTTTCCTTATCTTAAAAGCATTTTTGGAGAAAAAGGTCAAATCAAAATTTCTAAACCAGTGCTAGAAACGCTTGCTATTATAGCCTATAAACAACCTATAACAAAAGCACAAATAGAGGGGATAAGAGGGGTTAATTCAGATCACTGTGTAAACACCCTTATAAAATATAATTTAATAGAAGAAAAGGGCAGGCTAGATATAGTAGGTAAACCTATCATTTTTGGTACAACAGATGAATTTTTTAAATATTTTGGGTTATCTTCTATAGAAGAATTAGCAAATTTGGTTAACAATGCTTAAAAATGTAGAATATTTTTTAAAAATATAAAAACTATTATTTGGAAAAAAATTACAAAAGTGTATTGACAAATTTTGGGATTTATGTTAATATATATCCATAAACAATAATTATTGTTTTTTAGAAAGGTATTTTTATCTTTTCTAATATTTATATTGCGCATATTTATATTTTATTTATACGTATTTTATGTGAGAAAATACTAGAATAAAATTTACTAATATTAATCTTTAAACACCTTATAAAATAGAAATGTAGAGAGTTAAAAAAGCAGTTTTTTAAAAGCAATTTTTCATAAAAATTTGATTATTAATAATGTTAAAAGCCCGCTCATTTAATGAGATTAAGCATTATTAAAAGGTTAACCGTTTATAGCTAAAATTAATTTTAGTAAATTATCTTAAAAGGAAGTCTTTTAGATTTCCTTTTTCTTATTGTAAAATTTTTTCTTATTGCAAAATTAAATGCTTGACAAATAAAAATAAAAGATATATAATTATAATATATAAATATTAACATGAACATTTTAATGACGCTCTTTAGCGTCTTTTTTTTATGAATACACATTAAGCTAAAAGCAAATAGTATTACAAGCTTATAAAACAGAGGTAAATTTTATGAAAAAACAAGTTATTATAGATGCTATGTTTAATTATGAAAGGATAGCCCTTTTAGAAGATGGAGTATTAAAAGAAATACTTTTTGAAGAAAAGGTAAAATTTAATGTCGGAGATATAATAATAGCTAAAGTTTTAAAAATATTAAAAAATAAATTTATATTTTTAAACATAGGTGATAAAAAAAGCGCTTTTTTAGATATTACCGATAGAAAGCAAAAAAATATAGCTAATTTAAATATTAAAACAGGTGATGAAATTTTGGTACAAATAGAAAAAGAAAGTACCTCTTTAAAGGGCTTTAGCGTTACAAGTAAGCTTAGCCTAGAGGGCAAATATTGTATTATTATTTTAGATGAAAGCTATATAAAATTTTCTAAAAGAATAGAAAATGATACAAATAATTTGGGAGAATTAGAAAAAATGGTGGCTGATGTTTTGCCCCCAGATTATGGTATTGTTTTAAGAACAAATAGCAAAAATGCGCCGAAAGATGCTATAATAAAAGAAATTTTATATTTAGTAAAAAAGGCAGAATATATAAAAAATTTTAAAGCAAAAAATGCTCCACAAACAATATTTTTTGCTAAAAATAAAGCAGAAATAATGATACAAGATTTTTTAAATAAACAAGATGAAGTTATTGTAAATAATGAAAATTATTATAAAAATTTAAAGCAAAAAAACATTTTTAGTAATATAAAGCTTTATAACCAAAATACCCCTATATTTGAAATATATGATATAGAAAGCCAACTAGATAAAATTTTTAATAAAAAAGTATGGCTTAAATGTGGGGGCTTTTTGATTATAGAAAGCTTTGAGGCCATGCATGTTATAGATATAAATACCGGCAAAAATATTAAAAAAGATTATGAAAAGATGATACTAAAAACAAACTTAGAAGCTGCTTATGAAATATCAAAACAAATAAGACTACGTAATTTATCAGGGCTTATTTTGATAGACTTTATAGATATGCAAAATAAAGAATATAAAGATACAATATTTAAAGAAATGCAAAAGTTTATATCAGAAGATAAAAAGCCAGTATTTTTAAACCCTATAGATAAATATTGGATAATGACTATAACAAGAAAAAAGACAACAAAATCTAACGATGATATGTTAACAAAGCCTTGCATCTGCTGCGACGGGCAAGGCAGGATAAAAAATGAAAAATATTTGCTAAATAAAATAGCAAATAACCTGCTTTCTATAGCATCTAGCGCTAATTATAAGTATATAGAAATATGCGCAAATAAAGAAATAATAAACTCTTTAAAAAAAGATACGTATATAAAAAATATAAAAGATAAATGTAATATTTCTATAAATTTTGAAATTTTGAATAATTGCAAGTATGACTATTTTGAAATAAAAAAATATATAAAAAAAGAAAAGTAATAAATATTTATTTTTTTGAAAAATTGTGCTATAATTTTTTATATAAGCTAAATAAAACTATTTTCAAAAGTGTTAAAATTTGATATAATTATTTTATCAATAGTTAATTATATTTAATTTAAATTGCAATATATTTTATGTAAAAAGGCTTTGTTAGGAGTTTATTTATGGATAATCTAAACCAAAAAAAGGCAAAATTAGAACCAATTACAGCTACAAGAAATCATCTATTTAACGTTGTATTCCAGCTAGAATTTAGCAAATTAAAAAATGCTGATAGCATCTTGCAAAATTATTACGCCTTAATAGAAGAAGAAATAATTTCAGAATTAGAAAAAGATAAAAATTTTACCATCTATACCATTAATAAAAATATTTTAGAAGAAAAACTGCAAGGTATTATCAAAAACATTTCTAAAATTGATGCTATTATAAAGAGTAGAGCTATAGGCTGGGATTTTAATAGATTAGCTAAAACAGATGTAGCTATCCTTAGAATAGCTATATTTGAAATTAATTATCAAGATTTGCCTAAAGAAATAGCAATAAGCGAGGCTATTAAGCTTGCTCAAAAATATTCTTTAGAAGATTCTTCTAAATTTATAAATGGTATACTTGCAAATGTTTAAGAGGTAATCTTTATGGAAAATGTTTATTCTGTTTCACAAGTTAACAACTATGTTAAGCTTTTAATACAAAACGATATTTTGCTAAATAATATATTTATAGAGGGCGAAATTTCTAATTTTAAAAACCATACTAGCGGACATTTTTACTTTACGATAAAAGATTTTGATGCTAGCTTAAATTGCATCATGTTTGAAAATAACGCTAGAAACATAGATTTTGATATTAAAAATGGGGCTAAGATAATAGCAAACGGCTATCTTTCTTTATACCCAAAAACAGGCATGTATCAATTTTCTGTTCGAAAGATATATGCAGACGGTAAAGGTATATTACAAAAAAATTTTGAAATCTTAAAAGAAAAACTTGAAAATGAGGGGCTTTTTGACATAAGATACAAAAAGCCTATATCCAAAATACCTAAAAATATAGCGGTTATTACATCTAAAACAGGGGCTGCTCTTCAAGATATAATAAAAATATATAAAAGAAGAAATAAATCAGTAAACCTAATATTAATACCATCTACAGTGCAAGGAGAAAAAGCTCCAAAAGAGCTAATAGACGCAATATATTTAGCTAATAAATACGAAAATTTAGATACAATTATTTTGGCAAGGGGTGGAGGTAGCTATGAAGATTTAAATTGCTTTAATAGCGAAGATTTAGCAAGAGCCATTTTTGCTTCTAAAATACCTATAATAACTGGTATAGGGCATGAAACAGACTTTACTATAGCAGATTTTGTATCTGATTTAAGAGCGCAAACTCCATCGGCAGCTATAGAAATAGCTCTGCCTGAAGCTGAAGTTTTAAGCCAAAAGCTAGAACATATTTTTCAAAAAATGGATTATTTAATAAAATATAAAATTAATTACAACAAAAATAAATTAAATACAATTTTACAGCAAAATGCTTTTTATAATTTTGAACAAAAAGTATTAAATTATAAAAATTTTGCTAATAATAATTTTAATAGCTTGCAAAAATCTTTTTATAGCAAATATAAAGAAAAAAGACTTTTTTTAAAAAACTGTACAAACAAGCTCGATTATTTATTTCCAGCAAATATTTTAAAAAATGGATATGCATTTGTTTTAGACAATAATAATAAACAAATAAAAAGCGCCAAAAGTTTAAAAAAGGGCGATATTATTAATATAACCTTTTTTGATGGTAAAAAACAAGCTGAAATTTTTTAACAAGGAGGAGTATATATGAAGAAAAAAAATTTTGAAGATTCTTTAAACAAGCTAGAAGATATAACAGAAAAGATGGAAGATAAAGAAACATCTTTAGAACAGGCTATGGAGCTTTATAAAGAGGGAGTTTTAGAGGCGGCTTTTTGTAAAGAATATATAGAAAATATAGAACATGAGGTTAAAATACTTAAAGAAAAGGTAGACGGCAATTTAGAGCTTATTGATTTTGAGCCGGAGGAAGAAGATTAATGGATTTTGAAACAATGCATAAAAATTTTATTAATCAAATTAATGAAAATCTTAATTACTTTATAGAAAGCTATATAGATAAAAATATAAGAGAGCCTATAAAATATAGCATAAATGCTGGAGGTAAGCGTTTTAGGCCTATTCTTTTTTTAGCCACGATAGACGCCTTTAAAAAAGATTATAAAAATTTTATGTCCTTTGCGATAGCGATAGAGTTTATACACACTTATTCATTAATACACGATGATTTACCTTGTATAGATAACGACGACTTTAGGAGAGGGGTGCTTACGCTACATAAAAAGTTTGATGAGGCAACAGCTCTTTTGGCTGGAGATGCTCTTTTGAACGCATCTTATGAAATAATGATACAATTTTTAAATGAAAATTTTGAAAAAAAATATGCAAAAGCTATATATGAAATAGCGCTTTCTGCTGGCTCTAAAGGTATGATAGGAGGGCAAGCTTTAGATACACTTTGCAAAACAATATCAAAAGAAGAATTAAACTACATACATAAAAATAAAACAGGCAAGCTAATATATGCAAGCATCATATCAGCTTCTATTATATCAGATGCTAATACAAAAGAAATAGCCTTGCTTACAGATATTGCTTTTGATATTGGGCTTTCATTCCAGATAAAAGATGATTTGCTAGATATAATAGGAGATGAAAATGTTTTGGGCAAGCCTATTTTAAGCGATATAAAAAATGAAAAAAACACTTATGTTTCTTTACATGGATTAGAAAATGCTAAAAAAGACTATATTAGTCTATCAAAAAAAGTTTTAAAAAATTTTGAAACAATAGGATTTAAAAATAAATTTATTTATAAATATATTGAAAATTTAATTGATAGACAAAATTAAAAAGGTGTTAGATAAATATGTTTGAACAATTTTTTACAAATAAAATAATTGGTGTTTCTGTGCTTTCATGGGCTTTAGCACAGCTTATAAAAGTTTTAATTTATCTTTTAAAAAATAAAAAAATAAAGCTTAACCTTATGTTTAGCTCTGGGGGTATGCCAAGCTCTCATAGCGCTTTTGTAACAGGGCTTTCCTTTTCTGTAGGCTTTGAAGAAGGGTTTTCATCTTCTTTATTTGCTATTTGTTTTGTTTTAAGCATGATTGTTATGTACGATGCATCTGGGGTTAGAAGGGCGGCTGGAAAGCAAGCCGAAGTTTTAAATATATTTATATCTAATTTTGAAAAGCACGGTATAAAAATAGATTCTAAATTAAAAGAGCTTTTAGGGCATACTCCAATACAAGTTGTGGCTGGTGCATTATTAGGTATTATAACCGCTATAGCAATGTATTAAAATAGCTTTATAAGGAGGGCTTACTTTTGAAATATTTAGAAAATATAAATTCTCCCACAGATTTAAAAAAGCTAGATTTTAAGCAAATTGAAGTTTTAGCAGATGAAATAAGAGAATTTTTAATAGAAACTATAGCCAAAACAGGGGGGCATCTATCCTCTAACTTAGGAGTTGTTGAGCTTAGTTTAGCGCTTAACTATTGTTTTGATTTTTTAGAAGACAGGATTATTTGGGATGTTGGGCATCAATGTTATACACATAAAATATTAACCGGAAGAAGAAAATTTTTTGAAACATTAAGGCAAAAAGAGGGGCTTAGCGGCTTTCCTAAATGCTCTGAAAGTGCTTACGATCATTTTAACACAGGGCATAGCTCTACATCTATTTCTGCTGCTTTAGGCTTTGCAACAGCAAGGGATCTTTTGGGTAAAGATTTTTCTGTTGTTTCTGTTATAGGCGATGGAGCTATGACAGGTGGGCTTGTGTTTGAGGCTATGAATAATGCTGGAGTTGAACACAAAAAAATGCTTATTATTTTAAACGATAATCAAATGTCTATTTCTGAAAATGTTGGCTCTATTAGCAGATACCTTTCTAGATTAAGCTCTAGCCCACAATATATAGGGGTTAAAGGCGATATTAAAAAATTTCTTAAAAAGCTTGACTCTTTTGGAGATAAAATAAACAGTTTTTTAATAAAAACAAAAGAAGGGGTAAAGCATGCTTTATTACCAAGCGTAATTTTTGAACAATTAGGTATAAAATATATAGGAGTTATAGATGGGCATAATATAAGAGAGCTTATAAATGTTATACAAAAAATAAAAAATATTGATGCCCCGGTATTATTACATGTTATGACAAAAAAAGGATATGGATATATACCAGCAGAAAAGTTTCCTTTAAATTATCATGGGGTTACCCCTTTTAATAAAGAAACAGGCGAGCTGGAACAAAAAAAAGAACAGACATATACAGATACTTTTGGCAAATTTATGGTTAAAGAGGCAAATAAAAATAAAAAATTAGTTGCTATAACAGCGGCTATGCCAGATGGTACAGGGCTATCTTTTTTTTCTAAATTATATAAAGATAGATTTTTTGATGTTGGTATAGCAGAGCAACATGCGGCGGTATTTGCAGCAGCGCTTGCAAAAGAGGGCTTTATACCGGTGTTTGCTGTTTATTCTACCTTTTTACAACGTGCTTACGACCAGATAGTGCATGACGTTTGCCTACAAAATTTGCATGTTGTTTTTGCTATAGACAGAGCTGGTATTGTTGGAGAAGATGGCGATACACATCAAGGTATATTTGATTTATCTTATCTTTCACATATACCTAATCTAACTATTTTAGCCCCTAAAAATAAAAATGAGCTTTGCGATATGCTTGATTTTGCTATAAATAATTTTAAAGCACCAATAGCTATAAGATACCCAAAAGGAGAAGCTAAAGAAACGTATAAGGAGCTTAACACCCCTATTTTATACGGTAAAAGCGAGCTTATAAAAAAAGGAGAAAAAATAGCTATAATAGCTGTAGGGAGCATGATAGAAACAGCAAAATTTGCGTATGATAAGCTAGCTTTAGAAGGTTATAACCCAAGCCTTATAAACGCAAGGTTTATTTCTCCTATAGATGAAGACTTAATATTTGATATAAGAGAGGATTACGACTATATATTCACGATAGAAGACAATGTATTTTCTGGTGGCTTTGGAGCTAAATTAAACGCTTTATTAATAAAAAATGGTATTTTTAATAAAAAAATTTATAACAAAGCACTTCCAGATACTTTTATAGCACAAGGTAAAATATCAGAAATTTATAAACAATATGAGATGGATGGATATGGCTTTTATAGATATATAAAAGATAAAATAAAGGAGCTATAAAATATAAAATATGCGTTTAGATATATTTTTAAGCCAAAAATATAACTTTTCAAGAGAATATGCAAAATCTATTATTTTAAAAGGATATGTACAGGTTGATAAAAAAGTTATTTTAAAGCCTTCTTTTAAAATTTTAAAAGAGTGCGACATAGCTTTAAAAGAAAGTTTTCCTAAATATGTAAGTAGAGGGGGCTTTAAGCTAGAAAAGGCTATAGAAGTTTTTAAAATAGATTTAAACAATAAGACTTGCTTAGATATAGGGGCATCGACAGGTGGATTTTGCGATTGTATGCTTAAATATAATGCTAGGAAGATATATGCAGTTGATGTAGGCAAAAACCAGCTGGACAAATCTCTTTTAAATAACCCAAAAATTATTTCTATAGAAAATACAGATGTAAGAGATATTAAAAGTTTTTCAGAGCCGATACATTTTATTACAGCAGATATATCTTTTATATCTATATCAAAAGTGATAAATAATATATATAATTTTTTGGCTGAAGATGGAGAGGCTATCTTTCTTATAAAGCCCCAATTTGAGGCTGGTAAGCAAAATATAAATAAAGGGGTTATTAAAGACAAAAAAGTGCATAAACAGGTGCTTAAAAATGTTTTTGAAATTTGCTATAAAGCTAATTTTAAAATATTAGATATAACCTTTTCTCCTATAAAGGGCAAAAAAGGCAATATCGAATATCTTTTGTATTTAAAAAAAGGCTATTTTGATTATAAAAATTTTGATTTTGATAAAATTATTTTAAAGGCTTTTGAAGATTTAAATTAATGTTGGAGTAATTTATGAAAGTTTTAATAATTACAAATTTAGAAAAAGATAGAAAATTATTATTTACTAAATTTTTAGTACAATTTCTTCTTGAAAATAATATTAGCCCTATGTTACCGTATTTTATAAAAAAAGATTTAGATAACAAAGGTGCGATTTATATAAAAGAAGAGGAAGAAGAAAGTTTTTATAAAGAATGTGCATTTATTATAGTTTTAGGGGGCGACGGAACTATATTAAAAGCATCTAAAAAAGCCGCTAAATATGAAAAAAGCATTTTGGGGGTAAATATAGGTACTTTAGGTTATTTAGCAGATGTTGAAAAACAAGATGCTATAGATGCAATAAAAAAAGTTTTGCAAAATGACTATACTATAGAAAGAAGAATAATGCTAAATGCAAATGTGCTTGGGAAAGATTATATATGCCTAAACGAGCTAAATATAAATAACGGCAATTCTTCTAGGATGATAAAAATAGGCATAAACATTAATGGCGAATTTGTGGATGAGGTGCGAGCTGATGGTATTATAATATCAACGCCAACTGGCTCTACAGCTTATAATCTATCTGCTGGAGGCCCTATATTAAAGCCGGATACAGAGCTTTTTGTTATAACATATGTTTGCCCACATACTCTATTTTCAAGACCATTTGTTGTATCTGCTAAAGATACTATAAAAATACGCTTATTAAAAAGCGAAAAAGAGGCTTTTGCGGCTTTTGATGGGCAAGAAATTTTAAAAATAAATGAAAATGATATAATTGATATAAAAAAAGCTAAATATAGCACAAATATTATAAAAACAACTAATCATAGCTTTTATGACATTTTGAGAAGAAAAATGGTTGAAATAAGGAAGTAATTTATATGAAAAATAAAAGGCATCTTAAAATTATTGAAATAATAAAAAAAAATGATGTACAAACACAAGAAGATTTGCTAGATTTATTAAAAAAAGCTGGATTTAATGTTACTCAAGCGACTGTATCAAGGGATATAAGAGAGCTAAAGCTAACCAAAATAACAAAAAATGACGGTAAACAAAAATATGAATTACCTTCTAATAAAGATAATATAAAACCTTTAAATATATTTAAAGATGCTATTTTGTATGTAGAATGTGCTAAAAATATGCTTGTTATAAAAACTCTAACCGGTATGGCTATGGCGGTTGCTACTGCTATTGATTATGAAACAGATTTAGAGATTATGGGCTGTATAGCAGGCGATGATACTATATTTTGTGTATGTGGCGATGAACAAAAGGCACAAAATATAAAGGCATATTTTAATCAGCTTAAAAATTTTATTTAATGGAGGGGCTTACATTGCTTGATAAATTGTATATAAAAAATGTTGCTTTAATAGATAAAGCTATTTTAAAATTTAGCAGTGGATTTAATATTTTGTCTGGAGAAACAGGGGCAGGAAAGTCTATAATAATAGGGTCTATATTATTTGTTTTTGGGGCTAGAGCGAACAAAGATTTTATCAAAAAAGATAAAGAAGAGGCAAATGTTGAGGTAAATATAATTATTAATTCTAAAGAAATTATAGATTATTTAAAAGAAAATGATATAGAGCTTAATAAAGATGGCGGTATTTTAATATCAAGGACTTATACAAAATCTTCTAAAAATATTTGTAAAATAAATAACAAAACTGTAACCATTTCTTTAATAAAAGAGCTATCTAAAAAGCTAATAGATATACATGGGCAACATGAGCATCAATCTTTATTAAACCCTAAAAAGCATATGTTTTTGCTTGATAAATTTTGCGATGAAAATATAGAAATATTGAAGGATAAGCTTTTTAAAAATATATCAGGTTATAAAGAGCTTTTAAAGGAGTTTGCTAGCTTATCTTTTGCAGGTAATAAAGATGAAAAGATAGATTTTTTAAACTTTCAAATAAATGAAATAGAAGACGCAAATTTAAAAATAGGGGAAGAAGAAGAGCTTTTAAAAAAAGTCATGTTACTTTCTAAAGCATCTGATTTAAAATATTATTCAAATGAGGCTTTAAAATTATTAAAAAATTCTTCAGAAGAAAAGGCAGCTCTAGATAAAATAGCTAGTGCTATAAATTTTGTAAAAAATATTTCTGCTATAGATAATAAAGAATTGCTTAAAGAGCTAGAAGATATTTATACAAAGCTAGATGAAGTATGCTTTACAATAAGAAAATTTGAAGAAAATATAGAAGATAATGAAGAAGAATTAAATTATGCTACAAAACGGCTTGATACAATTAATAAATTAAAGAAAAAATATGGTAATGATATAAAAGCTATTTTGGCTTTTTATGAAAATGCTAAAGCTAAATTAGAAGAAATTACTAATATAGATGAAAAAGTTTTGGCTTTAAATAAACAAAAAGAAAAGCTAGAAATAAAGATAAAAGATTTATGCCAAGAGATTAGGCAAATAAGGCTAGATAAAGCAAAAGAGCTAGAAATACAGATAGAAAATAACCTAAAAGACCTTGGTATGAAAGATATAAAATTTAAAATAAATATTACAGATAAAAATACATTTTCTAAAAATGGCTTTGATAATGTAGAATTTTTGATAGCAACCAATTTAGGAGAAAAGCTAAAACCACTTGCCAAAATAGCATCAGGTGGAGAGATGAGCCGTATAATGCTTTCTTTAAAATCTATTTTGTCTGTTTTTGATAGTATAGAAACATTTATTTTTGATGAAATAGATACTGGTATTAGCGGCAGAACAGCACAGATGGTTGCAGAAAAGATGGCTTTTTTATCAAAAGAAAATCAAATATTAGTCATAACACATTTACCACAAATAGCTGCTATGGCAGATACGCACTTTTTGATAGAAAAAAGCACAGATATTTCAAAAAATAATACAAATACAAAAATTCATTTATTAAATCAGGAAGAAATTATAAACGAAATAGCAAGGATGAACGCTGGAGCTAGCATAACAGATTTTACGATAGCCTCATCAAAAGAGATGCTAAATCAAGCAAAAATTTTTAAAGAGAACATAAATAAAAACTCGTAATTGATACGAGTTTTTAACTTTGAAAATATAATAGAAAATAATGGTAAATAGGGGAGCAGTATAGAACTGCTATATAAAATAAAATTTTTATATTTTGAGATAATACAAAAATAAATATTTTATATAGGATATAATAACATTTTTTCTAAATATTGTCAATAGCTTTTTTTAAAAAATTTAATTTTAAATAACAGAGTTTATTAAACAAAATAAGTCTTTATCATATTTTTTTAAATTTATAATATTAAAATTTTTATCAAGAAAAGGGTGCTGTGTTGTACCTTTTGTTATTATTGCATTATTTTTAAAAATATTGTATTCAAACGTTATTGTAACATTTGTTAGGTTTAATATTTTTGTATGTATAGCTAAAACATCTTCATAAAAAGCAGGCTTTATATATTTACAGCTAAGGCTTACAAGGGGTAATAAAACACCTCTTTTTTCTATTTCTGTATAAGATATGCCTATTATATTTTTTATAAAGTTTGTCCTTGCCTCTTCAAACCATATAGGGTAAACGCTATGGTGGGCTATACCCATTTTGTCTGTTTCTTGATATCTTACATTAACTGTTGTATAAAACATAAATCACCTTTATTAAAATATGTTTTTTATATTATTTTTTTATTTTATTTATAGTTGGTAAAATAAAAAATAATATAATTATATGGATAGGGGTTACGACAAGCTCTTTTATTATGCGTGCAGGTAATAATACTAAATAGCCTTTACCTTGTATGGTAGAATACCAAAAGGTGCCAAGGCCTAAGTTTATAAATATGCTTATTATTATTTTGGCTAAAATAATACGGCTAAAAAGCGCTTTTTTGCTATATGCATTATAATTATTTCTGTATAAAAATAAGCCGTAAATAATACCAGCTAAAAAGGCATCTAGCGTAAAGCCAAAAAAATAGCTCCCTTTTGGGTCTATGTAATGATTTAATATATCTGTCAGAGCGCCTAAAATAGCTGACGCACAAGGCCCAAAAAGCATAGCAGCAACAGAATTTGCTATAAAAGAAAATGTTATGCTGGCAACCCCCTCTATTTTGAAAGAAAATCGCCCCAAAACTATAGAAAGCGCAAGCAAAAAAGCACATGCGACTATAGTATTTAGCCTTTTTAATTCAAAAAATGATCGTTTAAATGTATTAAAAATTTTCAAAAAACCCCTCCTATAATTTGATTTGCTACAAACATGGAAAGGTTAGTAGCAGCGGGATGCAAAAATTGTATCGCAAGAAAAATCTTTTCGTATAATAAGCAACTCCCCGTCTTATTATCACTTAACGCACAATTTTTTACTCTGCTTAAAAATTAAATTTCTAAAACATTATATCATAAAATATAAAAAAAGCAATACTATACTATATAAATTTATATAAAATATATAAAAATTTATTTTTTTGCTTGTTCTAAAGCTTTATCAACTGCTTTAACAATAATTTCTTTTGTAACGCTATCATCTGCGCTACTTGTTACAACGGTAGTTTGATTTTCTAAAATTTCGCTTTCAACGCTAGCTATAGAACGTTCAAATAATGGATAAAATACAGACTGTGTTTCGTTCATATTTGATAAAGAAATATCTAAAATTTCATCTTCAGAAACGCTAACTTCAACTAAAACTGGGTTGCTATGTAAAATTATTTGAGCAGTATATGTCCCCGGGTTATATTTTGCTGTAGTTTTTGATTTTGGCATAAAAAAATAAATCATCATTATTAAAATAATAATACCAATCAAAAATAAAATGCTCTTTTTTATTATATCATTTAGCTTTACTGCAACTATTTTTATACTCATTAAAATACCTCCTTAATCAATTATAATTATATTTTATTAAAGCCTATTTTAAAATATGTTAAAATAAATTAAAAAATAATTGTATAAATTATAAAAACGTATTATAATTATAATATAGATTTTTTCTGAAAGGGGACATTTACAATGGCTTTAGTAACAACAAAAGAAATGTTTAAAAAAGCCTATGCTGGCAAATATTCTATAGGAGCTTTTAATATTAATAATATGGAGATTATCCAAGGGGTTGTTAACGCTGCTTGTAAGCTTAATTCGGCTGTTATTTTACAAGTATCTAAAAGCGCTCTTGCGTACGCTGGCGACAAATATTTAATGGCTATGGTAAAAGCAGCTATAGAAGATACAGGTATCGATATAGCGCTCCATCTTGACCATGGGCCAGATATAGATACTGTAAAAAAGGTTATAGAGGTTGGCTTTACTTCTGTTATGTTTGATGGCTCCCATTTTGAATATGAAGAAAATGTCGCCAAAACAAAAGAGGTTGTCGATTATGCGCATGCTAGAGGGGTTGTTGTTGAGGCAGAGCTAGGCAAGCTTGCGGGGGTGGAAGATGATGTTAACGTAGCAGCTGAGCATGCAACATATACAGACCCTAATCAAGCTGTAGATTTTATAAAAAGGACAGGCGTTGATTCTTTAGCTATAGCTATAGGGACAAGCCATGGAGCTTATAAATTTAAAGGTGAGTCTAAATTAAGATTTGATATATTAGAAAGCATAACAGAAAAGCTAGAAAGCGAAGGTATACACAACTTTCCTATTGTGTTACATGGGGCATCTTCTGTCGATCAAGAAAGCGTTAAAATTTGCAATGAATATGGGGGCAAAATAGGTGGAGCAAGAGGTATACCAGATGATATGCTAAGAAAGGCAGCTAGCATGGCTGTTTGCAAAATAAATATGGATACAGATTTAAGGCTTGCTATGACGGCTAATGTGAGAGAATTTTTTGCTAAAAAACCAGAACAAATAGACCCAAGAGGTTATTTAGGAGCGGCAAGAGATGCTATCCAAAAAATGGTGGAAAATAAAATAGAAAATGTTTTAGGCTCTAAAAATTCATTAAGATAATAAAATTGCACCACAAATATTGCACAATATTTGAAGGTGCGATTTTAATTTTTAAAAATAAGTATTAAAATTTAAAAAATGTTAAAAAAATGTTGAAATATTATAATCGTTATAGTAAAATAATCTCTAAAGAGGTGAAAATATGAATATTGTTTTATTAGAGCCAGAAATACCATTAAACACAGGCAACATAGGTAGGACATGCGTTGCCACTGGCGCAAAACTTCATATTATAGAGCCTTTAGGGTTTGATATTTCGGACAAAGCGATAAAAAGAGCAGGGCTTGACTATTGGCAAGATTTGTCTGTCTATTACTATAAAAATTTTGAACATTTTTTAAAAATTAATAATAATCCTACGATATTTATGGTAACAACTAAAGCTTTAAAGCCTTATACCAGCTTTTCTTACAGCGATGATGCTTTTTTTATGTTCGGTAAAGAAAGCGCAGGCATACCAGAAGATATTTTATTAAAATATAAAGAAACTTGTATAAGGATACCTATTTTAGAAAAGTATCGCTCTTTAAATTTAGCTAATGCTGTTGCTATAATATTATTTGAGGCTTTAAGGCAAAACAACTTTCCTTCTCTTTTGCTAGAGGGCAAATTACATAAAAATACATGGTGATTTTTAACAAATTTATTTTTAAATATTTTTTTATATAATGCAAATATTAGTTATATAATAAAAGGTTTAAGATTATATAATTTTATATAAATTTATGTAATATAAAGTATTACATAGCTACATTTTAAGAAAAGTAATAAAGAGGTGTTTAACATTGTTTCGTTTAATAGAAAAGATTTTTGGTAATTATAGTGAAAAGGAATTAAGGCGTATTGAGCCTATTTTGCTTGAAATAGAAAGTTACGATGAGCATATGTCTAAGCTTTCAGACGAAGAGCTAAAAGAAAAGACGAATGAATTTAAAAAAAGATATGCAGATGGAGAAACGCTAGATAGCCTTTTACCAGAGGCTTTTGCTGTTGTAAGAGAGGCTGGAAAGAGAGTACTCGGTATGAAGCACTTTAGGGTACAGCTTATGGGGGGCATTATTTTGCATCAAGGGCGTATAGCAGAAATGAGAACTGGTGAAGGTAAAACATTAGTATCAACTCTACCAGCTTATCTTAATGCGCTATCTGGAAAAGGGGTGCATATTGTTACAGTTAATGACTATCTTGCAAAGCGTGACGCAGAGCTTATGGGGCAAATACATTCCTTTTTAGGGCTTACAGTCGGGGTTATTTTAACAAATATGCAACGAGAAGAAAGAAAAGCAGCTTATGCGGCAGATATAACATATGCAACTAATAATGAACTAGGCTTTGATTATCTAAGGGATAACATGGTTGTAAATAAAGAGCATATAACCCAAAGGGAATTAAACTATGCTATTATAGACGAAGTCGATTCTGTGCTTATAGATGAGGCAAGGACTCCTCTTATTATTTCTGGTACTAGCGGTAAATCTACACATTTATATCAGGTGGCTGATACATTTGTAAAAACATTAAAAAGGGGTAAAATATTAAACGAAGACCAAGCTTTAAACCCTTTAACAAAAGAAGAGATAATAGAAGAGGGCGATTATGTTGTTGATGAAAAGGTAAAAGCAGTTGCTTTAACACAAGAAGGGGTGCATAAGGCAGAAAAGTTTTTTAATATAGAAAATTTAGCCGACCCAGAAAATTTAGAAATACAACATCATATAAATAACGCCTTAAAAGCAAATTCTATAATGCAACTTGATAAAGACTATGTTGTACATGAAGACGAAATAATTATTGTAGACGAATTTACCGGAAGGCTTATGGACGGAAGAAGATATTCAGACGGGCTTCATCAAGCTATAGAGGCAAAAGAAGGGGTTAAAATTAAAAAAGAAAGCAGAACTTTAGCAACGGTTACCTTCCAAAACTTTTTTAACAAATACAAAAAGAAAGCAGGCATGACGGGTACAGCAGAAACAGAAGAAAGCGAATTTAGAGAAATATATAGCCTTGATGTTGTTAGGATACCTACAAATAAGCCTATCAAGCGTATTGACCATCCAGATGTTGTATACAAAACAGAAAAGGCTAAATTAAACGCTATAGTGGAAGATGTTAAAGAATCTTATAAAAAGGGGCAACCAGTATTAGTAGGTACAGTAACTATAGAAAAATCAGAACAACTTAGCAAAATGCTTAAAAAAGAAGGTATAAAGCACCAGGTGCTAAACGCTAAGCATCATGCAAAAGAGGCAGAAATCGTTGAGCTTGCCGGAAGAAAGGGTGCTGTTACTATAGCAACCAACATGGCTGGTAGAGGTACAGATATTAAGCTAGAAGAAGGGGTAGAAGAGCTCGGAGGGCTTAAAATAATAGGTACAGAAAGGCACGAATCTAGGCGTATAGATAACCAGCTTAGAGGGCGCGCTGGTAGGCAAGGAGACGAAGGCGAATCTAGATTTTATATTTCTTTAGAAGATGATTTAATGCGCCTTTTTGGGGGCGAAAGGCTTTCTAAAATATTTACTCTTATAAAAATTGAAGAAGATGAGGCAATACAACATTCTACACTTACTAAAGGTATAGAAAATGCTCAAAAAAAGGTTGAAGGCAATAACTTTTCTATAAGAAAGCATCTTTTAGAATACGATAGGGTTATGAACGACCAGCGCGAAATCATATATCTTGAAAGGATGAAAGTTGTAAAAGGTGAAGATATACATGAAAGTATTTTAAAAATGATAAAAAATGTTATGGCTGGGCAAGTCGATTTATACACAAATGAAGATGAATATCCAGAGAAATGGAACTGGATAGGGCTTAACGAGGCGCTCCACCCTTTCCAGATAGGTAAAATAGCATTTTTAGATGAAGAAAAACATGAGCTTACAAAAGAAAAGCTTTTAGATATTATTAATGAAAGAGCTTTAGAATATTACCGTAAAAAAGAAGAAGAGATAAAATCAGAAAATTTAAGAGATTTTGAAAGAATTATACTTCTTAAAGTAGTTGACCAGCGCTGGATGGAGCATCTTGATAATATAGAGCAAATGAGGCAAGGGATATTGCTTAGAGCTTATGGGCAACGTGACCCTATTATAGAATACAAAAATTTAAGCCATGATATGTTCGATGATATGAACTATACGATACAATATGAAACGATAAGAGGGCTATTTAATATGAAAATTAGCACAAACATAGAGCTTAACCAGTCCCCTATACAAATAACTTCAACAAATAAAGATAATATTACTAAAATTCCTATAAAAAGAGAAGAACCAAAAGTCGGTAGAAACGACACTTGCCCTTGCGGAAGCGGTAAAAAATATAAGCAATGCTGCGGTAATAAATAAATAGGCTATGCAATTTTAATATAAATAACTTTATAAATAAAGATGATGAAAAATATGATTAATAAAAAAGAAAAGCTTAGATACGATATTTGCCCTTTTGGAAAGGGCAAATATAAACGATACTTTTAAGATAGATAAATTTGATTAAGGAAGTGATTTTTTGTTATTTGAGTTTGAACAGATTTTATCAGAATTACAACCATATAAAAGCAAATTAAAAGAAATGGGGAAATCTCTTTGAAGTAAATAATAAAATTTTAAAAATAGAAGCTTTAGAAAACTTAACAGCTAGCCCAGATTTTTGAACGGATATAGCAAAAGCTAGCCAAGTATCAAAGCAAATAAAACAGCTTAAAAATACGGTAGATAGATATAAAAATTTAGTCTTATGCTATGAAGATTTATTAACATTAATAGAAATTACAAAAGAAGAAGAAGATACTATCTTTTTAAAAGAGGTTAAAGCTTTAAAGCAAGAATTTTTAAAAGATTATGAAAATATAAAGATAGCAACTCTTTTAACAGGAGAATACGATAAAAACAACGCTATATTAACCCTGCATTCTGGTACCGGAGGTACCGAGGCTTGCGATTGGGTTAATATGCTTTTTAGGATGTACACAAGATGAATAGAAAATATGGGCTTTAGCTACGAAGAATTAAGCTTTATACCGGGGGAAAAGACCGGTATAAAATCGGTAACGATACTTGTTACCGGAGAAAATGCTTATGGTTATCTTAAATTTGAAAAGGGGGTACATAGACTAATTAGAGTTTCGCCTTTTGATACAGCAGGAAGAAGACATACATCTTTTGCATCTTGCGATGTTTTGCCAGAGATTAGCGAAGATATAGAATTTGAAATAAACCCAGCTGACTTAAAAATAGATACATTTAGAGCAAGCGGAGCAGGAGGGCAACATGTTAACAAAACTTCTTCTGCTATAAGGATAACACATATACCGACTAATATCGTTGTCCAGTGCCAAAACGAACGTTCACAATTTCAAAATAAATATAAAGCTTTAAAAATATTAAAAGCTAAATTATATGAATTAAAAATTAAAGAAAAAGAAAATAAAATACAAGATATTAGAGGAGAGGTAAAAGAAATAGCTTGGGGGAGCCAAATAAGAACATATATTTTTCAACCTTATAGCCTTGTAAAAGACCATAGGACACAAGAAGAAACGCCTAATATACAGGCGGTTATGGACGGAGATATAGATAGCTTTATAAACGCAGCTTTAATTAATCTAAAAGAAGAATAAAATATAAACAGTAAACAGCAAAATCCTACTTTAAGTAGGATTTTTAATATTATTACGCAAATATTAAGCTTTTATAAATATCACTATATCAAAATTAGGCTATTTTTAATATTATTATATAAAAATCAAGCTATTATAAATATTATTATGTTAAAATTAATGATTTTAAAATATTATTATATTAAAATTAAGCTATTATAAAAATGATTATATTAAAATAAAGATTTTAAAAACATTATTATACAAAAAGTGCGCTATTTATCTATTACGACACTCAATAAATACATAATTATATAAATTATGAGATTTGATTTTTATTTTTTTAAAAAATCTGTAGCGTCGCATTGTAAAAAGATAAAAATTGGACTTAAAAACTCACCGTTCAATAACGCTATTTTAGCCTTTTTTAGCCATAAAACAGATTCTGTAACGAAATTGTAAACTATATAAAGTTGACATTGTATTCCAAAAATGCTATAATACAGATAGAAGTTTATTAAACATGACCGTTTTAAATTTGCTTAATTTTCATTGCACAATCTATCCTCAGGTAGCCTTTGGAACCGTAGTTAGGTTTAGGAATTAGGGTATGAG
>CBCPNA010000023.1:0-3292 GCA_965120415.1 uncultured Bacillota bacterium | reverse complement strand
AGCATACCCTTTAACATATCTTAAAATTAAATCTTGCATATAATTATCATATTTTTCAAATTTATAATTATCCAAATTTGATACATGAATAAATATCTTTTTGTCATCTGAAGATACTTTACCATATAGTTTGCCATTTAATGTTGCTTGTATTAAAATCCCACCCCATTGAAATATATCCTTAGGGTACATCGAACAAGCAGAAATAATATCCGTTCTGATGTTAAATATATGTAGTGTCAATCTTTGCCCCCAAACTTTTATTATTTTATTAGAGCTAGCGTACATATCAAGATTTGAAATTTGAAAATTTTCAACACGATTAAAAATATTGATTATAGCATGTTGATTAATTGAACTTGTATACCAACTAAAGCATAAAGGCACTTTTCAATTGTGTTAAACTGGTTATAAAGCCCTGATTTTTCAATTCTTAATTTATTCTATATTTGTAAGCATAAAATTTCCTTTTCAAGAGCTTTTATAATATATTCTTCTGGCTTATATCTTGTCATATTTACTCTTATTGTGTCAATATCGCAATGATAGTACCTATCAAGAACCTCTTTATATCCTTCATAATCTAATATGGATATAGTAGGTATTATAATTAACTTTATTTGCCATTTTAAATCCCTTTTGTATGCATATTAAAATATAATATTGTTGCATATTAATCATTTTATATTAAGCTTTGTTATTATTGTTAATATATATTTTTACAACATATCATTATTAAATTTCTATTAAGCATTTTTTATAAAAATATCAATTTATTGTATCTTTTACTTCTTTAATATTCGCAATTTTTTTATTAATTTCTTGCTTATTTTCAATAATTTCAGCAATAATATAATCAATAATAATATTAAGGCTATATGAATCTAAATATTTTTCTTTTTCAAATTCATATATTATATCTTGTTCTATTTCTGTAACATATTGTTCTAAATCATCTTTTAGCTTATACAATTTTTTAACAACATCTTCCATTTCTAAATTTCCCTTTCAAAAAATATTTTAACTATTCATCATTAGCTTTTGAGCTGTCCATATCTTTTTCTTTCATCTTTTTTAGCACTTTTTCTACCATTTCTTCTATTCTTTTTGCATCTTTATATTCATAATTTTTTTTATTAATTTCTACTTTACTTTCAACAATTTTAAGTACAGCATTATTAATAATGCTGTTAATATTATCTAAATCTTGTCCTTGATTTTTTTCAATCTTATATATTATATCCTGCTCAATTTCTGTAATAAGTTTTGATAAGTAATCTTTAAAATTATGCACTTTTTCAGTAAGTTCTTTCATTAGTTTATCTACCTCTAATACATCTGATACTCGTCTATCATTATCATCAAGTATTGATAAATCTTTTTCCATAATTTTTCTCCTTATCATAAATAATATACCGGCAATTTTCAAAAAATATTCTAAACTTATTTTAACATATAAAGCATATTTTTTCAAGCAAGAAAATATACCATATATAAAATAAAATTATTATATTACATTAAACCAAATAGCAAAAAACAGGCAAAAACCTGTTTATAAAATTAATATATTTTTATAACTTTAGCTAAAGTATAAAAGCAAATGTTGCAAGCCCCTGCCTTTTTAAGCGCCGACGCACATTCAAACATTGTGCTCCCAGTTGTAAATATATCATCTATCAAAATAACACTTTTGTTCAAAAATTCTTCTCTATTTTGTACAGAAAAAGCCGCCTCTACATTTGATTTTCTTTCTTCAAAAGAAACTTTACTCTGCGCAATAGTATTTCTTGTTCTGATTAAATTATTTTGGGAAATAGGTATCCCTGCTAATTTTGAAAAATGTAAAGCTAAAAGCTCTGCTTGGTCATAACCTCTTGTTTTTTTCTTTCTTAAATACATAGGTACATATACTACTAAATCGTATTCATCTATTACCGAAAGTTTTGAAAATTTATTATACATCATTTTTGCAAATTCTATTGCATAGCTAGATTTGTCATAATATTTCAATCTATAAATTGCAAATTTTGTTTTTTCATTATATTCAAAAAGGTGTAAAAAAGGCATTTTGTCATAATCGATAAAATCTATATCCATATAGCATCTTTTACAAACGTTATCTTCTTGTAAAATAGGTATAACTTCCTCACAAAAAATACACTTTTTAGGGTAAATAATGTCTAATAATATATCTATTATTTTTTTCAATTTTGTTTTCATAGACAGATTGATATGCGATTATTTTCACTTTTTGTATTGTTTATGTATAATAAATCAAGAAAAGGAGTAATACTGCCAACTTTATTTATATAATTATTGTAAAAAACTTGTGTATTAATCTTGCTTTTTTTATATACTTTGTAATATTTAATTGCGTCTGACAAAATATGATTAAATACAAATTTTGTATATCCAAACATTTTATTTATTAATTCTTGTTGTGATTTATTTGAGTAAATTATAAATTTATAAACTTTATTTTGCATTATTAATACTCCTTTCTATATTTTTTTACTTTTATTACATATACAGTAGCTTTTTAGCTAATACACTTTTTATAATTTTAATATTTACATAGCTACAATTTTGATAATAAAACATTAAAACAAGCTCTAAAAAAATAAATACAACCTGTACCATACCAAGGGATTATATAAATAATTTTTTAATTCAAAGGGTATTTAAATATTTGGTACTTTTTTGTATGTTTTACAACTATAAGTACCCTATAATAGTAATTCATGCTATTACATATTAGCACAATCTAATTCAATATATAATTTCTAAATATCATTTTGTTTATATTATATCATAAATTATCTCTATTTTCAAGTATTATTTTCTATAAATTTATATATAATCACAAAATTCAAAATATTCCGTCAAAAAAATTATTCTATAACAAAGCTTTAATCAAAGCAGTAATAATTTTATACTATCATCTTTTATAGTACATATTTTAACTAAAATTTTCCTGACTATTTTGGCGATATTTTTTTCTTCTACTCCAAAATTTACTATTACAAATAACTTAATAATACTGTAACACTATTATCTATTTTTATACGTATATTATCCAAAATTCTTGTAATTGTTGTCATAACATCTTGTGTCAAAAATTTACATTTGTATTTTTTTCAATTATACTATATTTTTATAAAAATCACAAACTTTTTATCATTTTTTATAAATAACTAATATTTTTTATATATTAATAAAAAAAGTATAATAATACAATAATTATTTCAATTAGTTATGATTTATCATTATCATTTATTTCAATATATTCAAT
>CBCPNA010000022.1:0-7401 GCA_965120415.1 uncultured Bacillota bacterium | reverse complement strand
CTTCTTCCATGGATGTTATTTCTTTAACCAATTTTTCAGTTGACATAATATCCTCCACAAACTAATGCATTAATAATATTAATTTATCTTTATATAAATCTTGCTCATTTTATTATTAATTTTTAGTATATGATAAATATTTAACTTTGTCAAGATTTGAAACACTCAACAAAATTAGATATTTGTAGTAGTATGGTAGTAATATATGTATAAATACCCTTTAAATCTCCTATATCATAGGAGTGATTATTTTAAATTAATTCCTGCCTCGAATAGCACTGATTTTGTTAAAAACATTTTAGAAAAATTAGCAACACATAAAGATTTGCCTATAAAAGTTAAAACATTTTTTAGTTAAATATAAAATAATAGTTTTTTTCTACTATAAAAGATTTTTATTATATTAATTTAAAACCTAATTATACCCTAAAGCCTAGTGTACGTGAAGTAGCTAGTAAAGCTATACAAGCTTCAAATGAGCGTGAAAAGGCACACTCTCCATCAAAATCTGATAAAGATTTTGAATTTACAATTTAAAATTATTTGCACTTAATTAATAATATTTTCTTTTTTAATGTGTAATATATCTTAAAAAATTTTAAATTTATGATTGACAAACATATTTTATTGTATTATAATAATGCAATGAAGTAAAGCTAAAAGGCTTACTCTCGCAGCTTTCTGCGTTGATTTTTATTACGTTTCAGCTGGCTACATGCCAGTTTTTTTATATCCTTTTTTTCCATATTAACATAGCATGAATAATATTATTTTTAAAGGTAATTATAATATAGTATTTTAATTAAGGAAGTGCTTTAATGAATTATCTTTTTTATAAAAAACAAAAATTAAAAAAAATTAATAAATTTAGTAAGATATTATATTTAATTATTCCTTTATTATTTATTTTTATGTTAATTTATTTTTTATTTTTACCAAAAGAAATAAATTTGATAGCTGGAGTAGAGCATAGAGTAGATTTTAATATACCTTTTGTAGGTAAAATAAACGAAGATGCAACGGTATTTAGCGTAAATAATGTTCCTCTGGAAGATAATGAAGCTATTAACCTTAATGAGCCTTTTTATATTAAATCAGATTTTGCAGGCAACCATAGCATGACACTTTCTATTTTTGGTATACCTATAAAAAATATTACCGTTTCTGTCCTGCCCAACCAAAAGCTTGTGCCTTCTGGCGCATCTATAGGGGTAAGGATAAATACAGAAGGGGTTATGGTGCTTGGGGTATCCTCTTTTGTAGGAGAGGATAATGAAGAATACGCCCCAGCAGAAAATATTTTAAAAGCCGGCGATATGATTTTAAAAGTTAACGATACAGAAATAGATAGTAAAGAAACATTAATAAACTGCATAGAAAATAATAGTCTTTTAAATTTAGAAATTAAAAGAAATGAAGACATTTTAAATGTTTCTATTACACCAGCTAAAGCGGCAGATGGTAAAAACAAAATAGGGGTATGGGTTAGAGATAGCACCCAAGGTATAGGCACCTTAACATATTATAACCCAGAGACAAAGCAATTTGGTGCTTTAGGACATGCTATATTAGATGTAGATACCCAAAAAATAATGTCTGTTAAAGATGGTAAAATAATGGAAGCAACTATTTTAGATACAAAAAAAAGCGAAGAAGGTAGCCCCGGCGAATTAATAGGAGAAATAAAAAGCGATACCTCTATAGGCAATATATATTTAAATTGTGAAACAGGTATATATGGCGAAATAACGGATGAATCTGTTTTTGATGGCCAAAAAGCGCTCGAAATAGGCTTAAAAGATGAAGTACAATTAGGTAAAGCAACTATTTTAGCAAACATAGACGGCGATAAAATAGAAGAATTTGAAATAGAAATAGTAAGCATTAATAAATATAACCTAAATAACTCAAAATCGATGGTAATAAAAATAACAGATGAAGATTTGCTAAGCAGAACAAACGGTATTGTACAAGGTATGAGCGGTAGCCCCATTATACAAAATGGTAAGATAATAGGAGCTTTAACCCATGTTTTTGTAAATGATCCTTCTAAAGGCTATGCTATATTTATAGAAAATATGTTAAATAATTCTATCGAATAACTATAGCGTAATTTAAGTCTTATTATGACTCCTTTATATATAAACTCTTTTAATGTATAGTTGATACCAGTATCAACGATACCTACCAAAACTCCATCGCCTTTTAAATTTAAAAAAGGCTGATTTTGTACCGCTAAAACTCCACTAGCATCTAAAGCGCTTTTATCCATAAGCCCTAAAGGTATAGGTATTTGTAAAGAAATTTTTGATATATCTTCTTGTAAAATAGAGTTTATCTTATCCTTTTTTATATAAAATACAACAAATATATTGTCTAATATTTTACAAATTTTTATAAAATCGTATTTTTGCAAAATTTCTTCTGTTTGTAAATTATATTCAGCCACTAAAGGTAAATAATCTTCAGAGTAAAATGTCCCTTCTTCTAAATTTGCTTCTAAAATATTTATATTATTTAAAAAATTATTATTTTTATAAAGCTTTAAATATCTTAGGCTTTCGGCAATACATAAGCTCCCATACCCCCATTCCTGGTTAGGGTAATATAGGCTATCTTTTCTTTTTGCCCCAAGCCTTAAAAAAGCCTTTAGCCTTTCTCCATATAAAAACAAATCGTTATTTTGCACAATACCCCATTGCATCAAAAGGCTGCAAGCCCCTGTTACAAAAGGGGTTGCTGCGCTTGTACCTGTAAAGTTAGTATAGCCTGCAACATTAGATATTGTCCTTATATTTAAAGCTGGAGCAACTAAATCTGGCTTTATTTGATTATTTTTTGTAAATCCTCTGCCCGAAAAGCTAGCGATAGAATTTGTTAAAGCATCGTATCCCCCTACTGTTATAACATTGCTTGCCGTTGAAGGTATAGTTAATGTTGTTAAAACATTAGGGCTTAAAAATTTTGTATTTTTAGAAGATGCTTCTGTTGTAGGTAACCATATATCAAAAGCTCCATCTATAATATTTTGCCCTAAAATTTCTATTTTCCATATACCTGTTTCTATATTATTTTCATTTGCTATTAGCTCAAAAAATATGCCTTGCTCTAATGTATAAGGGGCTGGTTGCCCTAAATTAATATACAATTTCGAATCAGCAAAATTATACACTGCATTTTGCCTAAAATTATCTATATAATTTGTTTCTAGCCCTGCCGGAGAAATAACATTTATATCAAACAAATCAACAAAATTTTTAAACAAAACGATATATAAAGAAGGCAAAAATGAAGATACTTCTATTTCTATAGTAATTTTTTCTCCATTTTGCACCGTATTTTTATAATGTTTAGCTGTATTACCTTCATTACCACTAGCAATACAAATAGAAGTCTTCCATATATTACACATATCGTCTATATATGTTTCAAATAAAGACCTACCTGTATGCGAGCCATCGTTTGTACCAAAAGAAATATTTATAGCAACGGGCTTATTAAGCTCTATCGCTTTATCCAAAATAAACTTTATACCCCTCATTATTTGTGTATTTTTTGCAAAAGACTGATTTCCGCTCCCTATTTTTACTATTATAAGCTCGCTTTCTGGCGCAACCCCTTTAAGCTGTCCACCTGAATTATTACCACCTGCTGCGGCTATCCCTGCAACTGCCGTTCCGTGTCCATTATTATCCATATGTGGTACCAGCTCTGTAGGGTTAGCGCTATTTAAGGCGTTATTTATATCTTCTTGTGTATAAACAGAGCCTTCTAAAAAGCCTTCTGGTGGGTTACCTTCTATCGTCTGATCCCATATATATAAAATTCTTGTTGTTCCGTCTTCATTTTTAAAATTATTGTTTGTATAATTAATACCAGAATCTATTATAGCTACTATAGTTCCTTTTCCTGTTAAATCTAAATTTTGGCTAGGGCTTATACAAATATCTTGCCTTGAGCTTTCTAAAAAAAATGTAAGCAATTTTGGAAGCTCTATATATTCTATTTCATTATAATTTAGCAAATTATATATATTATCTTTTGTTAAAGTTATAATAGCATAATTATTAGAAAGTACTTCTACCCCTATGTTCAATTGTTCTTGTATATTATATAAATCGCCATTATATTTAACAATAACTTCCCACATATTTGTCTGTTTATTATATCCAGCGTTTAGATTAGAGCTTTCTAGCTGCTCCTGGCTTAAATCTAATGCTATTTGGAGCTGATTTTCTAGCTTTTCATTATTCAAAAAAACACCTACTTATACAAATATAAAATATTATATGCTTAATTAAATTTAACTTGTGAAATTTTTTTTTGTGTTGTATAATTATTTTAAAGTATTTTGCAAAGGAGATTTTTTTTTGAAATTTAAAAAAATTTATAGTTATAAATATAGCCCAAAATTAAAAATAAGCTTGATATTTAATACCCTTTATTTTAAGCTTAATATTAATCCAAAAGCAAAAATAAAATTTTATTTTATTATTTTAAAAAATGCAATCAAAAAACTAAATATTTTATTAAAATCTAAAGAAAGTTTAGTAAATATCTAATGAGCGCTTTTGCATTAAAATTAATAGCCCTTATAACAATGTTTATAGACCATACAGGTGTTGTTTTGTACCCTGAGCTTACGATATTTAGGATGATAGGGCGTATATCCTTTCCTTTATATAGTTTTTTAATTGCAAAATCTTGTAGATATACAAAAGATAGAAAAAAGTTTTTAATAAGGCTTTTTATATTTGCCTTAATTTCTGAAATACCTTTTGATTTATGCTTTAATGATACCGGTGATAGCGTATTTATAAATATAGACTTTTTCTATAATACTAATGTTTTATACACAATGTTTTTAGCCGCCTGTTATATTTTTATTAGTGATTATTTAGAAAAAAAGGAAATGAAAATATACCTTAAAGTTATATCAATGTTTTTAACAACATATCTAATATTATTTTTAGCTATTGCTTTAAATACAGATTATAGCTATTGGGGCATTTATTTAATAGTCATGTTTTATTATTTACATAAGCATAAATATTTATCTTTTATTATAGCCTTTATATTTATAATATATTTCTATTTGGGTAATTTTATATTCAGCTATTTTATTTTTAATATTATACCGCTATTTTTAATGCTGCTTTATAACGGTAAAGCAGGGCGCTTAAAATTAAAATGGTTATTTTATGCAAGCTATCCAGTGCATCTTTTTATATTATTTTTAATTAAAAATTATTAAATTTTACATAAAAAAAGGCAATGTTTTATATTGCCTTTTTTATTATCTAATATTTTCTTTATCTGTTTGTTTATCTGTTTTGCTAGCTAATTGTCGCTGTGCATTTTGCTGAGCTTCTCTATTTCTTAATATTCTAAATTTAGTGGTCAAGCTCACTATTTCTTCTGTATTTTCTGGAGCATCTGTAAACGCATTTGTTAATTGCTCCATCTGCTCTACATAGCTATCTGTATTATATAGTTTGTTATAAATATTTTCAAATTCTTCATTATATATTTCTTTTAAATCTTCTTTATTCAAATCTATTTCAAGCTTATCTTTAAAGTTAATAAAAACGCTAATATCTTCTTTTATTTCTTCTTTTGAACCTTTGCTGCTATTATTAATTAAAGCATCTCTATATGTTTTGAATAAATCTAATATTAAGCGCCTATTATAATCACTTGTTGATGAAGTGGCATATATATAAGCAAGCTTTTTGCATTCTTGCAAGCTTAGCTTATCTTGCTGTATCCCTTTTTCTATATTGACTGAATAATCTATCATAATATTATCAAAATAAATCTTTTCTACAATATATACAATATAAGTATTTATTTCTTTATAATACAAATCTTTTTCTAAATCTTTTTTTACTTCATTCAAAATCTTTTTATTTTTTTGTATTTGTTTATAATCTATTAATCTTGATTGTTCTATTTGTAATATAGCTGTAATATTTCTAAAAAAATATTTTTCATGCTTATTTGTAATTTTATTTTCTGTATCATAAATATTTTTAATGCAATAAAAATAAACTTCGCTAATAATTATTTCTATCAATGATTTTATATATTTAAAAGCTTCTTCAGAATATAATTTTTTCTCATATTGTTCAGATTTATTTATAATTCTTAGATAATCAAAAAGGTTATCCCAAAATAAAATTTTTAAAATTTCATCTTCAGTATTATTTTTATAATCGTTAAAAGATTTTAATAAATCTGTAGCGCTTTGCATATAAGCAAATTCTTGTTGCAATTTATCTATTTTTGCCCTATCTTCATTTTCTGGCAATATTTTTTTTAAGCACTCATGCATATCAAAATATATTTTTGTTTCTTTTGCAAAACCTTTACCTATTACTTTATCTAGCATGTTATAATGCGCTTGTATTTTATCTTTAATAATATCTTTAATTGTATCTTTAATTTTATCTTTTTCTTGTTGTATTAAAGCGACCATTAAAAAATTTTCTATATCTTTTGCTACCCCTTCGACTTTATAGCCCAAATCAACTACTTGATTTAAGGTATTTTTTACAATATTTAAATATTCTTCTTTTTCTATTTTATCTTTTTCTTTAAAATATATATATATTAAATCTAATTGATTTCTTGCATAAAAAGAAACAATAGATATACCCTTATTTTCGAACAATAGCATTATAGATTTTTGTTCTTGTAAAAAACAATCAAGTTGTTTAAATTTTATTTCTTCATTAATTTTTATATTGTCAATTATTCTGCTTTTTATCATTTCTATATAATTTTCGTAATGTTGCCAAAATAGTTTAGTAATATCACGCATTAATGAACTATCTATATTTGAACTTTTTGTTAAAAATAGTGTGGTTAATTCTAAATATTCTTCAAAGCTCGTTCTAAAAATTTTACCCAAAATACTAGCTATCTCTTTAATATTTTTAGATTTTTTAATTCCGTTTCCAGCATTAATTTCTTCATTAATTATTTGGACATATCTAGGTATTTCTAATATACCCGCTCTCATATATATTAAATCTGCTCTTTTTATTTGTGATTTTGCAATAAATAAATTATCTTTAATTAAATCTATATATATATTTTCTCTAATTCCTATATTTTCTGTATATGAATTTTCACACATTTCTAAAATATTATTTAATTGTGTAATTTTTGATACATTATTTTTAGTAAATTGGTTAACTACTGTTTTGATAGTATTAAACGTTCCTGGTACATTATTTTTCATATCTTCATACAAATTTTCTAAATATCTGATAGTAGCTTCTCCTGATGCTACCTCTGGTAAGTACCATGCATTTGCATTTGTATTTGCCATTTACCTATTTAGCTCCTTTTTAATAGATTTTTGTTTATAATAAAAAGGGGGACAAAACTATCCCC
>CBCPNA010000021.1:0-4313 GCA_965120415.1 uncultured Bacillota bacterium | reverse complement strand
TTGATATTTATGAAGGTTACCCAAATCTTTACAGAAAAGAAATTATAAAAATAAATGTAGATGGAGAAGAAGTTGAAGGTATGATTTATTTAATGAATAAGGGTAAAATAGGCGAACCAAACAAAGAATATTTAAAGATAATAGCAGATGGTTATAAGTCGGCAGGTTTTGATATAAATATTTTACTGGATGCATTTTTTAAAAGTAAAGAAATGGCAGAAAAACAAGCATTTGAAGAAATTAATTATGGAAAAATTGACTATTATGAGGCAATAAACGATTACAAAGAAATTAATTATATGGATTGGATAAATGAAAACAACGATTTTAAAATGAAATAGCATAAAAAAGAAAGGGGTTTTTAGTTGGCAAATCCTATTTTAATAAAAACTTTAGTAACTTTAGCAACAGATAAAAAATTAGAAAGCAGATTTTAATGTTAATTTCAATAATATTATCATCACTTAAGAAGAATTAAAGAAAATTACAATAATTAGTTGAAAAATTAAAGAAAATATGATATATTTGAAAAGGAAAGCTAATTTTGAGTCAAGACTATCTTGAAGGGTTGTTAACTTGTTAGCTCACTAACTCCTAAGAGTTAGGGGGTGATATTATGACTACATATGAAAAACTAATGATAATTATTACATTATTAGGTCTAGTTGTAGAAATAATAAAATTTATAAAAAAATAACAGCCCTCGTTCGCAAAACTATGGCTGTTATTATTAATAAACACATGTAGTGAGCTAACCTCAAGATTAGCTTTTATTTAATTATAACAAAATAAAATAGATTTGTCAAATAATAATTAAAGGAGTGATGAAATGTATATTTATCCAGAAAATTTAAAGGCTAAAGCGACTCTATTTTTATGGGAGTTAAAAGATATTACTGTAACATTAATTTTAAGAATTTTATCTGTAGTTATATTAGTTAAAACAGGAATATTTATACCCCTTGTAATAGTGTTAACGTATGCATTTTTAACAATAAAATATGAAGAAACAAGCCTTTTAGATTTTATAAAATATGCTTGTTCTTTTTTTATACAAAATCAAACTTATGAATGGAGTGAAGTATGTGAAAAAACAAAAGTCGACAACAGAATTAATAGAGATTAATGATATAACAGAATATAGCTTAAAGACTAGCAAAAATGATGAAATAGTATTTTTTATAATAAAGCCTACAAATGTTTCTGTACTTTCGGAAAGTAACTTAACAGCTAAAATTTTTTCTCTAATGAATGTTTTAAAATATGTATCTAACTTAGAAATGCTAGCTTTAAATAGCTGTGAAAGTTTTGAAAATAATAAAATATATTTAAAAGAATTATTAAAAAAAGAAGAAAACACACACATTAGAAATATGCTTTTGGAAGAAGAAAAATTTTTAAACGAAATACAAATAAATACAGCAACATCAAGAGAATTTCTAATATGTATAAGATTTAAAGATGAAGAAGAAAAAAAGTTATTAGCACATTTAGATAGAGTAGAAAAAAATATAATAGAACAAGGTTTTAATGTTAAGAGAGCAAGTAAAGAAGATATAAAAAAGATTTTGGCTATATATTTTGAACAAAATATAACTACTGAAAAATTTGAAGATTTTGATGGAGAACGCTGGTTTTTGGATAATGACTAAAAATACAAAATGTGATATAATAAAATTATTAAATATAAAGATAAAGGTGGTTAAATGGATATATTTGAAAAAATAGACTTGTATCAAGAAGAAATAAATAAAATAAGACCTTTTGAAAGTGAATTATTAAAGCAAATAAAAGATTATTATAGGGTAGGTATAGTATGGAGCTCAAACAGCTTAGAGGGCAATACTTTAACAGAAAGCGAAACAAAAGTTTTGCTTGAAGATGGACTTACTGTTGGGGGCAAATCTTTAAGAGAAATTTTTGAAACTGTTGACCATTCAAAAGCATATGACTATATGTTTGAACTATTAAAAAATAAAGATATTAAAGAAATTGATATTTTAAAATTACACAAAATTTTTTATAGCAATATAGAAAAAGAATACGCTGGTAAATATAGAAATATAAATGTTATTATAACAGGCTCACACTACGAAGTTATGGACTTTAAAAATATAGAAAAAGAAATGAAAAAGCTTTGTATATGGATAGAAAATGAAAGAGAAAAATATCATCCAGTTGAGTTTGCGGCTCTTTTACACAAAAAATTTGTTTTTATACAACCCTTTAAAGATGGAAATGGAAGAGTTGCAAGGCTATTAATGAATACTGCTTTAATTCAAAAAGGGTATTTACCGTTAATAATTCCACCTATTTTAAGGGTAGAATATATAGGATTTTTAGAAAGAGCTCATAAAGATGATAAAGATATTAATTTTATAGCAGAAAGGCAAATTGAAAGCCAAAAAGAATTAATGAGGTTACTCCATATAGAATTACCAAAATTAACAAATGATGATTTTAAAATGAAAATGTAAGAAAGATACTTAAAAATATTAAGTGTCTTTTTTTTATTTTTAGAAAGGAGAACATATGCAAGAAGAAAGAAAAATAAAAAGATTTGTAGATATGATAAGCCCAAGCATTATAAAATTTAACACAGATTATTTTATATGTGGTAATACGTTCCGTTCTGTATGGGCATTAAGAGAGTATCCAACCTCTACGAATGAACAAGCTATTTTAAGAAAGTTAGGAGAAAAAGATGGAATAACATTAAAAATATATACAAGATGCGTAAGTATTTCAGAAGAAAAGAAAATAATAGCTAACGCCACAAACAAAAATAGAATGAATATTAATAAAAATGACTTGAAACAAACTATAGCAGCAGAAAATAACTTAGAAGATGTTGCAAATATCATATCACAAATGCATAAAAACAAAGAGCCTTTATTTCACGTTGCTGTGTTTATAGAAATGATAGCCAGCGATTTTGAAAAATTAAAATTATTACAAACAGAAGTTTTAACCGAGCTTATTAAAAGTAAGTTAAATGTAGAAATGTAGATAGGTTATATTTAAGACAAAAGCAAGGGTTTTTAAGTATAATGCCTAGTGGAAGAAATGTATTTTTAAGCCAGTTTGAAAGGGTATTACCAGCTAGTAGTGTAGCTAATTTATTTCCATTTGCCTATAGTGGCAAAACAGATAACACAGGATTTTATATTGGCAAGGATATGTTTGGTACTAACATAATTGTTGATTTTAACAAAAAAGAAGAAGATAAAACTAATGGAAATATATTAATACTTGGAAATTCTGGACAAGGAAAAAGTTATTTGTTAAAGTTAATTTTATTAAACTTAAGAGAAAGTGGTAAAAAAATATTATGCCTTGACCCTGAACATGAATTCTCAGAACTTGCGTTCAATATAGGTGGAAATTTTATAGATTTTATGGATGGAGCATATAAAATAAACGTGTTAGAACCTAAAGTTTGGAACAATGGAGAAGATAATGAAAATGAACCTGTCGCTTTTAAAACAAGGAGCATTTTAAGCTCACATATTGCATTTTTAAAAGATTTTTTCAAAGTGTATAAAGATTTTAAAGATAAGCATATAGATACAATAGAAATATTCTTATGTAAATTATACGATATTTTTGGCATAGAAGATAATAGTGATTTTAAAAATATAGCTAAAGAAGATTATCCTATTTTATCTGATTTATACAACTTAATTGAAGATGAATTTATAAACTTTAAAAATGATAATAAAATATACAATAAAGAAATTTTACAAGAAATATTGCTTGGCTTACACTCTATGTGTAAAGGAAGTGAGTCAAGATTTTTTAATGGGTATACCAACATAATGGATACCCATTTTTTAGTGTTTGGAGTTAAAGGACTGTTAAATGCTAACCAAAATATAAAAAATGCAATGCTTTTTAACATTTTATCTTATATGAGTAATGAGCTTTTATCAAATGGTAATGCAGTTTGTAGTATAGATGAATTTTATTTATTTTTAGGGAGCTTAACAACAATTGAGTATGTTAGAAGTTTTATGAAAAGGGTAAGGAAGAAAGAAAGTCAAGTAATACTTTCATCTCAAAATATAGAAGATTATTTATTGCCACAAATATCAGAGTACACAAAACCGTTATTTTCAATACCAACACACAAATTTTTATTTTATCCGGGCACAGTTAATGATCAAGACTATATGAATATTTTACAACTAGAAAAAAATGAGTTTGACTTAATAAAATATCCTAAAAGAGGCTGTTGCCTATTTAAATGTGGTAATGAAATATATAATCTTGTTGTAAAAGTACCTAAATTTAAAGCTAAACTTTTTGGAGGT
>CBCPNA010000020.1:0-8322 GCA_965120415.1 uncultured Bacillota bacterium | reverse complement strand
AAAAGCCCTTAGCTATAGCTAAAGGCTTTTTTAATTTTTTCTTAATCATTATACACGTTACAAATTTGATATTGTAAATCTGTTTCTGTTGCTCTTATTTTTAAATATTTATAATTAGTCAAATCTGTTTCCGAATTTGATGTTAATCCATTTAATGTTATATATCTAACTCCATCTTTAACATAAACATCTGATTTATCCCCAACAGCAGAAACAACTATAACATTTTTACCTGTTTCTTCAACAAATTGTTTTAATATTTTATGCAAAAGCTCATTTTCCCTAACTCCAGTTAAGCAATTTTCAGAATCCCAAATATTTTTATCCATACATATTAATATATTATTTTTGCTAAACGATTGCAAGTAGCCTTGGAGCCATTTCCATTGTTCGCTGCTTTCTGCTAGCATATTACCACTTTTCGTCGCTAAATTGATAATAGATAAATTTTGTGTATTTGTTGTAGAATATTTATTTTGCCATTGCACTGTAGGCACTGTTAAAGAAATACCGCTTAAATCACTATCTCCAACAAAAATAAGGCTTGTTGCATCTTGTTGCATAGAATTTACTGTATCTATTAAAACTTGGCTAGAATTTGAAAAAGGCTTATCGGCTGTTTGCCCAAAAACATTAATATCTTCTTCACCATCTGTCTTAGCTGTTGTACTTAATGTATCGCTATAAAGGTAATCTTTGTATCCAGCAGTAATTTCTCCTCCACCCTCTTTTTCATACACAGCTTCTATATTATCTATATATATAGTACCTTGCTCTTGGCTTGTTGTTGAGTATGTTCCTACATATATTTTTTCTATAGAAATAGGGTATAAAGCTCCATCTGGTACATCAAAGCTTGCTATTATCCAGTTATCTTCAGTCATACTATCTATTATAGACACGGTATATTGGTTACCCCCTGCGTCTTTAAGCACCGCTTTTAGCATATTACCACTTCCATCACCTTTAACCGCCATTTGTATAGATGATGGACTGCCTGAAAATGTTATAGGGCTTCTTTCAAAAGATACATAAGTTGCTTGTGAAGTAACTTTATTTGCTTTAAAAGCATAGGTAATTGCTAAGCTATTGCCTGAAATAGCAGATGCATTTGTATAAACAGCACTACCAGCTAAATAGTCTGTATCTGGATAATATAGCATCAAAAGATCTTTTTGTGTTTCAAAATCTTCTGTTAATGTTACTGTTTCTCCTATGGCTATTGTTATGTTAAAAGAATAAGAACCGTAAGTCGCCATCAAGTTTAAAACGCCCTCTCCAGTTGCTATAAGGTTATTATTTGATATATACGCTATATCTTCATTATCAATAGTCCATGTAATGTCGGAAGAATTTAGGCTAACCTCATATCCATCTTTATTAGCCCCTACAGCAGAAAGGGCAAGGCTTTCTCCAACTTTTAAAGAAGTCTTATCTAATTTTGGCTTAATGCTTGATATACCATCTTTAACCTCTATTTCAAGAGTTGTTTTTATATCTGTATTTTCAACTTCTGCTAATAAGGTAAGTGTACCCACTTTTGAAGGGCTAAAATAATTTTGATTTACAACGCCGTCATCTTCATCTAAAAAGCTAACCTTGACGCTATTTATATCTACAGTAACTGGGTTTAAATTGCTATCATAGCCTAATATTTCAAAGCTGTAAGTTTGATTTTGTAAAATAGCTTGCCCATCTTCTGTATTAAGGCTAATTTTTATACTATCTAGCTCGCCTGTTTCATTAGTTGTTTTAATACCTAGTGCATTCGGTACGCTACGTTGTGTACCCTCTGATACATTATTTACTACAGAAACTTCTGTGTCGCCCTCTTGCCTTACAACCATTGTAGAAGAGCCACCGCCATCAAAATGTATAGCATCGTAAGCACCATATTCTAAAAGAAGCTCTGCCATTTGGCTATGAGTTGCCCCTTTGCTAGAGCCTCTACCATCTACAACCATAAGTATAAGCTTTGTTTTGTCCTGGCTAACCCCTACTGCTGTTCTTGGCTGAAGTGTATTTGGGCTTACAGAATATCCGCTAGAAACTTCTACACCATTTCTTAAAATTTCTCCTCCAGCAGACATACCAGAAACAATTTGTGATACAAGCTTTTCTGGTCTAAAAAGAAATTCATAAGATTCTGTAAATGTTATAGTGTCTGAAATTTCAAATTTGGCTAATTGCTCTGACGCCGTATCTTTATCCATAACAATTACATAGCCATTTTCAGGAACAGTTGCAACTTCTCCGGGTCCTAATTTTTGGGTTATAACGCCATCTTCTACAACAACTTTGTATAAATTAGAATTTCTTTTATCTAAATCTGCTGTTGTAGATATTGCTGTGCTATCAAAAATAACTGGTTTTGAAAAACTAGTAACTTTATTTTTGGCATCTAAATCTAAATTTACTTTTGAATTATAAAGCCTTAAATTAGACTCTACGTAATCAATAAAAACATTGCCAAAAGTATCCAAAAAAACTCCTGCATACTGGCTGGAAGAAGAGTTATAATAATTTCTTGCTTCTCTAAAGGTACCATTTTCTGCTATTTGCCCCATAGCAGAAAGGGGGTTACCGCTACCAAAAAAGTCTCCGTTTATAGCCGCTATAGCAGAATTTTCTATTGCTAAATTTTCTGTACTCTTTTTAAGCCCATATTCTGTTTGAGATGTTAATACCTCCATAGATACATTAGGGTTTGTAATATCCACGGTTAAAACATATACATCTTTCCAGCCGTCTGTATAAAGCCTTTTGCTTTCTTCATATGTAACCCCACTTGTTATTGTCTGTACATTACTTTCAGAATAAAGCAGAGTTGCTGCTAAAGCATTTTTAGGAATATATATTAGTAAAAATATAGCAAATATACAAAGAAAAAACTTTTTCATAAATTTAAGTCACTCCTAATCAAATTAATTTTAATAAAATCCATCTTGTATAATTTCTAAAAAACTTCTGTTTTGTTCTAATATTTTTGTTATTTTTATTTCTTCCTCTTGTTCAGGGTCTGTATTGCCGTAAAAAAAGTCGTCCACAACTTCTTTAAGCTCTACCGAATTTATCATATAGTAAGAAACTTCACCTATCATCTGTGCGTATCCTGGTGCTGTTTTTGTATTTATATTATTAACATCTATGTTTGATACAGATAAAATATATTTAGGTAAATCTTCTAATGAAAAATCTGTATCTACATATTTTATTAAGTTTAAGGCAATTTCTCCTAAATTAGACATTAATGTTTCTTTATTAAGTACTTGCTTTGCAAATTCTTTTATAAATTCTTGTTGTACCTCTATACGCTGTAAATCTGCTCTTGCATAACCGCTTCTATAGCGCACTAACCCCTCTGCTTGCTCTCCATTTAATAGCTGGTATCCTTCTTCTAAATTTATATATAATCCTTGAGTCGGATCTGAATATTTAAGCCCACCTTCTGGCACGGTAAAATATATACCACCAACTGCATCCACTATGTTAACAAATCCTTCTAAATCTATTTTAACATAATAATTAATGTTAATATCCAAAAGGTCTTCTATCGTTTTTTGCAAAAATTCCATACCAGATTTTTTTGTATAGTTATAAACAGCATTTATTTTCATAATGCTAGGTGCGTTAGAATTAATACTCCTTAATTCTTTAAGCCTATCACCCGAAAAAGACATATATGTATCACGTGGTATCGATATTACGTTTATTTCTCCTGTCGTGCTTATATAGCTTGCAACCATAATAACATCGGTAAGCCCAGCTTGTTTATCAAATCCTACTACCAAAACATTTGTCCTAACAGGTGTAGTAAAAAAGCCCGTGCTTTTAGAATCTTCTTCAGCTTTTAGCTTTTCGCTAGTAACAAGCTCGGAGCTAAGCTGTTTAGAAGGGTCATAAAGAGATTTAGCATATATAAATTTATATAAAAAGAATAATGAAAAAACTATAATAAGTGAAATACTTAAAGTTAACCAAAATACTTTTAAAAACTTTCTTGTATTAGGGTCATTTAAATTAATATTTAAATTCATAGAAATTTACCTCACTTTATACTTATAAGAATTATAACAAAATAAATTTTTTCTTTCAATAGAATTTAATTAGCCGTAATATTTTTTTAATATTTTAACATAAAGTATAAAAAAACTCCAGCATATTTTATTTTTTTTATAAATATAACAAAAAATAAGAAAAAAGTTTAAAATATTTCTGGTTAATAGACTTTTAAATCAAAAGCAAAAGCTGCTTTACATTTCTTTTTTTGTTATATAATATTGCTAATATTATTTATTTTTGCTATACAAAAAGGCGCTTAAAGCGCCTTAGGTATAAGCCATATGATTTTTTATTATACAAAATGCTTACAAATATTTTTTGCTTACCTATCTATAGAGATACTTAATAAATACAAATAAATACAACAAAAAACAAGCCCAAAAAGGCTTGCTTTACGCAAATGTTTCAAAATGTATCTTTTCTCTTGACGCTCCTAAATCTAGCAAGTCTTTTTCTAGTTTTTCCATAAAAACAGGAGGTCCACAAAAGTAAAAATTAGAATTTATAGAAATATTTTCTTCTAACCATAATTTTGTTATAAAGCCTTTAACATCATAATCTTTGCCTTCTTTATCTTCTTCTAAAGGGTTAGAATAAAATACGATGTTTTTATAAGCATTTTTTTTGCATATATCTTTAATTTCATCGCCAAAAGGGTGCATTTTGGAGTGCTGTACTGCTTGTATAAAAGTTATATCATCTCTTTTGCCCTCTTCTTCATATAGCATAGCCAAAAGAGGAGTCACCCCTATGCCAGCAGATATGAAAACAATAGGGTCTTCTTTTTTTATTGCTTTATCAACGGTAAATATACCACAAGGCTCTTTAGCTAATATACAATCTCCTATATCTAGCTTATCATGCAAATATGAGCTAATAAGCCCACCTTCCACCTTTTTTACAGTTATTCTATAAAATTCTTCATTAGGTTTATTAGATAATGTGTATGCTCTAAAAGCATTTTTATATTTTTCATCTTCTGTTTTTAATTTGAACGCTAAAAACTGCCCTGCAATGGGCTTTTTTAATTTAGAACCGTCTTTAGCTTTAAAATAAAATGATGCTATTAAGTCGCACTCTTGTTCTTTTTTAGCTAAGACTAATTCATTAAAATTATTCATGCTAGCACCTCCATAATTAAATATTAATGGTTAAAACTAAAGTTGTCAACTTTAAATTTAGATGTATAAGTAAATTTCTATAGGTTTGCTAGTATATATTACCTATTTTAAAAATTTTATACAGTATATCAGTATATAAAGATAGCTTTTTAAATTTATTTTTATATAGCCTTAAAAATAAAAAGCTAATTTTGGATAAGTTGGATAGGTATAATGTAAAATAACAACCCTTAAATATAGCTGTTATCTAAATAGCCTATGAGAAAATAAAAAATGTAATTCAAAGTATCAAAGTACGCCTAGGTTGTAGCAAAACAAAATATGTTTGTCAAGTAAAATTTAATTTTTGGGATAATATTCTCCATCTTTTGTAATAATACAAAATTTAACTACATAATCAAATTTTGTACTTGAAATATTTTTTTATATATGCTATAATAAATATAACTTTAATAATTATGCTGAGAGTGGGCTATACCCACTCTCCTTTTGTTAAAAAAGCTAATTTAAGAGGTGTTTATTTTGCAAACTAAAGATATATTAAAAAAAGTAACTGAATATATTTCCCCCTTTATAGCCCAAAATAATTATGAGATTGTCGATTTAGAATATTTAAAAGAGGGTAGCAACTATTATTTAAGAATTTTTGTTGACAAAGAAGGCGGCTTTACCATAAACGATTGTGAAGTTTTAAGCAGATATATAGAAAAGCTTTTGGATAAAGACGATATTATACAAAACGCATATATTTTAGAAGTTTGCTCCCCCGGAGCTGAAAGACCTCTAAAAAAAGAAAGCGACTTTTTGAAATATAAAGGAAGGCATGTTTATATAAAGCTATATAGCCCTATAAATAACCAAAAAGAATTTGAAGGAGAGCTTTTAGGGCTTATAGATAACCAAATTGTCATAAAACAAGATGATGAAGAATTAAAATTTAATAAAAAAGATGTAGCTATTTGTAGGCTTTGCATTGTTTTTTAATTTAAGGAGGTTCTTAAAATGAATGGCCATGAGCTTATGCGTGCTTTAAAATTAATAGAGGTAGAAAAGGGTATAGATAGAGAAGAAATACTTTCAGCTATAGAAAATTCTATCTTATCTGCTTGTAAAAAAAATTTTGGTACTTCTCAAAATATAAAAGTCAACATAAGTCAAAAAACTGGTGAAATAAAAGTTTATGCCCAAAAAGAGGTAACAGAAGATGTATATGATGCCTTTTTAGAAATTTCTTTAGAAGAAGCTAAAGAAATAAACCCTATGTATGAATACGGTGATTTTGTTGATATACCTATAGAATTAAAAGATTTTGGGCGTATTTCTGCTCAAGCTGCTAAGCAGTTTGTTGTACAAAAATTTAGAGAAGTTGAAAGAGATAATTTATATACAGAATTTTTAGCTAAAGAAAACACTATACAAACAGGTATAGTAAGGATAATAGACCCAAGGCATGTTATATTATCGCTAGACAAAATAGACGCCTTGCTCCCAGCAAAAGAGCAAAGCCCAAACGATAATTATAAAATGCATGATAGGATAAAAGTATATGTATCTAGCGTTAAAAAAAATCCAAAAGGGCCACAAATAATCGTATCAAGAGCGCATCCTAACCTTGTAAAAAAGCTTTTGGAACTAGAAATACCAGAAATTTTTGACGGCACTATTTTAATAAAATCTGTTGCAAGAGAGCCTGGGGTTCGGACAAAAGTTGCTCTCTATTCTAAAAACAAAAATGTCGATGCTATAGGCTCTTGCATAGGAAAAGACAAAATGCGTCTTAATACTATCCTTAAAGAAATAAATAACGAAAGTATAGATTTTGTTTTGTGGGATAAAAATCTACCAAATTTTATAGCAAATGCTTTTTACCCATCAAAAATATATGCTATAGAAATTATAAAAACAGAGCAATATAGCCTTGCTAAAGTTGTTGTAGAAGATGCTAGCTTTCCTAGCGCAAAAGGCAAAAACTTTGCAAACGTAAAGCTTGTATCAAAGCTTACTAACTGCAAAATAGAGCTAAAGTCAAAAACTCAAATAAATGGTACTGATTTTATAAATATGAAAAATGCTGTTGTATTTGATAAATCAAATATTAAAAATAATAACAAAAACTATAAAAATTATAACGAAAACTACACAGATGAAGAGGACGCTATTTTAGCTCAATTAGTATCAGAAGATAATGTGTTAGATATAGATAATTTAGATGACTTAGATGACAATGTGCTAGATATAGATATGTTTAATTAAAGGAGGCTTTATGAATAAAAAACTCTCCCTTAGAAAATGCACCGGCTGTCTTGAAATGAAAGAAAAGCATACCCTTTTAAGAATTGTTAAGATAAAAGATGAATATAAATTAGATTTATCTTTAAAGATGGATGGGCGTGGTGCTTATATTTGCAAAAATTTAAAATGCTTTGAAAAAGCTTTAAAAACAAAAGGACTTGAACGTTCTTTTAAATCTCAAATACCAAAAGATATATATAATATAATTAGAAATGAGCTGATTTTAAATGGATAAAAAGCTTTTATTCACATTTTCTTTATGCCAAAAGGCAGGCAAGATTTTGGCTGGAGATTTTGCTGTATATAACGCTATTAAAGCTAATGTTGCTATTTTAGTTATTATAGCAGATGATGCAAGCTTTAATACACAAAAAAAGTTTAAAAATAAATGCTCCTTTTATAATATAGATTATTTAATTTTTGGTACAAAAGAGAATATTAGCCATGCTATAGGCAAGATTAATAAAAGCGTTTTTGCTATAACAGATGAAGGGCTCGCTAATAAAATAAAAGGTGCTATATGTAATTGTGATACTTATAAGAAAGGTGTAGGTGATTTTTTTGTCCAAGATTAGAGTACATGAACTTAGAAAAAAAATAAGCGAACAGCTAAAGATAGAGCTAGAAAATAAAGATTTAATAAACAAATTAAAACAAATAGGCATAGAAGTTAAAAGTCACTCAAACGCTATAGAAGAAAAAGACGCAAACACTATTTTTGAAATGTTTAAAAATGATAAAAATAAAGCTAATAATAAAATTAAGAAAAAGCCTTATAAAAATAATAAAAATAATGTAAACAATAACAATCAAAATAACAATAATGATAACAAAAACAATAATAACC
>CBCPNA010000019.1:0-36854 GCA_965120415.1 uncultured Bacillota bacterium | reverse complement strand
TACTACAAGGGGTAAGCTCAAGCCATAATTTTACAGTTCCGTCAACAGTTAATTTATATCTTACAGGGCAAGTAGTGCCTTTTATATTAAAAGTAGCACTATTAGCACAAAAGCAAATATACCCAGCACCACTAACGCTTAATAGTGTACTTAATGCTCTGCTAGTTGTCTGCTCTTTTTGTTCATAGCCTGTAGATAAAGTTTTATAAGTTAGGTTAGGTAGATCTAGAAAATGCCTATATTTTAAATCTTCTTGTATTTCCAAAATACTGTTTGACGATGTCGTAATATTTGTTGTTGCAGTCAAGATTTTGCTTGTCGATGTAGAAATACTATTTGCTGTTGTTAATATGCTATTAGATGTTGTTAGTATACTACTTGCAGTTGTGTCTATATTTTTAACTTTATTTTCTATATAATATTCACTAGATTCTTTTGCAATATTATCTAAATTATCTCCTGTTAATTTCGTCGCATCCAAAATTTTTATATTATTATTTATAACCCTTATATCCGCATCGTCATAAATAGAAGGATACACTATTTCTTCATCTTCTGTAAAGGTATCATCTTCTGTTTCTTCTATTTCATCTTCTCCAATCAATATAATTTACCTCCTTTTTTATATTTTTTATACTTTATAAAAATATCATAAAAAGAATGCAAAAAAATACAAAAAAGGCATAGCTCTACCTACGCCCTTTTTATCCTCTTTTACATCTCATCTGGAGCCTTTATACCCAAAAGGTACAAGCCATTAAATATTACAAGCTTTGTAGCAAAAACTACAGCTAGCCTTGCATTTTTTAAGTTTATTTCGCTATTTTTTATATTATTTTTATCATAAAATTTATTAAAAGCTTGGCAAACATGTATTAAATATCTAGAAATAATAAACGGTTCAAATTTTATGCTAGCGTCCAAAATCTTTTCTGGAAATAACGCCAAAAGCTTTACAAGCTCAAAAGAAAATTCATCTGTTAAAAGTAAAAAATCTATATTTTGCAAAATATCTTCTTTAAAACCTTCTTTTTTTAAAATGCTAGCACATCTAGCGTTGGTATACTGGATATAAGGTCCTGTTTCTCCTTGAAAATTAAGCATTTTTTCTAAATCAAATATTACATTTTTTATTCTAGAATTAAATAAATCGTTAAAAATTACTGCACCTATACCAACATCTTTTGCTACCTCTTCTTTATTTTTTAAATTAGGGTTTTTTTCATTAATAATATCAAGTGTTTTAGAAATAGCATTGTTTAAAATGTCTTCCATTAATAGCACTTTACCTTTTCTTGTTGAAAGCTTGCTTAATTCTCCATCTTCTATAAAGCTTACAAGCCCAAAAGGTATATGGTACAAATCTTTTGCAAAATCATAGCCCATAAGCTCTACTACTTTAAATAATTGAGCAAAATGCAAGTTTTGATCAAATGCTGTTAAATAAAGGCATTTTTCAAAATCAAAAGTCTTTTTGCGATAAAAAACAGCAGCTAAATCTCTTGTATGATAAAGGCTACCTCCGTCACTTCTTAATATAAGGCAAGGGGGCATATCGAACTTTTCTAAATCGACTATTTTTGCCCCTTCACTTTCTGTAAGTAAGCTTTTTTGGGTAAGCAACAAAACAACGTCGTCTATTTTATCGTTATAAAAGCTTTCTCCGGTAAAATAATCAAATGTAATATTTAAAGTATTGTAAATTCTATTAAATTCTTTCATGCTAATATCGCAAAACCACTTCCAGAGCCTTTTTGCCTCATCATCATTATTTTGTAATTTAACAAGCCATGCCCTTGCCTCATCATCTAAAGAAGGGTTTATTTTACTTTCTTCATGAAATTTAACATAAATACGGCTTAATTCTTTAATATCGTCTTTTTCTATAAGGTTATCATCGCCCCACTTTTTGTAAGCGACAATCAGCTTTCCAAATTGTGTCCCAAAATCACCTAAATGATTTACAGATACAACATTATACCCTATTTTTTTGAAAATTTTGCATAAAGAATTACCTATAACAGTAGACCTAAGATGCCCTATATGAAAGGGCTTAGCTATATTAGGAGAAGAATAGTCGATAACAATTGTTTTGCCCTTGCCATAATCTTTACTTCCAAAATCATTTTTTTGCATAAAAATATCAGAAAGTATATTTTTAACTAAAATTTCTTTATTAACAAAAAAATTTATATAAGCATTTACAACTGTTATATCTTGTATAAAATCTTTTTTTGGCAATTTTTTAGCTATTTCTTCTGCTATTATATTAGGTGCTTTTTTCAAAATTTTGGTAAGCCTAAAGCAAGGGAAAGCAAAATCTCCAAGGCTTGGTTCTGGTATTTCTATAGTATTTAATATTTCTTCATGGCTAATATCTATTTCATCAGCTAATAAGCTGGCTATTTCTTGTTTAAAATTCATAAAATCCTCCATAATCAATATTTAATCAAATGTTAATATTTTTATTGCATTTTTAATATTTTTTATATCCAGTGGGAAAAAAGGCCCCTTTTCTCCGTCTAAATCACAAGCTATGCTTTCTTCTGATAAAAGCTCTAGCTTTATATTACTATCTTTTAAAAATAATATTTTATCCTTTTCTGAAAAGTCGCCCTTAATAGCTTTAATAAAAAGTTTTGGCAAATTAGATAAGCTAACATTTTTAAAGGCGATAAAATCAAAAAGGCCATCGTTTATAGATGCTTTTGGCGAAAGCTTTTCAAGCCCTCCTGTACCAGAAGAATTTAATACAATAAATAAATCAAATTTATCTTGTATTACCTCATTATTTGTTGTTATTTTTAGCTCCATAGAAGAAAAAGCGTGCATCTTTTCAAGCGCTTTTATATAATATGCAAATTTACCAAATTTCTTTTTAAAGTTTAAATCAAGGTTTTCTCCTACATTTGCAAATATGCCCCCCGCACATACATTTATAAAATACATGTCGTTAACAAGCCCTACATCAGCATAAATATACTTATTAGCCTCAATAATTTTGGCTATATTTTCTGCGCTTTTAGGTAGCTTTAAAAAGCTTGCAAAATCATTTGCAGTACCAGATGGTATAATAGCAATCGGTATATGCGCTAAATTATATTTCATTAAGCAATTGATAAGCAAATTAAGCGTACCGTCCCCTCCTGAAATAATAAAATATTCATAAAAATCTTTTGGCAAATTCTTAATATGCTCTTTAAATATATTTATATCATTTAATCTAAATACATGTATTTCATATCCTAATTGTTGCAATTTGTCTATATACATATCTAAATTAATTTTAAAAGTTTTATCTCCAGAGTTTGGGTTGTAAATTAGTTTTATCTTTTTCATAATAAATCACCTTTGCAATGAAGTTTGTTTTATTATATAATAATAACATATAAATTAAATAATTTCAAAGTTTTTAAATAAAATATTATGCAAAATTTATTAATTATGATATAATAAAACAAAAGGAGGAATTTGATGAAATGTGAAAATCATCCTAGAAATAAAGCAACAGAAGTTTGCGCTGTTTGTGGCAAGCATGTTTGCCCAAAGTGCATAACTAATGTAAAAGGAAGAAACAATTGCTATGATTGCCTAAGCAAAAGAAGTGATTTTGAAAAATATATAAACAAAACAGACTCTGCCCCAAAACTATATGAAAGAAAGCAAAAAAACGAATATATAACATTTCTATGTGCTTTTATACCAGGGATTGGGCAAATGTATCTAGGCTATAAAAAAAGAGGGTTTATCTTTTTTATACTTTTTGTTTTATGTTTACTTTTAAGGATTACATCTTATTTTGGTATTATAATATGGTTATTTACCTTTTTTGACACATTTAAGCTAAAAGAAGCTGTTTTAAGAAATACCAATAAACAAGATAATATAGACGATGTTAAAATACTTATATCAAGAAATAAATGGATATTACTGCTTGCTGTAGCTTTATCCTTTTTTGTAACATACTTTGAACCTATTAAATCATATTTAATAAATTTAAAAGCTTCTATAACGTCCCATTTTAGCGATCGTGCTATATATATATCTTCTGTAATATCTGTTATATTTTTATTTCTTTTTATTTCATTTCTTATATATTTAAAGTTTAGAAAAAAACAAAAAAATAAAGATAAATAATTAGTTTCACATGGAACATTTACTGTAATAATACTATAATAATATAAAGGTGGTGTAAAGGTGGGCAAAATAATTTCTATAGCTAATCAAAAAGGAGGGGTTGGCAAAACAACAACTTCTATCAACTTAGCAGCAAGCCTTGCAGAGCTTTCTAAAAAGGTGTTGCTTATAGACTCTGATCCGCAAGGCAACACAAGCAGCGGTTTTGGGCTTGATAAAAACAGCCTAAAAGCCACTTTTTATGATTTGCTTTTAAATACTGCTACTATAGAAGAAGTAAAAAAAGAAATAAAAGATTTTGAAAAGCTACATATTTTACCTAGCAATATAGAACTTTCTGGAGCCGAAATTGAGCTTATTAATGCTGTTCATAGAGAATATATATTAAAAAATATATTAAAAGATATAAAAAACGATTATGACTATATAATAATAGACTGTCCTCCTTCACTAAATCTATTAACAATAAACGCTTTAACAGCATCTGACTCTATTTTAGTACCTTTGCAATGCGAATATTATGCTTTAGAGGGGCTTTCTCAACTTATATACACAATAAATCTTGTACAAAAAAAACTAAACCCAACTTTAAAAATAGAAGGTGTTGTTTTTACAATGTACGATGCAAGGACAAATCTTTCTTTACAAGTTGTAGAAGAGGTAAAAAAGCATCTAGGTAAAAATGTATATAGGAGCATTATACCACGCAATGTAAGGCTAAGCGAGGCACCAAGCCATGGCTTACCTATTAATATTTATGATAACAAATCTAAAGGAGCAGAGGCTTACAAGTTTTTAGCCGAAGAAGTAATTAATAATGAGGAAGGTGAAATTTAGTGAAAAAAGGTCTTGGCAGGGGGCTTTCTGCCTTAATATCTGAAGATAGCGTAAACAGCTTAAATTATACTGACACAGAAGATAAAATAATAGAAATTGATATAAATAAAATACAGCTAGACACTACCCAACCACGCAAGACTTTTGATGAAGATAAAATAATAGAATTAGCAGAATCTATAAAAACCGTCGGAGTAATAAACCCTATTATTGTTAATGAAATAGGTGAATTTTACGAGATAATAGCTGGAGAACGTCGTTTTAGAGCTTTAAAATATTTAAAATTTAAAAAAGTACCTGCTATTATAAAAAAATACGATAATATAAAAAAGCTAGAAGTATCTTTAATAGAAAATATCCAGCGAGAAAATTTAAACCCTATAGAAGAGGCTTTAACCTACAAAAGATTACAAGAAGAATTTGGTTTAAACCAAGAAGAAATAGCAGAAAAGATAGGAAAAAAAAGAACTACCGTAACTAATTTTATAAGGCTATTAAAGCTTGATAAAAGGGTACAAGATTTATTAATACAAGGCAAAATAACAAACGGACACGCTAAAGCTATATTACAGATAGAAGATTTAGATAAACAATATGCATTTGCTAAAAAAATATCAGAAGAAAATTTAAACGTACGTAAAGCTGAAGAGCTTGCAAAACAATTTTTAAATCAAAATACAAAAGATGAAAATAAAGATGAAATAGATTATATAAAAGATGCTAAAAAAGAAATCTTTGCTAATATATCTAATCAATTAAATCAAATTTTGGGTACAAAAGTTAACATAAAAGATAAAAATAATAAAGGCAAAATAGAAATAGAATATTATTCACAAGAGCAGTTAGATAGCCTAATATGCTTATTTAAAAAAATATAAGGAGATAAAATATGAATATTTCAAATGAATTAATTTTAATCATAAATATAATTTTATTTATAATGTTAATTATTTTAGCTATTGTTATTTTAAAAATGCATAAAAGAATAAAAAAATTTTTGCCCCAGCATGAAAAAATAAATATAGAAGAAATGCTTGTAGAATACAATATAAACGCACTAAATTCTATCAAAAGTCAAGAAGATATATTAAAAAAAATAGATGATCTTAAAGAAACGTTAAAATTTGCTATACAAAAAGTCGGATTTGTTAGGTATAACCCCTTTACAGAGGTTGGAGGCGATTTATGCTATGCTATTGCCTTTTTGGATGCTAACAACAACGGTATTATTATAAACAGCATTTACGCAAGAGAAAATTGCTATAGCTATGCAAAAGATATTATAGACGGAAAAAGCCCTAACCACAAGCTTTCTATGGAAGAAGAAAAAGCCCTAAAAATGGCTATGCAAAAATAATATTATCCACCTTTTGGTGGATTTTTTATTTTGTTCAATATTTAGTATAAATTACAATTAGAATTTTGTATAAAAATATATTATAATAATATTAAAATAAAAAATAAGGAGAAAAATATGAATAATTTTAAAAAAATTTTTGTATTAATTTGTATTTTTATTATTTTTATATTTTTTGGCTACAATATTTTTAAAGATAAGACAGAATATATAGATTATAATGATTTTTTAACAAAAATAGAAAATCAAGAAATAGAAGAAGTGCTTTTAACAAATAGCGAAAAGATAAGCTTAAAGCTAAAAGATTCTTTAAACATTTATACTACAGATAACCCACGGATAGAAAATTTTAAAGAAATGTTATTAAAACAAGGTATTTATGTAAAAGAAGTTAGCTCTACTAGCACCAAAATTTCAAATTTACTTGGTATAATTTTTATTTTGATTATAATATTTGTTGCGCTAAAGCAATATAAAAAGAAAGATAAATCAAGTATCCATAATTTTAAACAAAACTTAGAAGATAAAGTATATTTTAAAGATATAGCAGGTAATGAAGAGGCTAAAGCAAATTCTAAAGATATAGTAGAATTTTTGAAAAACCCAGAAAAATATAAAAAAATGCACGCAAGAATGCCAAAAGGCATAATATTTTATGGTGAACCAGGCACCGGCAAAACATTGATGGCAAAAGCTATAGCAACCGAAGCAAATGTACCTTTCTATTCTGTTTGTGGCTCTGATTTTGTTGAAATGTATGTAGGGGTTGGGGCAGCTAGAGTAAGGAGTCTTTTTAAAACAGCGAGAGAGCATAAAAAAGCCGTCATTTTTATAGATGAAATAGACGCAATAGGTAAAAAAAGAGCAAACACAAATAACGGCGCAACAGATGAAAAAGATCAAACGCTAAACGCACTGCTTAGCGAAATGAGCTTTAATACAGAAGATAGCCAGATACTTGTTATAGCAGCAACAAACAGATTTGAACTTTTGGATAAAGCCCTTTTAAGAGCGGGACGCTTTGATAGACATATAGAAATAACACTACCAGACAAAACTGCAAGGGCTAAAATATTAAAGCTATATTTAAAAAATAAAAATATAGAAAAAAGTATAAATATAGATGAATTAGCAAAAAAAACTACTTATTTTTCTGGCGCTATGCTAGAAAATTTAATAAATGAAGCTACTATTTTTGCTATTAAAGATAATCAAGATAAAATAAATAAAAATCACATAGATAAAGCTTATTTAAAAATAATAGCAGGCGATGAAAAAATAGACAAAACTGCTATTACAAAAGAAGATAAAAAAATAACAGCCTTTCATGAGGCTGGACATGCTATAATAACAAAAATCTTAGAACCGACATCTGTTATTTCCAAAATTTCTATTATCCCTACAACAAAAGGCGCTTTAGGCTTTTGCCTAAATATATTTAAAGACAAGATTTTTTATTCTAAAAAAGATTTAGAAAATCAAGTAATGATAGCTTATGCTGGTAGAGCTGCCGAAGAAATAATTTTTGGTAAAGATAATATAACAACCGGTGCTTTTAACGATATTAAAAAAGCTACAAATATTATTAAAGACTATGTTGCTAAATATGGCTTTTGTTTTGAAAATGGGCTTTTAGATTATGAAAATATCGAAAATGACTTTTTGAAAGAAAAGTATAAACAAATGTCTATTAATTTATACGAAAAAACAAAAAAAATCTTAAAAGACAACAAGCCATATTTAATCAAGCTTGCTAACACTCTTCTTGAAAAAGAAAGCATCGATGAATATGAGCTTAATATTATTTTGGCTTAAAAAAGAGTATAGTTCCATGTGAAACTATAGCAAATATTAAAGTCCGTTCATAAACGGACTTTTAACTTGTTGATTTATTATTACCCTTTTAGCTCTTTTATCATTTGTTCTAAAGTTGTAGTAACTTGATCTTTTTCGGCAATTTGCTTTTCTTCTTTTTTCTTTTCATCTTTTTGATTTACTTGTAATATCTTAGATTGTTTTAATAAAGTATCTATTTCTATATAGCCTTTAGTAACTTTTTTTGTATCTACCATATCATCGCATGTCACATTATCAAACGTCAAGGCATCTCCTGTCAACATAGCACCTAAAGATAAATATGATAAAACAGCTTTGCTATTTTTTGTTTTTTCAAATATCGCTGGTGCATTTGAAATTATTTTGTATGAAGGCACCTCAGCTGCAAATCTTTCTAGCATATCTCTTTCTGCCGTATGGACAATAACAGCATATTTAAGCATCTCTTCTGATAAAATCTGTCTGCATTTTAATATAGCATGCTCTAGTGTATCTACGGTATATATCGTAACTATAGGCGCTAGAGTTTGCTTTGAAAAGACAGTGTCTTTTATATCATCTTCTTTAACAATAATAAGCCTCGTATTAATATCATTGACGTCTTTGACATTTAACATTTTTAAAATTTCAACAGCTTTTTTACCAGCAATTTTAGATTGAGTTTGATCTTTTTGAAAAAAAGCTTTAAGCCTTTCTTTTTCAAAACGATTTAAAACATAAGCTCCTTGCATTTTAAAATGATGCAAAACTTCCTCTTCAGATTCTTTTAATACAATAACGGCCTGCTCTGCTGTAAAGGTAGCTCCGTTATTAAAAATTTTAGAGCTCGCTATTTGCCTTACAGCAAACTCAATATCAGCGCTTTTATCTATAAAACAAGGTAAATTTAAATAACTACAACATATAGCTTTTGTTTTAGAATAAAAAGCATCCTTTAATATACCTTCATCTCCATTAGCTAAAATAAGAGAAATTTTTTTATTATTTATAACTTCTCTAATAATATCTTTTGATTTTGTTTTGATAAAGGTAATAGCTCCAGCAGGCAGACCTTCTATTACAGTCGCCTTATTTATAATATATACAGCTTTTTCAACACACTCCAGCGTACTAGGGGTGCATAATATAACAATAGCATTAGCAGATTTTATAGCAAGCATAATATCATGCACAGCTTTCGCAACAGACGACATCCTAGAAACAACCGAAACAATAATACCTTTTGGCTTAGCAATTTCCAACATGTTTTCTTTTAAGTTTATATTAATAACTCCGACTGTTTTTAAGCCTCTTATATAGTTGTAAAGATGTTTTGTAGCAAATATGTTTTCAATAACCTTGCCTTGAAGAGTCCCAAAGCCTGTTTCTTTTACTTCTAATTCTGAAAGCCTTGTAATGTCTTCATATACAGCATCTCTAATAGCTTTCACTATTTTATCTATATCTTCTTGCTTTTTTGTAGCAAGAGTTTCTGAAGCCTTATGAGCTTTTTCTAATAAATTTAATATATCTTCCATTAAAAATGACCTCGCCATGAAAAAAATCAATAAAAAAAGCCATCATCTTATCTAGCCATATTAAATAACTCCTCAACTATTTGCTCTTTTTTTAATTTTTCAGCTTCTGTATAACTGATTTTTTTAACTTTTACAAGCATCTCCAACAATTCTTTATAGCTTTTGTTTAAAAGCCCCTCTTTAATAAGGTCGCATTCCCCACCTTTTATGTCTATCATATCGCCAAGGGCAGTATCTCCTTGCATAATAAAATTTTCAAAAGCTTTATTTTTTTCTTTTAATTTCATGCTAACCCTCCCAATTTATTTATTAAATTTGTAAGCTTATATATTATTAAATGCTCACATATTTATTCTTATTAATAAATAGCTTTTTAGCTATATTATAATTATACCTAATTTTAATATTTTTATTATTAAATTTAAAAATAATTTATACATAATTTTTAAAAAATATTAATAAGCTATAAAAAACAAGGAAGTGCTTAATATGGAAAAAAGAAATAGCATAAGCCTTACTTTTATATATATAGGTACAATAATCGGGGCTGGCTTTGCAACCGGAAAAGAGCTTACAAGCTTTTTTGCAGTATTTAATAAATATGGTTTAGTATACTTTGCATTAGCTTGCCTTTTAATATCTTTAAGCTTTTTAATAATTTTAAATTTGATTAAAAATAGCAAAGCAATAAGCTATGAAAACTTTTTAAAAGAAATGTTTGGAAAAATGTCTAGTGTAGTTGAAATAATAAACATAATATTTTTATTCACACTACTTTCTTCTATGAGCGCTGGTGCAAGTAGCATTATAAAAGATGCATTTAACATAGATTATAAACTATGTGTTATAATATTTGCTTTAATAATGTACTTTTCATTATCGTTAAAAGAAAAAGCTGTTGTATACATTAATTCTTTATTATGCCCCGTGCTTATTGTAGGGAGCATATTTATAGGTCTTTATCTAATTTTTAGCTCTAAAGAAACATTTAGCATTAGTAGTAAAGCAATATCTGCATCTTTTTTGTACGCCTCCTATAACGCAATAAGCTCCATATCTGTATTATTTAGCGTAAAAAAGCTGATATTAAAAAGTAATATAATGTATAGCACTATTTTAAGCTTTGTATTAATGCTTATATCTGGTATATTTTTACTTTTTGTTTTGATACAAAATTATGATGTAATAAAGCTTACCGATTTACCGCTTATATATATAATAGGCGATGAAAGCTTTATAAAGCCTATTTATAAAATAGTTGTATTTTTGGCTATTTATACAACCGCTATAGGTAACTGCTTTGCATTAGAAAATATAACAACCCAAAAAATAAGAAAAATAAAAAATAAAAACAAAAATCTAATAAGAACTGTTATAATAGGGCTTACTATATTGTTTTCATTTTTAGGATTTTCAAGCATTGTAGAAAAAGTGTACCCAGTATTTGGGCTTGTAGGTATTTTAGAGCTATTATATATGTACATATTGTATGCAAAAAACAGATGTTAACATTATGCCATATGCCGTTGGTGGGACTCGAACCCACACGGATAATATCCGCTTGATTTTGAGTCAAGTGCGTCTGCCAGTTCCGCCACAACGGCATATTCAAGAACAAAGTAAATTCTAGCATAAAAAAATTAATTTGTAAAGACTTTTTTGTATTTTTTTTTATGTTTTTTTAAAAAATAAAGATAAGATTATATTTCTTATCTTTATTTATCATTTATTGTAAATCAAGATTTATTTTATACTGCCATATTCCTTCTATTTTACCTATTTTATCTATATTTATTTCTAAAGTTACTGGATAGTCTATTTTATCATAAAATATAAGAGAAACGCTACCTTCAGCTAAATTTGTATATTCTTGCAAATCTGGAGTTAATGTTTCGCCATTTTTTGTTATTTTGAAAGGAGCGTCTTCTGTATTAAAAAATAGAGAGGACGTATCTTTTAATATAAGCTCGCTAGTATCTTCAACTAGAGAATAAGCCTCTATAGCGTTACCTTCTGCGTTTTCTATTTTGTAATTAACCCTTATCCTATTATCAGATGTATCTATAGATAATATGCTTAAAACTATGTTTTCATATTGTATTTTTTCATTTATTTCATTATATACATTATTATCTCTTAAATATATATATTCGCCCGTATTAGGGTTTAAAACAGTATCTCTATTATATTGTTTATTATTTTCTAACTTTTCTTTCATTTCTGCTAGATATTTGTCCGATTCAAAATTAATATTAAAGCTATCAAGACCTATTATTAAAAAAACTATCACAATAATAACAACAAGGCTCTTTCTTACACGTTTAATAGTCATTAAAAACTCCTTTCTTTTTCTTTTCTATTTATCTATTTATATTATATCAAAATAATGCATAAAAAGCAATTTTAATAAATATATTTATTTTAATATAGTGTTATTAATAATATTTTATAAATATGCCTTTTCTTTCTAAAGCATATTTTTTTAATAATTAATATTTTTTATAATTTTTTTATTTTTTTATTTTTATGTTGACAATGGTTAAAAAATATATTATAATTAACTTAAATTAATTAATTTTAATTAATTTGCATTTTATTTTTTTATATATTTTATTTTTTAAGGTGCTTTTTAGAGCATCTTTTTTTCTTTTTTAAGTATAATATATCTATTATATAATATACAAATTTCAATAAATATATTTATATTAGCAAAAAGCGTACTTGAATAAAGATTTTTTGTATGTTAAAATGAAAATATTATATATAAATTTATAATTTTAACCAGCTTTAAAATTTATATAAAGCTGGTTTTTATTTAAGGAGTAATTATGGAAAAAGTTTTTGCAAAAAATATGATTGATTTTATTTATGATAGCCCTTGTTCCTTTTTGGCTATAAAAAATATTAAAAAAAAGCTTTTAGATGCTGGCTTTATAGATATAGAAAATAAAGAAAGCTTAGATTTACAAAAAAACGGCAAATATTTTATAACAAAAAATGACTCTTCTATTATAGCATTTACAATAGGAAAAAACCCAGAAAAAGGCTTTAAAATAATAGCATCTCATAGCGACTCTCCAGCCTTTGTGATAAAACATAACCCAGAAATAAAAGCGCAAAATTTTTTAAAGCTAAATACAGAGGGCTATGGTGGTATGATAATATCTAGCTGGCTAGATAGACCTTTATCTATTTGTGGGCGCCTAGCTTTAAAATCTAGCGATATTTTAAAACCAACTTGCGTAACTTTAGATTTAAAAAAGCCTGTCGCTATAATACCTAACCTTGCAATACATCTAAACAGAGATATAAACAGCGGACATAAATATATAAAGCAAAAAGAGCTTTTGCCTTTAACCTGTATAGCCGGTAAAGATTTTAAAGAAACGGATTTTTTAAAAAATGTTCTAGCAAAACATCTAAATACAGCTCCTTCTGATATTTTAAGCTATGAGTTATTTTTATATGAATTTGCAAAAGGGTGCATTATAGGCTTTGATGAAAGCTTAGTATGTTGCCCACGCCTAGATGATTTAATGATGGTTTATAACAGCACAGAGGCATTTTTAAATTGTGATACATCTGAAGGGATAAATGTTTTACTTATTGTTGATAATGAAGAAATAGGTAGCAAAACAGCCCAAGGAGCAGAAAGCTTTTTTTTAAGGGATGCTTTAAAAAGGGTAACTTACAGCTTGTTCGATAAAAAAGATGCTTTTCATAATATGCTTAAAAATTCTGTAGCTATCTCTGCCGATATGGCGCACGGCGTGCATCCAAATTATCCAGAAAAGCACGATATAACAAATAACCCAAAAATAGGCGCTGGAGTTTGCCTTAAATATTCTTCATCTTTTAGATACAGCACAGATAGCATAGCTGGCGCTATATTTGAAAGCTTATGTAATAAAGCTAATATAAAATACCAAAAATTTGCAAACAATTCAGATATGCAAGGGGGTAGTACAATAGGGCCTATTATATCAAGCTATCTTAATATACCTGTTATAGATTTTGGAGTTTGTATGCTTGCTATGCACTCTATAAAAGAGCTTGCCGCTATAAAAGATATTTATGATTGTTATAATTTATTTTGTACTTTTTATAACATTTAAAAAGCCCCCAAAAGGGGGTATGTAACTATTCTGTAACAGCGCTTTCTTGCATGCTTTGTTCTTCAAGAAGAGCTTGAGAATACTTTTCTAAAATACATTTTTGCAATGTTTCTCTTGCAGAAACATTTATAGGGTGAGCTATATCTCTAAATTCTCCGTTTGCTGTCTTTCTGCTAGGCATAGCAATAAATAGCCCATTTTCACCTTCTATAACTTTTATATCATGTACAACAAATTCATTGTCTAGCGTAACAGAAACAATAGCTTTCATCTTACCTTCTTGATTAACTTTTCTGATACGAACGTCTGTGATATTCATAATAAGTCTCCTTTCAGCGATAAAGCGAATATAATCACTTTCAAAATAAGAATAAGGATACAATAAATTTTATATAAAATTTATCTTTCAAATGTATTATATAATATTTTTATGTGCAATGCAAGTAATTTTTTTGATATTTTTTACAGTTTATATATTTTTACAAAATAAAATTTTGTTTTATATTATAAATATTTTATAAAATATAATATATAAAGCTAGTAACTATCTAGCTATATTTGTAACACCATTTCAAGATAAACAAAAAATATTGTAATACAAAATATCCTTAATCGCACATAATCCTTATGTATTATTTTTATTTATTGTTATTATAACATTTAAATAGCATATTTTAAAATGACGCTTGAATAAACATATTTTATATGCTAGAATGATAACAATAAAAATATATAAATATAGCTTTAATATACTATCATTTTGTGTTTTGCATTAAATACAAAATGCCAAAATTTAAAATATATTTAAATAATTATATAAAAGGAGTAAATATATGGAAACAAAAAATATTTTTAATTATAAAAACATATATTTTATAGGTATAGGCGGTATAAGCATGTCTGGGCTTTGTGAAATTTTACTAGAAGAAAACTTTTTTAATATAAAAGGCTCTGATATAAACGATAGTATATTAATAAAAAAATTGCAAGATAAAGGGGTTATAGTTAATAAAAATCATAATAAAGAAAATATAACCAAAGATATAGATTTAGTAATATATACAGCCGCCATAAAAGAAGATAATGAAGAATTTATTAAAGCAAAAGAGCTTGGGCTTAATATGATGGAACGCTCGCTTTTTTTAGGCAGGCTTATGCTAGCTTATAAATACCCTATATGCATAGCCGGCACCCACGGCAAAACAACAACGTCTTCTTTTGTATCAGAAATATTTTTAAAAGCAAAAAAAGACCCTACTATATCTATAGGTGGTATATTATCTTCTATAGAAAGCAATTTTAAAACAGGTGCAAAAGATTTTTTTATTTTAGAAGCATGTGAATATTGCGATTCTTTTTTAAAATTTAACCCACATAGCGCTATCATTTTAAATATAGAAGAAGACCATCTAGACTATTTTAAAGATATAAATCAAATATACGATTCTTTCAAAAAGTTTGCAAATCTTGTGCCTAAAGATGGAGCACTTATTATAAATAGTGATATTAAAAATTATGAATATATAATAAAAGATGCAAAATGCAATATTATAACATACGGACAAAATAAAGCAGATTGGCAAGCTTTAGATATTACCTTTGAAGATGGTTTTGCAAGCTATAAAGCATACTTTAAAGGAAAATATATGCTAGATATAAAGCTAAATATATTAGGCTTTAACAATATTTATAATTCTTTAGCGGCTCTTGCTATATGCAGTTTTTATAATATAGAAAAGCAATATGTACAAGATGCCCTTAGCAATTTTAAAGGGGTAAAAAGGCGTTTTGAATACAAAGGAGAATTTAATAAAATAAAAGTTATAGACGACTATGCTCATCACCCAACAGAAATTATAAGCACAATAAATGATATAAAAAAGCTACCTTATAAAAATTTATGGTGCGTATTTCAGCCCCATACTTATACAAGGACAAAAGCCCTTTTTAAAGAGTTTATAGAAAGCTTTAAAAATGCTCAAAACATAATCATTATGGATATATACGCAGCAAGAGAAAAAGATACAAAAGAGATAAGCTCAAAAGATTTAGTAGATGAATTAAAAAAACAAGGCAAAAACGCCTTTTATATAAAAACTTTTGAAGAAGGAGTAAATATTATTAAAAAAAACTCTTCACAAGGCGATATTGTCGTAACTATAGGCGCTGGTGATATTTATTTATTAGGAGAAATGCTTTTAAACAATTAGCTCAAATGTTGATAACTTTATAAAAAGCCTTAATTTAAATAATTTATCAACATTATCAACATTTTTATCAACATTTATTTATAATTTTTAATAAAAATATATCATTTTTACATTATATGGTATTTGTTGAACTCTTAAAAAAGCCTTAATTTATAGGATTTTTATTTAATTTTAAAAATAATGTTTAAAACTAAATAAAAAAAATAAAGTTATTAACAATTATGTTAATTAAATGTTGATAACTTTATTTTAATATAAAAATATTATTTTTTTAAAGCTTCTTTTATAAGGATATGCTTTAAATTTTTTTCTGGCTCGTTTAAAACTATGTTTAAACATTTGTTCAAAATTTCTCCTATTTGTATACCATCTTTTATACCATTATTTTTTAAATCATTGCCGTTTATAGCTAAATCTTTTAATGTATAACATTCATTTTTTTGTAAAACATAATCTATTTTACATAAAATGTCTTCCAATTGTTTATATTGTGTATTATCCATGCATTTGTATATAGCTACTTTTATATGTAATATTTTTTTTAGAATACATGGCTTTATTTTGGACATATTTTTCCTTGTTTCTTGCATAGTGTTGATAAAGGAGTTGTTAAAATTAGACAAAATAATTTTGTTTTCATTTATTGTTTTGTTATCAAATTTAAGCCTTTTTAAAATATTTATAGCACTTTCTTTTAAAATATTTGTTAATAAAAAAGAAAGCCTATATTCTTTTTTTAAAAACTTTAATATTTTTATATTTTTATTATAATCATTAAAAATAATATTAAATTCAGGCAAAATATGCTGTAATAAACCACTTTCTTTTAATACAAAAAACTTTTCTATGTAATCAGAATTTATTAGCTTTAAAAATTCTTCTCTTATCCGTTCAGCGCTAATGTTTTTAACAAGATGTGCATTTTCCTTTATAGCAAGCATAGTAGCATCTTCTATATCAAAATCAAGCTGGCTAGCAAACCTAACAGCACGCATCATCCTAAGAGCATCTTCTTTAAACCTTGTATCCGGCACCAAAACTCCTTTTATAAGCCCTCTTTTAATATCTTGTAAGCCTAAAAAAGGGTCAACATAGCCCTTTTTGGGACTATATGCTATAGCATTTATTGTAAAATCACGCCGACTTAAATCTTCTTCTATCTTTTTTGTGAAATGTACGCTTTCTGGGTGCCTATTATCTTTATATTTGCCGTCTATACGGTATGTTGTTATTTCGTAATTTTTTTTGTTTAAAACAACAGTAACTGTACCGTGCTTTATACCGGTATCTATAGTATGACTAAATATGCTTTTTATATCAATGGGCAAGGCATCTGTTGTTATATCAAAATCTTTAGCTTTATCAGACATTATATAATCTCTAACACAGCCCCCAACAACAAAACTTTCAAACCCCTTTTTTGCTAGCATATCCATTATAAATAAAACATCTTGAGGTAAATCCATAATCTCTCCATATAATATACAAATTTTATAAACATTATAGCATTTTATTATTATTTAGGCAATACAAAATTTATCTATATTTGCTTAATAGCACTTTTTACATAGTATTAAATATAAAATTACCTAAACACATTAAAATTACTAGATGAAGTGGATAAAATATATAAAATAAATATTTTAAATTAATACCCCTTTTGCCATTATAAAAATATATAAATATTATAGCAAAAACCATCATCCATTGATAATTATCATAAAATGGAGAATATTAGCTGTGTAAGATATAGGTAAGCCGGATAATTTCATCTCAAATTCTCTGACTATATCTCCTAAATCATCATTATATCTACCTATTTTTAATATTACCCTTGGCAATATTTGAAGCTGGGTTATTAAAAAATACATTACGCAAAAGGGTAAATAATATAAAACTAGCCTTTTTTATTATTTTTTGCTAAATAAATTATTATTCCTAAAAAGATAAATATAAGCCCCCCTTCTGAAATAGATATAAGACAAAAAATAGCAGAGCTTAAATCCATTGATAAATGAATAATATCAGAAATTAAAGCTGCTATTATTTGATATAAAATAAAAAAAGGTAGTAATACTCTTTTATTACCACTTTCTATTATTTCTATAATAATAAGCATGATTAATAAAGTGTTTATAATATTATTAGAAATGCTGTATTTATAACAATATGTATAAGACATATTTAAAAGATAGCTATAGCCCTGCAAAAAGCCCATTAAAATATTTAATAAATAAAGCCTAAAAAAATACATTTTTTTGTTAGAAGTATGCTTATAGCCCTCTATCGTACAAAAGAAAAATATCGGAGCAGAAAGCCTGCCTATTCATCTAAATAGGATAGGCGTGTTAGGTATATATTCTCCTATATGGTCTATTAGCATAAAAAGCAAAGCTAATAGCTTTAAAGCAGTTGTTGTCATGTTTAGTACCTTTTTGTTTTCCAGTTATACTACCTTTAAAATCAGATAGTGCTGAAAATTGTATATAAATTTTGTATGGATGTTAAAAAAATTTTTTTCTTCACAAATTATTCTCCTTAATAATAAATATTGTTAAATTATAACAAATACATAGCCATTATATACTAAATTTATATATAAGTCAATAAAAAATAACAATCATCAAAAATCTATCATTTTCTTATACATACCAGCTTAAAAAGTAATTTAATAACATTACATTTTTTTAATATTAATAATTTATTAAAATTTATAGACATATTTTTTAAAATAAGTTAAAATTATTAATGGTAGATAGTTATGTAGTTTATATAAAAAATATAGGATACTAATTATATAAACAAAATATTTAAACGCAGAGGTGCTTTAATGAATAAATTAAAAGTTATAATATTAGCTGGTGGGCAAGGCACAAGGATGAAATCTAAAATGCCAAAAGTACTGCATAAAGTTTTAGACAAAACAATGCTTGATTATGTTATAGAAGCAGCAAGAGAAATAAACGCCGATGATACAATAGTTATAGTTGGGCATCAGAGCGCTATGGTTAAATCTGTTATTGGCGATTGTGTAAAATATGCTTATCAAAAAGAGCAGCTCGGTACAGGGCATGCTGTTATGCAAGCTTTAGAACATATAAAAGATGATGAAAATATATTAATTTTGTACGGCGATACCCCCCTTATAGAAACGGATACGCTAAAAAAACTTATAGAGCTTCATAAAAAAGAAAAAAATTACGCAACTGTTATATCCTCTTTTGTATCAGACCCTAAAGGTTACGGACGTATTGTTAGAGAAAGTGGTATATTTAACAAAATAGTCGAGCAAAAAGATACAACAGATTTTGAAGATAAAATAAAAGAAATTAATACAGGGGTATATTTATTTAATTCTAATGCTTTAAAAGATGCTCTTAAAAATTTATCTACAAATAATGCACAGCATGAATATTATTTAACAGATACTTTAGAAATTATTAAAAATACTGGTAATAAAATTGGTATAATGATATGCGACGACCCTACCCAATTTTTAGGAGTTAATTCTAAATTACAGCTAGCTAATGTTATAAATACGCTTAAAAACAGAATTAATAAATACCATATGCTAAACGGTATAACTATAGAAGATCCATCAAACACATATATAGGCAAAGATGTTAAAATAGGCGAAGATAGCATTATTTTGCCCGGCACTATTATAGAAGGAAGCACAACAATAGGGAGCGACTGCATAATAGGCCCTTATGCAAAAATAGTAAGCTCTAATATAAAAGATTGCGTCACTATACAAAATTCTACAATATTAAACTCTTCTATAGACAATTATACAAACATAGGCCCTTATGCATATGTAAGACCAAATAGCAAGATAGGTAAACATGTTAAAATAGGCGATTTTGTAGAAATTAAAAATTCTACTATAGATGACAATACAAAAATATCTCATCTAACATATATAGGCGATAGTGAAATTGGCAAAAATGTTAACATTGGCTGCGGAAGCATTACAGTAAATTATGACGGAAAGCATAAATACAAAACTATTATAAAAGATAATGCCTTTATAGGATGCAATACAAATTTAATAGCCCCTATAGAAGTTGGGCAAAATGCTACAACTGCCGCTGGCTCAACTATAACAGAAAATGTACCAAAAGATTCTCTTGCTATATCAAGGGTAAAAGAACAAATTAATAAATTAGATTATAACAAAAAAAAATAATATTATAATGTATTGTAAATTTTCAAAAATTATTGTAAAATTATTGTAAATACACTTAGGAGGAAATTTTATGTACACTAGCTATAAAGGTAATTTAAAAATTTTTACCTGTAACGGCAATATTGAGCTTTCAAGGCAAATCACAGAAGAAATAGGTATACATTTAGGCGATTGTGAAGTTAATAAATTTAGTGATGGAGAAATAGCTGTAAATATAAATGAAAGTGTTAGAGGGCGTGATATATTTATCATCCAGCCAACTTCTTACCCAGTTAACGATAACCTTATGGAGCTTTTAATCACAATAGACGCTTGCAAAAGGGCTTCGGCTGGGCGTATTAACGCTGTTATACCATATTATGGATACGCAAGGCAAGATAGAAAGGTTAAATCAAGAGATCCTATAAGTGCTAAGCTACTTGCTAATCTTATAACAAGCTCTGGAGCAAATAGGGTTATAACAATGGACTTGCACTGTGCTCAAATACAAGGATTTTTTGATATACCTCTTGACCATCTTTATGGTATGCCTATCATTGTTGATTATTATAGAGAAAAGTTTAAAGATGAAAATAAAGATGAATTAGTTGTTGTTTCTCCTGATTTAGGAAGTGTCGCAAGAACAAGAAGCTTTGCTGAAAAGCTTGATATACCTTTAGCTATAGTTGATAAAAGGCGCCCAAAACCAAATGTGTCTGAAATAGTTAATATAATAGGTGATGTTAAAGATAAAAAAGTGATTTTAGTTGACGATATGATAGATACCGCCGGCACTATAACAAACGCTGCTAATAAGCTAAAAGAAATAGGAGCAAAAAATGTTTTTGCATGTTGTACGCACCCTATTTTATCCGGTAATGCCATAAATTTGATACAAGAAAGCGCTATAGAAGAATTAATTGTCCTAAACACTGTATCTTTACCTAAAGAAAAATGTATACCAAAGATTAAGCAACTTTCTGTTGCTAAATTAATAGCTAGTGCAATTATAAAAATACATAATGAAGAGCCTATATCTGCGATATTTTAAAAAATAGCCGTTTAATACGGCTATTAATTTTATAAATAAATTATTGCTAATTAATAAAAAATATGATACACTGTATACATATATAACATACTTTAAAAGGATAAAAAATTGAAAGAAGAAATTGCTAAAAAATATACAAAAACCTTACAAGAGCTTACAATAACAGACGACTTTATGTTTTGTAAAGTAATGGAAGATAAAGAAATATGTATCGATATATTAAAAATGATAACAGGTAAAAATATAACAGATATTAAATATGTTGATACACAAAAAATAATAGATATAAGTAAAATACCAAAAAGCATAAGGCTTGATGTTTATGTAGAAGATGAAGATACAGTATACAACATTGAAATGCAAGTAACTAATCAAAAAGAATTGCCAAAGCGAACAAGATATTATAGAGATATGATGGATTTAAACGCAATAATTAAAGGGCAACTTTATAGCCAGTTGCCTAATGTCATAATAATAGTGATAGCAATGTTTGACCCTTTTGGGCAAGATTTACCATTATACGAATTTAGAAACTTTTGTTTGCAAAATAAAGACCTAGAATTAAATGACGGTGGAAGAATAATATTTTTAAATGCAAAAGTTTTAAAAGAAAACGTAAAAGATGAAAATTTAAAAGCATTTTTAGAATATTTAAATGGTAATAAGGTAAAAAATAAGATAGTAGAACGCTTAGAAAGACAAATAGAAGAGGAAAAGGAAAGGTGGCGATAGAATATATGAAGATTTTAGATGTGTATAATGACGGTATAGAAGTCGGCGAATTAAGAGGTATTAAAAAAGGCGAATTGATAGGCATTGAAAAAGGTATTGAAAAACAAATAAAGACACTACTAAAATTTAATGCTTTAGAACAAGATATAATAAATACTCTTATAGAAGATTACACCTTAACAAAAGAAAAGGCAAAAGAATATTTAGATAAATATCTTGAAAATTTAAATAAATAGCTTGAAAATTTTTGAGCTATTCTTTATTAAATATTTTAGAAAAGTAGCGATAGAATACTGCTTAAAACAGTAGTTTAACAATAAAGAGAGATACTAATCATAAAAGGAGTAATACAGTATGAAAAAATCATTTTAATAATCACTTTATGTTCAGTTTTAGCAATTTTATCGGCTGTATATGCAAATGAAATAACATATGATAAAGAAGTTACAAATACTGAAATTGCTCAAGAAGATACAGTTGAAAAAGATATTGAAATTGAAAACTCTAAAATTAATGATACTACTGGATATTCAAATTTAGTAATTAATGAAAATTTATCTGGAGCAAATGGTTCTGCTACTTATTCTTTTTCAGTTAGCCAGGCTCAACCATATTACAGCGTTTTTATTAATAATACTGGAAGTTCTAATATTGCGGTAACTATAGGTGGAAGTGGAAATTCTTATACTGTTGAAAAAGGTACGCAAAAAACAATCACATTTACAGCATCATCTTATGGTAGAAAAAATATAGACATAACATCAAAAGATGGTTCTGCATTATCAGGTAGTATTACTGTAAAAGTCGCTAGTGAAATATCAGAAGTATAGTAAAAAAATTTTATCTTTCAATGCCTTAAAAAATACCTTTTATGGTATTTTTTTATTTTATCAAATAAATTCTATACTTTTTTTTAAAAAACTCTTCCTTATATTTCTTCTCCTGTTTTTTTGAAAATTGAAAGAAGGTTTTTAATAAGCTATAATTAGTTTATCATTTTTATACAAGAAAAGCTTCCTCAAAAGAGAAAGCTTTCTTATTATTTACTCTGGCTAAAAAGCCAATCTCTTACCCCTTCTATTAGGTAAGTATATCTCCATGTAAGCATATGCTCTATAGCTTGCATAGAGCTTTCAAACCCTTCAGGCATTGTGCTACCTTCTTCATATTTAACAAGATTTATATCTTTATTTTCTGCTAATATTTCTTCTACAGCGTTTGCTAGCTCTTTTCAGACCATTGTGCGTTCCATGTTGCAAAAGCGTATTCTGCATTTTCTTCTTCTAATATTTCTATAAAGCTATCCATACCAGGTGATGCTTTAGTATCGCCCTCTGATACTATAAAAAACATTTTGTCATCTGCCAATTCTCTCATTCTTTCCGTATCCCATTGCCCAGCAACATAAAACGACGCTGCAAATAAATCTGGATATGTAATATTTAATTCTATAGCAGTCATACAACCCATAGATTGCCCTGTTATATAAAGTCTATTTTCATCTATACTATATTCATCCAAAATTTCATTTAAAAGATTTATTATTTCATAACCACTTTCAGATAAAACATAATCATCATTTGCTATTGTTTCAGAAAATTGCGGTGCTAAAACAAAACACTCATTTTTTGCTTGCCACTCATCTGTTGCCCAAACAATAGCTCCAAAGCCTTGGGTTAATGTAGCGGTAACATCATCTCCTACAACGCTAGCGTCATGTATAAATAGCACTAATGGATACTGTTTGCTTGAATCATAATTTTCAGGGATATATAGATTATAAGGTATTGTTATACCGTTTTCATTATTTATATATTCTAGCTGGATAAATTTATCTATAGTTTCATCTATCATTTCATTTAATAAGTCTGTATTAGGCCAACTAGAATTATCTCCTTTTTTATCTTGATTATTTTGTTGTGTGGTATCATCTGTAGTATCTTCTATTGTAGTATTTTGTATCAAGCTTTCTTCTGTAAGGCTTGTATTAAGCTCAGTATTATTAGATTTATTAAAGCCGTACATAGAAAATAATACTATAGCTATAATAATTATTAACACTATGACAGTGATTATAATTTTATTTTTCATATTAAAATCCTTTCTTTTAAAAAAATATCTTTTAATATATTTTTTATTCTATTAAATAAAGTTATACATATTTTTAAAAAACTTTTCCATATATTTCTTATAGTTTTTTAAATTAAAAATATTTCAAACAAATTCTAGCACTTATTTTACATTACTTTTACCTAAAAATCAAGAATATTTTTATCCTTTATAAGTAAAAGTTACACTTTCCTCAAAATGCATTTTATCATCTTTTTTATTTAGTCAAATCAAATATTTTTCTAAACTTCTTGAACATTCCCCTCTATTATGGTATACTTTACTTTATTTACTATAAAATTTAAAGAAAGAAGATGTATATGAGTTTTATAAAAGTTGAAAACTTATCTTTTAAATACGAGCTTTCAAACAACGAAAATGAAAATATACTAGATAATATAAATTTAGAAATAAAAGAAGGGAGCTTTGTAGCTATTCTAGGACATAACGGATGCGGCAAATCGACCTTCGCAAAACATTTGAACGCTATTTTAAAACCAAGCCAAGGTAGTGTATACATAAATGGCCTAAATACAGCAGATGAACAAAACAATTTTAAAATTAAAAAAACAGCCGGGCTTGTCTTTCAAAACCCAGATAATCAGCTTGTCGCAAGCACAGTATTAGAAGATGTTGCCTTTGGAGCAGAAAATTTAGGGCTTGCAAGAGAAGAAATTTTAAAAAGGGTAGAGTTTGCTCTAAATTGCGTTGATATGCTAAAATATAAAGATTATCAAATATCTAGCTTATCTGGAGGGCAAAAGCAGAGAGTTGCTATAGCTGGCATATTAGCTATCAGCCCAAAATGCATTGTTTTAGACGAACCAACATCTATGCTAGACCCAAAAGGAAGAAAAGAAGTTTTACAAACAATAAAAAATCTTAATAAAGAAAAAGGTATAACAATAATTTTAATAACACATTATATGGAAGAAGTTACAGATTGTGATCGGCTTATTATTATGGAAAAGGGCAAAATTGTGCTGGATAATACCCCACTAGAAGTTTTTAAAAATGTAAGCTTAATAAATAGCTTAAACCTAGCTGTGCCTTATGCTATGTATTTTGCTTATTATTTAAAAAAGCAAGGCTTTAATATAAATTTAGATTATTTAAAAATTGAAGATTTTGCAAAAAAGCTTATGCAAATAGGCTTTAAAGAAGATATTATATTTAATAAAAATATAGATAATATAGATAATACAGAATATAAAGAAAATGTATTAAATGTAAAAAATGTAAGCCATATTTATAATCAAAATACCCCTTTTGAAAGATTAGCCTTAAAAAATATTAATTTAGAAATAAAAAAGGGCGACTTTTTAGGCATAATAGGGCATACAGGCTCAGGAAAATCTACCCTTATCCAGCTTTTAAACGCTATATTGACCCCTTCTTTTGGCAAAATATATTTTAATAGAAAAAATATTTTTAAAGACAAAAAAAATCTAAAAAGTATAAGGCAAAAAATAGGCGTCGTGTTCCAATATCCAGAATATCAATTGTTTGAAGAAACAGTATTTAAAGATGTATGTTTTGCCCCAAAAAATATGGGGCTTTCTAATGAAGAGGTAGAAGAAAGAGCAAAAAAAGCGCTAGATTTTGTCGGTATAGATAAAAGCTATTATGAAAAGTCGCCTTTTGAGCTATCCGGGGGAGAAAAAAGAAGAGTTGCTATAGCTGGTATATTAGCTATGGCACCTGATGTTATTATATTTGATGAGCTTACCGCTGGGCTAGACCCCTTTTTTAAAAACAAAATTTTAAACAATATAAAAGATTTGCATAAAGCTTTAAATATAACTATTATCCTTATTTCTCACAGTATGGAAGATGTTTGCAATATGTGTGGTAGCACTATTGTATTAAACAAAGGGAGCATTATTTTAAAAGGCTATACAGAAAATGTGTTTCAAAATGCTGATATTTTGGAGCAAATAGGGCTAGACATACCAGAAGTAAACAAGCTATTTTTAATATTAAATAAAAATTTTAAAAATATACCAAAAAATATATACAAAACAAAAGACGCATTAGATTTTTTAAAAAATAATTTAATTTTAAAATAAATACAAAATACAGAAAGGATTTTTATATGACTTTTGGAAACTATTATCAAACAGATTCTGTTATACATAAGCTAGACCCACGGCTTAAAATATGTATTAATTTTTTATTTTTAATATTTGTATTTATTTCCAAAACATTTTTGGGCAATTTTATTTCTTTTGCTTTTTTATTGTCAACAATTATTTTGGCAAAAATTCCTTTAAAAATAATTGTTAAAATATTTAAAAGCTTATGGCTAATTATGCTTTTTAGTTTTTTAACAAATATATTTTTGGTAAAAAGCGGCAAGATTTTATTAAAAATGGACTATCTAACTATTACAACAGGTGGTATATATTATGCCTTACAAATAATATTTAGGCTTGTTATATTAATTATAGCCTCTTCTATGCTAACTTTTACAACAAAAACTTTAGAGCTAGCAGCTGGCTTTGAAAGCCTTTTAAAACCACTTAAAAAGCTGAAATTTCCTTCGCAAGAAATTTCTTTAATGATAACTATATCTCTAAGATTTATACCAACTATAATAGAAGAATTAGATAAAATAAAAAAAGCCCAAATGTCAAGAGGTATTGATTTTGAAAGCAGAAAAATAAAAAATATTAGAAACTTTATAGCTATATTAATACCTCTTTTTGTATCTTCCTTTAAAAGAGCTGACGAGTTAGCGCTAGCGATGGAAGCAAGGTGCTATAGAGGCGATATAGAAAGGACTAGTATCAAGATTTTTAAGCTTGATAAAAATGATTATACAGCTATTTTAATTAGCCTTATTTATTTTATTATTATAATAATATTAAGATTAACGGTGGAAAGATGAAAGTATTATTAAACATTATGTACGATGGTACAAACTTTTTTGGTTGGCAAAAACAACAAGATAAAAGAACTGTACAACATGAAATAGAAAAAGCTTTAAAAAGCTTATTTAAAAAAGATATACCAATAAGAGGTGCTAGCAGAACAGATGCAAAAGTGCATGCACTAGACCAGCTTGCTGTTTTTAAGCACGATTTTAACATACCTATGCAAAAATTGCCTTTTGCTATAAACAGCTTTTTGCCTAAAGACATTGTTATAACAAATGCTACAATTGTACCGGATGATTTTCATCCACAAAAAAATGTTTATAAAAAAACTTACATATATAAAATATATAACAATAGCTTTAATAACCCTTTATTAATAAATTATGCCGAATTTATTAATAAAAAACTAGATATTAAAAAAATGCAAGATGCATGCAAATATTTTATAGGTGAGTATGATTTTAAAGCATTTTGCGCTACCAAAAGCTACGCCAAAACAACAATAAGAACAATCTATAATCTAAATATAGAAAATAAAGAAAATTTTATAACTATAAAAATTACCGGCAACGGCTTTTTATACAATATGGTAAGAATAATAACAGGCACATTAATAGATATAGGTATGCAAAAAAAGCCCCCCTCTTGTATTAAAGAAATTATAAATTCTAAAAATAGGGCAAATGCTGGGGCAACCGCCTCTGCAAAAGGACTTTATTTATACAAAATATATTATACATGCTAAAATTTTATTATATATTACCAATTTTGCAAAATTTTATTTATTATAAATATTGATTATATTAAATTATTTTGTTATTATATATTATGTTGATAACTTTTGAAAATTACAAAGTTATTAACATAATGTTCAAAACTATGTTAATAACTTTATATAATTTCATTTTTCATTTATTTTTTAAGCTTTTTTATGTTTATAAAATTTTTCAACATATGTTTATTTTTAAGTTATAAACATTTTTATTCACATTATGTTAATAACTTAATCAACATTTTAAACATTATTAACTTTTAGGAGGCAAATAAAAAAATGAGCCGTTTAAATGAATGTTGGCAAAACTGCATTAACTCTATAATAGAACAGCTAGGCGACTTTACATACAAAACATGGTTTAAAGATTTAAAAACTATTTCTTTAACAGATAACTCCCTTGTTTTGCAAGCTTCAGATAAATTTTATATAGAACATATTAATTCTAAATATATGCCTTTTTTATCAAATATTGTGGAACATCATTTTGGTAAAGCGCTTGATATTAAGCTTGTTTTACAAGAAGAAGCCCAAAATTATGAAAAGCATAGCGATAGCGATAATACAGAATATATCAAAACAGAAAGCCTTAAAGAAAGCAACCTAAACCAAAAATACATATTTGAAACATTTGTCATAGGAGAAAGTAACCGCCTTGCCCATGCAGCATCGGTTGCTGTTGCTGAGAGCCCTGGTATATATAACCCTCTCTTTCTGTACGGAGATGTTGGGCTTGGTAAAACGCATCTTATGCACGCTATAGCTAATTATATCCTATCTAAAACCCCATCTTCTAAAGTTTTGTATGCATCTTGCGAAAAGTTTACAAATGAGCTTATATCTTCTATCCGTGAACAAAAAAATAAAGAATTCAGAGAAAAATACAGAAAAATAGACGTATTATTAATAGACGACATCCAGTTTATCGTTGATAAAACTCAAACACAAGAAGAATTTTTCCACACATTTAACGACTTAAAAGATTCGGGCAAGCAGATTATAATATCAAGCGATAGACCACCAAACGAAATAGAAACACTTACAGAAAGGCTACGCTCTAGGTTTTCTGGAGGTCTTATAGCCGATATAAAAACCCCTAATTTTGAAACAAGAACAGCCATTTTGGAAAAAAAGGCAGAATCTTTAAAAATATCTATACCAAAAGAAGTATCACAATTTATAGCTAAATCTGTAAAAAGCAATATAAGAGAGCTTGAAGGGGCACTTACAAGGGTTATTGCTTATTCTAACCTTACTAACGTTTCTATAAGTGTTGAGCTTGCCGAAAACGCACTAAAAGACATTATCCATGAAACAAGCGTATCTTTAAATATGGACTATATATTAGAAGTTGTTTCTAACTACTTCAACGTTAAGACAAACGAAATAAAAAGCAAAAAAAGAAACCAGCCAATAACAACCGCAAGGCAAGTTTACATGTATTTAGCAAGAGAAATATTAAACGAATCTTTATTAAACATAGGTAAATCTATAGATAGAGACCACTCAACTGTTATCCACGGTATAGAAAAGATAGAAGAAAAAATAAAAAAAGATAAAAATTTTGAAAACAACTTAATATCTCTGAAAGACAAAATTTTAAAAAAATAATATGTTAATAACTATGTTTATTTAGTGTTTATATAATTTTATTTTATTTTTATATGTTGATAATGTGGACAACAATTACATTTCAAAAACTTTATCAACATAATTATTAAATAGCTATAATTGCTTTAATAACTATATTTTTTAAAGTTATAAACAAAATAAACACCCCCTACTACTATATCTACTAAATTATTAATATATATATAAATAAATTTCACAAAGGAGTTTTAAACATTATGCACATTGTTTGTAACAAAGATATATTAATAAATAATATTAATATTGTTTTAAAATCTGTAGCAAATAAAACAACTATGCCTATATTAGAATGTATTCTATTAATAGCAGATAAAGATGGATTTAGGTTATTATCTAATGACCTAGAGCTAGCGATAGAAACAGCTAATATAAAAGAAGCAGATGTTATAGAAAAGGGTATGGTTGCTTTAGATGCAAAGCTTTTTTCTGATATTATTAAAAATATGCCCGAAGAAGAAATAACAATAAATGTTCTAGAAAATAACCAAGCTATAATAAAAAGTGGTAAAATAGAATACAAAGTTTTAGGGCAGAACGGAAGCGAATTTCCTATGATAAATTTAATAGAAAAAGACACTAATATCAAAATAAATTGCTTGCAATTTAAAAATATGATAAAACAAACCAAATTCTCTATATCATTAGATGAATCTAAACCTATATTAACAGGTGAGCTTTTAGAAATAAAAGAAAAGGCCTTTAATATAGTTGCTATAGATGGTTTTAGAGTATCTTTTAGGACAACTAGCATAGATACAGATACAAATATAGATGCTGTTGTACCAGCTAAAGCTTTAAACGAAATAATAAAAATATTGCCTGAAAGAGAAGACGCTTACCTAAACATATATTTTGATGAAAAAAGCGTAATGCTAGAGCTTGAAAGCTGTATCATAATATCAAGGTTATTAGAGGGCGAATTTCTTAAATACGAACAAATTTTTACAAACGAATTTAAAACAAAAATAGAAATTAATAAAAATAATTTTTTAAGCAGTTTAGAAAGAGCCTCTATTATTTCTAGAGACAACAAAAAAAATCCAGTAAAATTAGAAATAAAAGAAAATATATTAGAAATAACCTCTAATACAGAATTTAGCGATTTTTCAGAAGAGTTAAAAATAGATTTAGAAGGCGAAGATTTAAAAATAGCTTTTAATCCACGCTATTTGATAGAGGCTTTAAAAGCTATAGAAGATGAAGTAGTTTATATAGAGTTTATGTCTTCTTTAAGCCCTTGTATTATAAAATCTATAAATCATGATAATTATAAATATTTAATACTTCCTTTAAAAATAAATTAAGTTTTAATTTACATTATGCTTTAAATAAACAATAAATTTTAATTATTTAAATTTTAACAATATTTATATATACAATTATACAAAAAGCCAGATTTTTACATAGCCTTTGCATAAGAAAATCGGCTTTTTTTGCAGGTATTTAATAAAGGGGGGAATATAATGCAAATTACGATAAATACAGATTTTATAAAATTACAACAGCTTTTAAAATTAGCTAATATAGCAGTGCAAGGAAGCTATGCAAAATTAATTATTTTAAACGGCGATGTTACCGTAAACGGTAATGTTTGTATGCAAAGAGGTAAAAAAATAAAAGATGGCGATATTGTTTTTGTAAAAGATTTTGGCACAATTAAAGTTATAGGTGAAAAATATGTACGTTAAAAAATTATCTCTCAAAAATTACAGAAATATACAATTATTAGAAATAGAGCTAAAAAAAGGTATAAATATATTTTATGGCAAAAACGCCCAGGGTAAAACAAATTTGCTAGAAGCAATATATATAGGGGCTACCGGCAGAAGCCACAGAACACATATAGATAAAGAACTTATAAATTTTGATAAGCTAGATGCTCATATAAAAATAGAGGTTATATACAATAATTATTTAAACAAAATAGATATACATTTAAAAAAAGATAGCAAAAAAGGTATTGCCTTAAACAATTTGCCTTTAAAAAAGCTAGGCGAGCTTTTTGGCGCATTAAATGTTGTTATATTTTCTCCTGAAGATTTAAATCTTATAAAAAGAGGACCTCTTGAAAGAAGAAAATTTATAGATATAGAGCTTTGTCAAGTAAATAAAGTTTATTATGATAGCCTTTTTCAATATCATAAAATATTAAAACATAGAAATGCGCTTTTAAAAAAAATATTTAAACAAAATGATTTAAAAGAAACGCTATTTGCATGGGACATACAGCTTATAGAATACGGTAAAAAAATTATTAAAACAAGAGAAGATTTTATAAAAAAAATTAGTAAAATAGCAAATAAAATACATAATTCTATTACTAAAAATCAAGAGTTTTTACAAATAAAATATAAGCCTAACGTTTCTTTTAAAGATTTTGAGTCAAAATTAAATAAATCTATAGAAAAGGACATACTCTATCAAACAACTTCTGTAGGTCCTCATAAAGATGATATACTATTTTTTATAAACGATATTAATGTAAAAGATTTTGGCTCACAAGGGCAACAACGCACCGTATCTTTAAGCACAAAACTTGCAGAAATAGATTTAATAAAAAAGGAAAAGGGTATCTTTCCTGTTTTGCTTTTAGACGACGTCTTTTCAGAACTGGATCAATTTAGGCAAAAATATTTAATATCTAATATAAAAGATATACAAGTTATAATAACTTGCACTGGTATAGAAGATGTTATTAAAAATTTAAATACAGATTGTAAAATTTTCGAAATAGAAGATGGTAAAATATTAGAAAAATAAATTTAATAACAATATTTAACAACCATTGTTCTATTTATATTACAAAACAATAAAAATAGAAATATTAGCTCTTGCATATATCAAACTATTGTGATATACTGTATAAGATTGATACTGTAGTAAAACTGTAATTAAAAAGGAGTGTATTAAAGCCTATGTCAAAGCAAAATTATGATGAAAGCCAAATACAAATATTAGAAGGGTTAGAGGCGGTAAGAAAAAGGCCTGGTATGTACATAGGCTCAACCTCTTCTAAAGGGCTTCATCACCTTGTTTATGAAATAGTCGATAATGCTGTTGATGAGGCGCTTGCAGGCTATTGCACAGAGATTTATGTTGCTATAAATAAAGAAAATACAATCACGGTTAAAGATAACGGTAGAGGTATACCTATAGGTATCCATCCACAAAAAAATATACCAGCGGTAGAAGTAGTCTTTACAATACTCCACGCTGGGGGCAAATTTGGCGGCGGAGGATACAAAGTTTCTGGTGGGTTACACGGCGTTGGGGCGTCTGTTGTTAACGCCCTTAGCGAATGGCTAAATGTTAAAATATACAACAAAGGCAGTATTTATGAGCAAAAATACAGCAGAGGTAATGTATTAACAAAGCTTACTAAAATAGCAGATTGTGACGATTCTATATCTGGTACAGAAATAGAATTTAAGCCTGATTATCAAATTTTTGATGAGCTTGTATTTAATTACGATACATTAAGGCAACGCTTGCAAGAAACAGCCTTTTTAACAAAAGGGCTAAAAATTATTTTAAACGATTTTAGAGAAGAAGAGCCAAAAGAAGAAGTGTTCCATTATGTAGGTGGTATTAAAGAATTTATTTCTCACATAAACAAAAACAAAACTCCTATGTATGATAACATATTTTATTGCGAAGGAAGTAAAGACGACATTTTGGTAGAAGTTGCCTTCCAGCATAACGATGGCTATGTAGAAAATAATTATTCTTACGTAAACAATATAAATACAATAGATGGTGGTACCCATGTATCCGGCTTTAGAACTGCCATTACCAAAACTATAAACGATTACGGCAAAAAATTTGGGCTTTTAAAAGACAATGATAAAATTTTTGGCGAAGATATTAGAGAAGGGCTTGCATCTATCGTAAGTATTAAAATATCTGATCCACAATTTGAAGGGCAGACAAAAGGTAAGCTAGGTAGCAAAGAGGCAAAAGGGGCTGTAGAAGCCGTTCTTAATGAACATTTAACATACTTTTTAGAAGAAAATCCAGCTATAAGCAAAAGTATTATAGAAAAGACATTAATAGCAGCAAGAGCAAGAGAGGCTGCTAAAAAAGCAAGGGAGCTTGTAAGAAGAAAGTCGGCTTTAGAGGTATCAAGACTACCAGGCAAATTAACAGACTGCAGCGAAAAGGATCCTTCCAAGTGTGAATTATATATAGTCGAAGGTAATTCGGCTGGAGGCTCTGCTGTTAACGCAAGAACCCCTAAAACACAAGCGATTTTACCACTAAGGGGTAAAATACTAAATGTAGAAAAATCAAGGCTTGATAAAATCCTTTCTAACGAAGAAATAAGATCTATGATAACTGCTTTTGGCACCGGTATTCATGATGATTTTGATATAGAAAAATTAAGGTATCATAAAATAGTGCTTATGACAGATGCCGATGTCGATGGAGCACATATAACAACTCTTCTTTTAACATTTATCTTTAGATTTATGACACCTCTTATAGAAAATGGCAATGTCTATCTTGCAAAGCCCCCTCTCTACAAGCTAGAAAAGGGCAAAAAAGACTATTATGCATATAGCGATGAAGAAAGAGATAATATAATAAAAGAAATAGGGCAAGAGGGCTTAAAGCCTATCCAGCGTTATAAAGGACTAGGAGAAATGGACGCAGAGCAATTATGGGAAACGACGATGGATCCAGAAAAAAGGATACTTTTAAAAGTTACGATAGAAGATGCAAGGCTTGCGGACGAAATTTTTGATCAGCTAATGGGCGATAAAGTAGGTCCACGCCGTGAATTTATTGAAGAAAATGCAAGATTTGTTACAAACCTTGATGTTTAAAATTTGTTAAATATAAGAAAGGGATAATGTATGTCTGAATTTGAAAATTACGACAAAATAATTGATACTGAAATATCAGATAAGATGAAAAATTCTTATATAGAATATGCGATGAGCGTTATTGTATCTAGAGCGTTGCCTGATGTTAGAGATGGGCTAAAGCCTGTGCATAGAAGGATATTATACGCTATGAATAAGCTTAACCTAGACCCAAGCAAAGGTTATAAAAAGTGTGCAAATATTGTAGGGGAAACAATGGGTAAATATCACCCACATGGTGACTCTGCGATATACGATGCTTTAGTCCGTATGGCTCAAGATTTTTCTATGCGTTATATGCTGGTAGATGGACATGGTAATTTTGGCTCGATAGATGGTTACCCAGCAGCAGCTTACAGATATACAGAAGCAAGGCTTAGCAGAATATCTTTAGAGATGCTTTCTGATATAGAAAAGGAAACAGTCGATTTTATCGATAATTACGATAGCACAGAAAAAGAGCCAAAAGTGCTTCCGTCTAAATTTCCTAATTTGCTTGTTAACGGCTCTTCTGGTATTGCTGTTGGTATGGCAACAAATATACCTCCACATAACCTTTCAGAAGTTTTGGATGGGCTTTTAAAAATAATTGATAATAAAATTAATGAAAATAGAGAAACAGATATAAAAGAGCTTTTAGAAATTATAAAAGGGCCGGACTTTCCTACCGGGGCAACTATAGTTGGCAAATCGGGCATAACCCTTGCTTACACAAGCGGAAAAGGCAAAATAACTGTGCGTGCATCAGCAGAAATAGAAGATAGCTCTTCAAAGCAAAAGATTATTGTAACAGAAATACCTTATCAAGTTAATAAATCTAAAATGATTGAAAAAATAGCAGACCTTGTTAAAGAAAAAAAGATAGAAGGTATTTCAGACATTTCAGATGAATCAGACCGAAACGGTATAAGAGTTATTATAGAATGTAAAAAAGATGTAAATGCAAATGTTATATTAAATAAACTGTACAAATATTCACCTTTACAAGAAAGCTACAGCATTAACTTTTTAGCTATTGTTGATGGAGTGCCTAAAACGCTCAATTTATTACAAATTTTATCACATTATTTAGCACATCAAGAAGATGTTGTTAAAAGAAAGACAAAATTTGAACTAGATAAAGCAGCTAAAAGAGCCCATATTGTAGAAGGGCTTTTAAAGGCTTTAGATTTTATAGACGAAGTTATAAACATAATAAGAGCATCCAAAACAACAAATGAAGCTAAAGAAAATCTTATAAAACGTTTTGAATTTACAGAGCCACAGGTTGAAGCTATTGTAGAAATGAGATTAAGGAGCCTTACAGGGCTTGAAAGAGATAAGCTTTTGGAAGAAAATGAAAAGTTACTTGCCTTTATTAAAGAAATGAAAGAAATTTTGGCAGATAATAACAAGCTTTTAGAAGTTATAAAAGATGATTTTTTGCGTATAAAAGAAAAGTTTGCAGATGATAGAAAAACAACTATAATAAAAGACGAAACAGAGCTAGAAATAGAAGATTTAATAGAAGATGAAGTTAATGTTATAACAATGACTCATCTTAATTATATCAAAAAGATACCGCTTTCTACCTACAAAATCCAAAATAGGGGTGGACGTGGTATAATAGGTATGCAAACAAGGGAAGAAGATTTTATAAACAACCTATTTTTAAGCAGTAATCATAGCTTTATTTACTTTTTTACGAACAAAGGTAAAGTTTATAGAATCAAGACTTATGAAATAGCAAGCGCTGGACGCTCTTCAAAAGGTACACCTATTGTTAATATAATACCTATAGAAACGGATGAAAAGATAACAGCTGTTATACCTTATAAACAACAAAAAGATGAAGAAGAAAGCTACCTATTAATGACAACTAAAAAAGGTATTATCAAAAAAACAAAAATATCAATGTTTAAAAATATAAGAAAAGGTGGACTTATAGCTATTTCTTTAAAAGAAGACGATGAGCTTATATCTGTACAAAATATAAAAAATACAAGTGATATTTTTGTTGCTACAAAATACGGTATGGCGATAAGGTTTAGCTCAGACGACTTTAGAGAGCTTTCAAGAGGGGCTGCAGGGGTTAAAGCTATAACATTAAATAAAGATGATGAGGTTATAGCGTCTGAAATTATTGAAGAGGATAAAAAAATACTTATCGTTTCTGAAAAAGGCTTTGGTAAATGTACAGAAAGTACAGAATATAAAATTCAGGCAAGAGCCGGAAAAGGGCTTAAAACTTACAAAATAACAGAAAAAACAGGTAATGTTATAGATGTTAAGATAATAGGAGAAAACGACGAGATTATAATGATAACAACAGAAGGAGTTGTTATCAGGATTAGGGCAAAAGATATTAGCACATATAGACGTGTGACACAAGGCACAAAGCTTATCAATGTAGATGAAGATGTTAAGGTTGTATCTGTTGCTAAAGTAGATAATAGCTTAGAGGAAAATTAGATAAAAAGGCTCTTTAACGATATTTGGGGGGTAAGAAAAAACCCCGTTTCCAAATATGTTAAAGGGCTTTTTTTCATTTTCATTTAAAATAAAAAATAAGATTTTTAATTTTTTAAAAAATTTTCAAAAGAAAAATATTATTTTAAAAATAAAATATTTTTAAAAAGC
>CBCPNA010000018.1:0-7872 GCA_965120415.1 uncultured Bacillota bacterium | reverse complement strand
TTTAGAATACATAATTCTTTAAATTATTTATCTCCTATTGATTTTTTTTATAAACAAGTTTCTTGATTTTCTCCCATTTATTTTTGTATAATTTACTCTTGCCTTTCCAAATCGTAATATGACATAGAAGTTAAAAAGATTTAACTTCTATATCATATTTAGATGGGGTATAAAAATAAAAAAATCTTATGGCATATATAAAAATATTAAATGAAGTAGCTAGTATTAAAATTTTAAAATTTTAATTTTATTAGAAATAAATAAATGAAAAAAGAGAAAAATTAAAAATATTGACTAAAAGAGAAAAAATATATATAATAAATAATGTAAAATTTTAATAATTAGCCTAAATATTTATACTATCTTATTTTCATATTAGTGATTAATAATAAAATTTTTAAAATATAAATGATATAAATTAATAATTAATTTGATGTTACTTAATTAGAGTTTGATGATAAAAAGGAGCATTAAAATGAATAAAGTTCAAAATAATGAAAAACAACAAGTTATCATTCAGACAAGTTCATGGATAAAGACTTTTTTCTTATGTTATTTTTTGGGTATTTTAGGAGCACATAGATTTTATGTAGGGAAAAATATTTCAGGTACTATTTATTTATTTACTTATGGGCTATTTGGGATAGGAGTGTTTATAGATTTTATTATGCTTATTTTAGGTAAATTTACTGACAAAAGCGGTAGTTGTATTAAATATAGATATCCTAAAAGTAATAATAAACCAATTATTTTAGGTAATATAGAAATATTTACAAATAGGGGAAAGAAACGCTTTGAAATGGAAATAAATAGTGCTAAATTTCTTATTTCAAATTTGGTAAATATACAAGAAAAAATATTAATGAGTATATCGAAAGTAGATTTAATACCATGTGATAAATTCCTTGAATTAGATAATTTTAAAAATAGAATTATTGCTATTAGAACAACTATAGAAAATATATCAAGCTTTAATTTAGATACAGAAAATGCAAACAATATTATTGAGCAAATAAGAATGAATTTATACAATGCTATAAATGTACAAAGAGCATTAAATACTTCTTTACAGAATATGGATATTGCGACTGCACAAAAGGAATATCAAAGACTTAATCAAATAATTTCTAATACAGAAAGGTATATAAGGAATAACATAACTAAACAAGAAATATTTGATAATTTAGGTAAAGAAACTAAATCAAATGAAAATAAACAAATAATTTTGCCAAAAGATGCAACACAAACAAATAATAATAATTTAATTTATAATGATATCAACGAAATAGAAAAATCTAACATCGAAGAACAAAATAAACAAGAAGTTAAAGAAATAGAAATTCATAAAGACATAAAAAAAAGTAATATAAAGTTTGATGATATAGAAATTTTAGATAATATAGAAATATTTACAAATAGGGATAATAGACTTTTTGAAATAGAAATAAAGAGTGCTAAAATTGCTATTTCAATTTTGACAAATACACAAGAAGATATACTGAATAATTTATTTAAAATATATTTGATGCATGGTAAAGAAATTATAAAATTTATTTATTTAGATTATAGAATTACTGCTATTAGAACAACTATAGAAAATATATCAAGCTTTAATTTAGATACAGAAAAGGCAAACAATATTATTGAGCAAATAAGAATAAATTTATACAATGCTATAAATATACAAAGAGCATTAAATACTTCTTTACAAAATATGGATATAACAACTGTTCAAAATAAATATCAAAAGTTTAATCAAATAATTTCTAATATAGAAAGATATATAAGGAATAACATAACTAAACAAGAAAGTTTTGATAATAATATATGTAAAGAAAGTAACTTAAATGCAAATAAGCAGATAATTTTGCTAAAAGATGAAAAAGAAACAAATCTAGATTATTCATATTCAATAAATAATGTTATTTCAATTTTTAGAGCTATTAATGAAAAAGAAAAACTTAATATAGAAGAACAAAATAAACAAGAAGTTAAAGAAACAGAAATTCATGAAGATATAAAAGAAAATGATGTAGAGTTTATCGATATAGAAATTTTAGGCGATGATGAAAATAAACAAATAATTCCTCAAAAAGATGAATATGATGACTTTGATTTTTATGAACCACCTTTTTATAATGATTTTAAAAAAGATATGCTAAAGTATAAAAATTTAGAAGGAAAAGAAACTCCATATGTTCCTTTTATAACACGTTATCCAACTTATATTGCTATGAATAGTCAACAAAAAAAATGGTATTTTTATTGGAGAGCTCAAGCTAGAAAATCAAATTATTTAAAAACAGATTTATCATATATATTTATTAATATTTATGAGCTATTAAGTGGATATGGCTGGAATAATGCACAAGATGGTTATAAACAATTGATGTCTTTATGGCTTAATTATAGAACTGAATATCCAGAATTAGACTCATATTTATTAAAGTGGACATTTGATTTTACTCAAATTAATAATCTTGATTATCACATGCCAGATTTAGCTAATATATCATTACCTAAACAATCTATAATTAATGATATAATGATAGATAAACATTTTAAAGAAAAACCGCTAAAATTGCCGTTTATTTTAATAGATGCATTATGTGATTATTCGTTGGTTGGAAGTAAGTTTTATAGAGAAGGGCATCAAGCCTTGCTAAATGAAGTAATTCCAAAAGTTGTTACAGTAGCTGATAGTATTTTTTTAAAGAAAAAGGGAAAAGGTATATTAAAATCATACGGACCTTCAAAACAAAAAAAACAAAAACATTATATATTTCAAGGTGCAAATTGTGTTAATGCACATGATAAAATAGAAATTTATGTTAAAGCATATACTAGTAGTAAAAAGTTACGTGAATTTATTAATTGGCTAGTAAAATATTCAGAAAATGTTTTAAGAGAATTACATGGCTATAGAGGCAGATTAAGAAATATTATTATAGATGATGAAATATCAGATACAGTAAAACGCATGGTAAAACATTTTTTAAAAAAAGAGTATGCACCAAATAAAAAAGAGAGTACAGAGAAAGGAAAAATACAATTAGATTTTAAAAATATTGATTTGTTACGAAGTGAGTCTAATATAGTAAGGGAGGTATTAGAAGTCATAGATGAAGAACAAGATACAAGAGAAGTATTAGCAGATTTAGATACTATTAAAGAAATTTTTGCAGCTTTACCACAATATACTAGAACAATATTTGATGAAATACAAAAAAATAGTTGGGAAATAACATATGATTTAAGTTTGCAAGCTTCAATTGATAAAATAAATCAAATATCAAATCAATATTTAGCGTGTGATATTTTAGTTGTGGAATTAAATTTTTTGATGCTTGAAAAAGAATATAGAGCTGAATTTGAATACATATATAATCATATGGATGAATTATTTATAGCTAAAAATGATACTAACGATGAAAATAATTCAATATTTGAATTAGATAAAATTTCTGAAGATTTAAAGCCTTTAGTTACATGTTTATCAGTAGTGCAACAGAATGTTTTGCGTATTGTACTATTACAAGATAATGTTAAGGTACAACTAGAAGAAATTTCCAATACGCAAATGACAATGCCAGAAATATTGCTAGATGAAATTAATGATATAGCAACGCAATATATAGGAGATATTTTAATAGATACTTATGGAGAAATTCAAATTTTAGAACAGTATGAAAAAGAGCTTAAAAGTGCAATAAAATAGGAGGATTGCTATGGCAAATATAAACAAAAGAGAATCAGCAGCCTTAATTAATTCTTTAACTGCTGGTGTTGTACCTAGAATTGGGTTAAGGCATGTTGCAGTTGGAAGGCAAGGAGAAATAAATTCTTTTTTACGAGATCTTGCAACAATAGAAGAAGGAGGTGCATCATTTAAATTTATATGTGGAGAATATGGAAGCGGAAAAAGTTTTTTACTCCAGATTATTAGAAATAATGCTTTAGAACGTTCTTTTGTTGTAATGGATGCAGATTTATCACCGGAAAGACGATTGGTTGGGACAAATGGACAAGGAATATCTACTTATAGAGAATTAATTCAACATTTGTCTACAAGAACGCGCCCCGAAGGAAGTGCATTAGAATCTATTTTGCAAAAATGGATTACTTCTATTCAATCAAAAATAGCTAGTGAAAAAAATTTGCAGGTAAATGACCCTTCATTAATTGATATGGTAAGCAAACAAATATACAGCGTTTTAACAGAGTTATCAGAAATGATGTACGGTTTTGTTTTTGCTAATGTTATTGATATTTATTGGAAAGGTATGAAAAATGCAGATGATTCTTTAAAAACTTCAGCATTAAGATGGCTTAGAGGCGAATATGCAAATAAAACAGAAGCAAAACGTGAGCTTCCAGTTGACAGCATTATTGATGATCAAAATTGGTATGAATTTTTAAAATTATTTGCTTTGTTTGTGAAAAGGGCGGGGTATAAAGGCTTGCTTATTTTTATTGATGAAGGAGTTAATTTATATAAAATTAATCATAAACAAGCTAGAGATAGTAATTATGAAAAGATATTAACTATATTTAATGATACAATGCAAGGAAAAGCTAGATATATTGGAGTATTTATAGGAGGTACACCAGACTTTATATACGATGAGAGAAGGGGCTTGTTTAGCTATGAGGCGCTTAAATCAAGATTAGCAGACAATCGTTTTGAAGATAAAGAATTTGTTGATCTTGCTAGCCCGGTTATTAAATTAAATAAACTTACTCTAGAAGAAATATATTTGTTGCTAGAGCGTCTTTGTGAGCTGCATAGCTTTCATTATATGTATGAATGTAATATTGGACAAAATGAATTAACAGAATTTTTAAATAAAGTTAATCAAAGATTAGGAGCAGCTCAATTATCAACTCCTAGAGAATTAATAAGAGATTTTATTGGTCTTTTAAATAGATTACAACAAAATCCAAATGATTCTTTTAAAGATTTGATAAATGATGAAAGATATTTTTATAAAAGTTATGAAAAAGATTCTGAAGATGCTAACGATGAGTATAGCGATTTATTTGAGGAGTTTGATATATGAAAAAAACTACATTTGAGCGATACGCTCTTTTTATCCAAAAATATATTTATAAAAAAAAGTGGGATGATTTAAGAGAAGTACAAGTTGAAGCATGTAATGCAATTATGGATACGGATAAACATGTAGTAATTGCATCTGGTACAGCTTCTGGAAAAACAGAGGCTGCTTTTTTCCCTATTCTTACACTATTAGAAAATAACCATTCAGAATCTATAGGAGTTATATATATAGGACCTCTTAAAGCACTGATAAATGACCAATTTACTAGACTTAATGAACTTTTAGAAGATGAAAATATTCCTGTGTGGTCATGGCATGGCGATATACCACAATCACATAAGAGAAAAGCCTTGATAATATCAAAAGGTATTTTACAAATTACTCCAGAGTCGCTTGAAGCCTTATTAATGAAACATCCAAATGATGCCTGTAGATTATTTTCTGATTTACGTTTTATAGTTATTGATGAAATACATGCTTTTATGGCTAGTGATAGAGGAATGCAAGTTATTTGTCTTATTAGTAGATTAGAAAAAATGACAAATTGTAAGCCTAGACGGATTGGATTATCTGCGACTTTAAATAATTATCAATCGGTAATGGATTTTTTATCATCAGGAACTAATAAAGCATCAATAGCTGTAGGTATAAATAATAAAAAAAGATCTATATCTTTATGTGCTGAAAGCTTTATTATTTCTCAAATAGATGAAGAAGCAACTGCAGAAATAACTAAAAGATACTATGATTTTTTATACAAGCAATGTCATAACAAAAAATGTATCATTTTTACCAACACAAGAACAGAAGCTGAAAATATTATAAAAGAGCTTAAAAATATTGCAAAAAATAAAAAAGAAGAAGATATATTTTATGTTCATCATGGTAGCATATCAGCAAAATTACGCAAAGATGCAGAAAATGCTTTAAAAAATAATAAAAAGCCAACGGTTGTAGCAGCAACTTTAACATTAGAATTAGGAATTGATACGGGAGATTTAGATTTAATTATTCAAATAGGGGCACCTTTTACTTGTTCAAGTTTTGTACAAAGATTAGGGCGTTCTGGTAGAAGAACAGGAAAATCACGAATAATGTTTTTAGGTTTACATGAAGAATCTGCAGAAAATCCATTAAAATTATTACCGTGGGATTTACTTCGCTCTATTGCTGTAATTCAGTTATATTCAGAAGAAAGATGGGTAGAGCCTTTTGAACAAAAGAAAAAACCATATAGCTTACTTGCACATCAAACATTGAGTATATTAATGACTTTTACAGAGTTAACTCCATCACAGCTTGCAGAAAAAGTTTTATTATTACCGGCTTTTAAAAATATAATTTCTGCAGATGAATATAAAATGTTATTAAAATATATGATAGAAAAAGAATATTTACAACGTATGGATAATGGTGGCATTATAGTTGGTTTAAAAGGTGAAAAAATTTGCAATTATTATTCATTTTATGCAGTTTTTCAAGATGAAGAAGAATATAAAGTTTTAGATTATGCAGGTGAAATAGGGCGATTGAATAGATGCCCTTTTATAGGAGAGACCTTTTCGCTTGCAGGCAAATCTTGGGTTACAGTTGCTATTGAAGCAGAAAAAAAGTGTGTATATGTTGATAGTGCTAAAAATAGCAAGGTAGCTAATTGGATAGGTAATGGTGGAGATGTACATACTAAAATTATGCAAAAAATCAAAAAAGTTTTAGAGGAAGATACAATATATTTATATTTACAAGAAAATGCAAAGAAAGCTTTATGTGACGCTAGAGAAATTGCTAAAAAAAGTGGAATTTTAGATTATGATGTTATTAAATATAATGAAAATTCTTATTATATATGTCCTTGGTCAGGAACAAAGGATGTAAAGACTATAGTTCAATTGTTATCAATAGGGTTAAAAAAACAATTAGATATAAGAACAGTTTCAAATGAATATTTTTATTTAAAGTTTACAACAGGATTAGATATATCTTCGTTTATTAATAGTATTAAAAACATTAATTGTAATATAAATGATACTACATTAATTACAAAGGATAATCAAGCTCCAATAGCAGATAAATATGATTATATGGTTCCAGAGCAATTATTAAAAATTGCTTATTTAAATAACCAATTAAACGTATATTCTGCTTTAAAAATTATAAAAAATTTAAAATGGAAGCAGAAAGGTGATTAGTATTTTGCATTGCTTATAAATAAAAATTAGCAAAAAGTGATTTTAGCATGTATCAATAAATAGGATATTATTTTTTATAGCTGATATAATAGAAGTGCAAAATTCAACTCCTTATTTATAAAAATATAAATTTTAATATTTATTTATATTTTTTTATTGATTATAGTAACTACATTACATAGAGGTAAAGGTATAATCAATACTGTTGTTGCAAATACGGTATATAGTCTATAAATTAGGTTAAGGTAAGGCAAAATATATACAATTTTATCATACCATATTAAAAAAAGCTTGCAAAATATAAAAATTATCGTATAATAACATTTGAATAACTATCAACATAATATATTGAATGCTCTTTTGTGATTTTTTGGCTATTTAATGCAAAAATCAATACAAAAGGTTATCATTGAAAAGGCGTTTTATGCGCCTTTTTTCTTGTTTATAGCAATATTAAAAAAAAGCAAAGTATATTAATGTGCTAAATTGCTGTAAATTTCATACACTTTTAGAAGAAAATAGCAACCTATATAAAGCTTACATTGTATTCCAAAAATGCTATAATACAGATAGAAGTTTATTAAACATGACCGTTTTAAATTTGCTTAATTTTCATTGCACAA
>CBCPNA010000017.1:0-4849 GCA_965120415.1 uncultured Bacillota bacterium | reverse complement strand
AATAAACTGGCTTTTTTATTTTTGTTTAGAAGGAGTGTAATTTATTAGATGAATAGTTTTATAACTTGGATTGGTGGAAAAAATTTTAAAAGATGTTCCTATTGTTTTAAGTCGTTTTTTATTTTTTATTTTTTTGAATCTTTTTTTATTTCTTATCTATTTTATTTTGACATATGATATAATATGATTTATAATATAATTAATAAAAGAACAACAAAATTAAAAAACCACTCCTGATTGGGGGTTCAGAAGTGGTATTAATTTTTTATTAAAAACATTTTATCATTTCCTTTCCTTATAAAGATATTTGTTACTAATTTGTTATTAATTACTAGTATTTTATAGTGTTTACGGTGTTTAAATTACTAGTAAATATCAAATTTAGGGGGCATATTATCCATTTTTACAGAAGATAATTTGTACAAAAATGTTTTATTAATTATTTATAAATGACTTGAATATGTGTATTTAATATGGTATAATGCTTTTGATATGATAAAATATTAAATATATTATAACTATTATGTAAATTTATGTAAATCCATCTTTTATTAACAATGCTTTTTAGCTAAAGGAGGTGCATTTTATGAAGATGACATACCAGCCAAAAAGAAGGCAAAGAAGTAAAGAGCATGGCTTTAGAAAAAGGATGAGAACTAAAAACGGCAGAAAAGTTTTATACAGAAGACGCAAAAAAGGCAGAAAAGTTTTATCTGCTTAAAGCTTGCCCGCTATAAAGTGGGCTTTATATTATTTTATTTGGGGTTGATTTTTTGCATTTTACACAGTCTCTTAAAAAAAATTATCAATTTAAATTTGTCTACAACAAAGGTAAATCTATAGCTAATAAATATCTTGTTATGTATGTTGTTAAAAACAGAACAAACCAAAACCTTCTTGGTATATCTGTTAGCAAAAAGGTCGGCAATAGCGTTATAAGGAGCCGTGTAACACGGCTTATAAGAGAAAGTTATCGCCTTAATGAAACAAGATTAAAAAATGGATATTCTATCGTTATTATTGCAAGAAATCTTTCTAATTTAGCCTCTTATTTTGAAATGGAAAAGGCTTTAACCCATCTTTTTTATAAACATAATTTGCTTTTAAATAAATAATGTTTATCAAGTAAGCCTCCTCTTTTAAAGTGGGGGCTATGTGGTTATAATTATTTTTAAATTAGGCATAATATATAATAGCTTTTTGCTATAAATTTGACAAATTTAAATATTTATAATATAATAATGTAATATATATTCAAATAATTATGTTATTTAATATAACATTTATAATAGATTTAATAAATAGATTTATAGGAGTTTTTATGTTTAATAAACTTTTTTTAATTTTAATTAAATTTTATCAAAAATATTTATCTCCTTTAAAAAAGCCTTGTTGTATTTTTTACCCCACATGCTCTAATTATGCAATAGAAGCTTACAAAAAATATGGCTTTTTTAAAGCAACTTTTTTGGTTATTTGGCGTATCATAAGATGCAACCCTTTTAATAAAGGTGGAATAGATTTACCTTAATATTTATTTTTGGAGGAATTATTTTGTTTAATACAGTATTTTTATTAGTTAATTACATAGAAAAAGACCCAGGGGTTATTATAGGGTTTATATCTAAAATATTAGGATATATCGTAAATATTGTTTTTAGCCTTATATGCAATATAAGCTATGTAAATTCTTTAGGGTTTACTATCATTTTATTTACTATTATTGTAAGGCTACTTCTTACCCCTCTTAGCTATAAGCAACAGTTATCAGCTCTTAAAATAAAAAAGTTGCAACCAGAGGTTAAAAAAATACAAGAAAAATACAGCCATACAAAAGACCAAGAAGCTATGAGAAAAATGAATATGGAAATAAATGCCCTTTATGCTAAAAATAAATGCAACCCTTTTAGCGGATGTTTGCCCCTGCTTATACAATTGCCTATACTTTTAGCCCTATTTTTTATAATGAAAAATTCTTACCTTTTTATAACAGAAATATCAAACATATATACACAAATAGCCAAAGAAATACAAAATACAGATAACTATATAGATGTTATATCACCTATAGCATCTGCTATGACCCCAGCAAAGCTAGACGCTCAGTATGATATAACTATAATAGAAGATTTAAAAAAATATTTAGCTAAATTTACATTAGAAAATTGGGAATATATTCAAGATGCTATGCCTTCTTTAAACATATCAGAGCTACTTGTTCAAAAAAATCAAATAGAAACATTCTTTTCTTTAAACCTTACAGAAACAGTTGGACTTACTTTTCCTAACATAATAATTGTTGTATTATCTGCTGGTTCTACATTTTTATCTGGGTATCTTATGTCTAGAAGGACAATGTCTGAAGATAATATGATGCAAAAACAGCAAAAAGTATTTAATATTATAATGCCTATTATGATAGCGTTACTTACAATAAATGTACCTTGTGGGGTTGGCATATATTGGATATCTGGTAATATTATACAAATATTCCAATATCAAATTTTGAATAAAATTTGTTCTAAAAAGCTAGAAAAAGAAGCTTAAATTAAACATTTATTAAGAGGAGGCAACATTTTTGAAGATAGAAAAAACAGCTAAGACAGTTGAGCTTGCTATTGCTGATGTTTTAAAAGAGCTAAATGCTAATATAGAAGATATAGAATATGAAGTTTTGCAAAAAGAAACAAAGGGCTTTTTTGGTTTATTTAGAAAAGATGCAAAAATAATAGCCTTTTTAAAAGAAGATAAAATTAAAAAAGATGAAAAGCCCCAAAATGTATATAATGAAGAATATAAAGCAAATAAAATAGAAAATGTTTATCAAAAACTTTTTAATGAAAAGGCATGTGAAATAGCAGAAGATTTTTTAATAAAACTTTTTGAAAAGATGAAATTAGATGTTAAAATAACAGCTAAAATGGATAGAGAGCGTGGAGTTTTTATAGATATAGAAGGAGAAAATTTAGGTGGGCTTATTGGCAAAAGAGGAGAAACGCTAGATGCACTCCAATATATAACAAATCTTGTTATAAACAAGGGTGAATTTGCTTACATACCTATTAATCTAGATATACAAAAATATAGAGAAAAAAGAAAAAAAACGCTAGAAGAGCTAGCAGATAATTTAGCCAAAAGAGTATATAAAACACAAAAGCCAACATCTTTAGAGCCTATGAAATCTTATGAAAGAAGAGTTATCCATAATAGGCTTAAATATAACAAATTTGTAAAAACATCTAGCAAAGGTAAAGAACCTTTTAGATATGTTATGATTTTGCCTAAAAAGGCATATGATAAAAAAATGTTTTAATACAAACTAGCTATTTGAAAGGATTTTTAAAATGAAAATCAAACAATTTGATACAATTGTTTCAATTGCAACATCTTTTGCTGAATCTAGCATTGCTATAATCAGGATTAGTGGAGATAGAGCTTTTGCTATTGCAGATAAAATTTTTACCCCTTTTGCTGAAAAAAAGAAGGAAATTAGCATAGCCAAATATACTTCTCATACAATAACATACGGTATAATAAAAGATAATGAAGAAATTTTGGATGAAGTTTTGCTAACTGTTATGAAAGCGCCCAAAACTTATACAAAAGAGGATATAATAGAAATAAATTGTCATGGAGGGCTTTCTGCTGTTAAAAGAATATTAGAGCTTATTATAAAAAATGGAGCAAGACTTGCTGAAAGAGGAGAATTTACAAAGCGTGCCTTTTTAAACGGGCGCATAGATTTAAGCAGGGCAGAGGCGGTGCTAGATATAATAAACGCAAGGACAAGCTATTCTCACAAAGCGGCGATAAATAGGCTAACAGGAAAGCTTTACCAAAAAATAAAATCTTTAAGAGAAAGCCTTTTAGAAATAATAGCAAATATAGAGGCATCTATAGATTATCCAGAATATGACGAGCCTTTTATGCTATATAGCGAAATAAAAAGCAAAATTTTAGCTTTTAAACAAGAAATACAAAATCTTTTAAAAACAGCAGATACCGGTAAGATAATAAACGAAGGTATAAGCACTGTTATTTTGGGGCGACCTAATGTTGGTAAAAGCTCTGTTTTAAACTTTTTGCTAGATGAAGATAGAGCTATTGTTAGCGATATAGCAGGCACAACAAGAGATATCTTGAAAGAAAATTTAAATATAAGTGGTATTTATATAAATATTATAGATACAGCTGGTATAAGAAATACAGAAGATAAAATAGAAAAGGCTGGAGTTTTAAGGGCTAAAAAATATGCTCAAAACGCCGACCTTATTTTGCTTGTTTTAGATGGCTCAAAAGAAATAACAAAAGAAGATATCGATATAATATCAACCATTAAAAATAAAAAAATAATTTCTATAATAAATAAAATTGATTTAGAACAAAAAATAGATGAAAAATCTTTAGAAAACTATATACAATCAGAAAATATTATAAAAATTTCTGCCAGAAAAAATATAGGGCTTGAAGATTTAATAAATAAAATAGAACAACTATTTATTGAAAATGAAATTAATTTTGATACAGATATTTTAATATCTAATGAAAGAAATAAAGAATCTTTAATAAACGCCGACAAAAGTATTTCAAATGCTATAGATACGCTAGAAAAGCATATGCCTATAGATTTGCTTTCATCAGATATTATGGATAGCTATAGCTTTTTGGGGGAAATAATAGGAGAAAGTATAGGAGAAGATGTTATAGATAAAATATTTTCAGAATTTTGCCTTGGCAAATAGAGAAGTTAGTATGGATTTTGCAAAATAGTGTAACTGATTAAATAAAGAAGAAAAACTTAGTAAAGATATTTTAAAATAAAAGCTATAGATATGATAGAAAGACATAA
>CBCPNA010000016.1:0-4114 GCA_965120415.1 uncultured Bacillota bacterium | reverse complement strand
ATTTTTTTTAACTTGTCATAATACCTTTGTATTTCTTGACTATATTCCATTGGAGCACGATCTTCTTTATCTAATAATGCATCTAATGCATCTAATTCTTTATCTAATACATTTAATTCTTCATTTAATGCCTCTAATTCTTTATTTAATGTCTCTAATTCTTTATCTAATGCATTTAATTTGCTAATAAGATATTTTTTATCTTCACTATTAATGGTATTTTTAGCATTTAAATTTTTAATATCCTTATCCACCCAGGATTTTAATTTAGTTAAGTTTAATTTATTAGCACTATTTCTTTGCCTAACATTTTTACGCATACTCACTCTATCACATACACGCCATAAATACTTATAGTTTTTTGAAGAACTCAAGTCAATTTTATTATCATAATTGTCCGTCGTAATTTTTTTTAACTTGTCATAATACGTTTCTATTTTTTGAATATATTTCATTGGAACACGCTCTTCTTTATCTAATGCATCTAATTCTTTTTTTAATGCATCTAATTCTTCAGTTAATTCTTTATCTAATGCATTTAATTTGCTAATAAGATATTTTTTATATCCACTATTAATGGTATTATTATCATTTAAATCTTTAATAGCATTATCCATACAGAACTTTAAATTTAATGGATCAGAAATATATTGCCTAACATATCTACGCATATTCACTCTATCATATACATTACGGGTTTTTGAATAACTCAAGTTAGCTTTATGAGCATTATTTTCCCTCTTAATTCTCATAAACTTGTCATAATACTCTTCTATTTCTTGAATATATTCCATAGGTACTCCTAATAATTTTTCTATTGTATTAATTTTAGTCACAAAAAATTCAAGCATATTTAAAGTAACTTTTTCATCAAAACTATTCCTAGAGCTATTCATCTTATCCGTTAAGTTCTTCGTAAACTTTAATATCTCTTTAAAATTTTCTTCTACGCCCGTATAGTTTGAGTTTTTTATCTTTTCTATCAATTTTAGTATCTCTTTTTTATACAATCCTAGTATCTTCTCATCTTTATAAAGTCTATTGTATTTAACTAATGCTCCTAATGCTTCTATATCTTTTTCTATACCTTCTATATCTTTTTCTATACCTTCTATTACACTGCTATTTGTATTTGAAGTAATAAAATTTTTATTAAAATTAATATCAATCACTCTAATAAATTTATCTCTTATATTAACCTTACTATAAAGCTCTTCTACTTCTTTCTGAAGATATTCTTTATATTCATTGTTTTCAACGTCAGCTTTAAATTTGTCTCCTAATCTAATTATATCTTCTTTTAATGCACTTTTATCATAACTACTCATAGTGTCTTTCTCAAGTCTCCGTTGAATTTCCCATATAATTTTTTCATTACGTTCTTTGATATGTTCTATATCAATTATAAATCTCCTAGGTCCCCCTAATACTTTTTCTTTAGAAGAAATTTCTTTATCTAAATATTCAATCAGTTTGTTAATCTCTTTCTTTAATTCTCTTACTTTACAGCTCTTACGGAGTTCGATTAAGTCATTCTTAATATCCTGAAGATATTCTTTATATTCATTGTTTTCAAAGTCAGTTTTAATTTTGTCTCCTAATCTATTTATAGCTTCTAATACACCTTTTTTATAACTTGTCTCAAGGCTAGTTCTAATTCGCAGTAGAAGTTCTTTATTACGTTTTTTATAACGTTCTATATCAATTATAAATCTCCAAGGTACCCCTAATACTTCTTCTCTAGAAGAAATTTCTTTATCTAAATATTCAATCAGTTTGTTAATCTCTTTCTTAAATTTTCTTGCTTTACACCTCTCACGGAGCTCGATTAAGTCATTCTTAATATCCTGAAGATATTCTTTATATTCACTGTTTGCAAATTCACTGTTTGCAAATTCATCAGTTTTAATTTTGTCTCTTAATTTAGTTATATTTTGTTTTAATAGAGGTATATTTTCTCGTGTTAATTCCCTAATTTTTTTTTCTGCTTCTGATACAAAAATTGTTAATTCTTGCTTAGACATATAACCGTTTATTGCTCTCATAATATCTTCTGTAATTTTTTTATTAAGTTTTTTGTAACGTTCTATATCAATTATAAATCTCCAAGGTACCCCTAATACTTCAATTTCTCTCTCTAAAGATTTAATCTGTTTGTCACACTCTTTCTTTCGGATTCGATATAAGTTATCTAGGATTATTGCTTTTATAAAAGTAATCTTATTACGAATCTCAGCTACTTCACTTATAAGATGGGCTTTTTGGGTTATATTGGCAACGCTATTAATATAGCTTATTAATCTAGTACTATTAATATTTTCTTCTAATAGATCAATATCTTGAAAGTAATCTTGAATGTAATTTAATTCAATTATTCTATATTCTTCTAGATATAATTGCACTTCATATCCTTCTATATATTTTTCTAGCTTTGTTTTCTTGCTTTCTAGATAACTTGTAAGTTCATCAATTCCTCTAATTTCCTCATAAATTTCCTCATAATATAATTGCAATCCTGTTTTATGCTTTGTTTTATGCGTTAATATGTTTAATATGCAAACTTCGTTTTCGCTTTTTGACATATTAATTCCTCCTTTTATATCACCGTTTTGTGATTTATTATTTTTGTTATCTTCAGCTAAGCTTGCTGTAGCTGTTTCTTTATAAAATTTGTTCAGCCTTATATTTTTTGTCTGTTAATTTTTGGTATTTAGCTATAATATTTTCTGCTCGTTTCTTCATAATATTAAAAGATAGCTTTAATTTTATAAATTTTATTTGATTTAAAGATAAAATATCTATAATCTAAAAGGGGTTATAATATTAAGCTTTCGCGCTATTTTATCTTATATATTATTTATATATTTTTATTGTACCATTTTTTGCTTTTTATGTCAATATAAAGAAATATCATATTTAATAAAATAGCAAAAAATCAAGCTTAATGCTTGATTTTTTTATAAAATTATTTACTCCATAAACCAGGTGTTTGTTCTGGTTTTTTTTCTGGTAAATTTCTTCTTAAGATGTTTCTTTCTTCTGCTTCCTCATTATATAAACCTAATCTGCTTTGCATTACACTATTACCTCTTATAGATTTATTGCTTGAGTTGTTTTTTGATGAGCCAACACTACGGTTTGCTATGTTTTCTCTTTCTTCTCTTTTTAATCTGTCTCTTTTTTTCACTATAGTACTCCAAAGCTCATATAGTTCATCAACAATATAGTTTTTATATTTAGCGTTAAGACGATGACTCCAATGATTAAATTTGATATTCTCTCTATAGGAAACCACTATATCCATTAATTTCTCTAATCTTTCTATTTTATCAGAATCGTTTCCTTGAATAATATCTTTTTCTTCAAAGATTCGTTCCTCCCACATATGTTACAGGCATTACACTGAAACCTTTACTCATTATCTCAATCATTTCTTTAACATCATTGTCTCCTTCAATAATATATTCTAGAGCGCATTTACAAGCTTCTAGTTCCAGTATACGGTCTAGCCGTTCATCTCCTAAGAAACTTCTCCCTATTTTCTCAAGTCTTTTTGGAACCTCTTTAATTATATCAGAAATTTCTATATGAAGTTCTTCTTCACTAAAGATATCTTTTAATAATAAGGTATCCTTCCTAATCTCTAATAGCTTTTTTAAATCTTTTCCCATTTCTGAATAGCGTTCGTTTATTGCAAATTCTTCTATATTTTTCAGCAATTTTGACATCTTATTGTTATAATATTCTATAATTTTTTTTTGAAGCATAGAATTATTGCTTTGGCTTACTATGTCTTCTGCTACTTTTATAATAGAAACAATATAATTTAATTTTCCAAGAAGATAACGTCTATATTTAGTGTTAACTCCAGCGTACCTATAAACCACGTCTCTCCTTCTAAAAAAATCACTATGTAATTCACTTAATCTTTCTTTTTTATCAGAATCATTTCTTTGAATAATATCTAACATAGAGTTTTTATAATTTTCTATATCCAGTACAAGGACCCATGCTCCTCCTAAGTAATTTGTAAAGGCAAGAGTAAATTATACAAAAATAAATGGGAGAAAATCAAGAAACTTGTTTATAAAAAAAATCAATAGGAGATAAATAA
>CBCPNA010000015.1:0-12182 GCA_965120415.1 uncultured Bacillota bacterium | reverse complement strand
TATAAAGATAGAGATAATAATATAAAATTTAAGCATATAAATTTAATAAAACAATTGTTATAAATATTATAGCTATTAAAAATATTAATTTGGCTGTTAAAATTAATATCCTTTTAAGCCTATATTGTTTATGAAATTTTTGTCCTTTTTTAAAATTAGCTGTAGTTTTATCTTTTATATTAAGTTTTTTAATTGCTTTTCTATGCTCTGCTTTTAAATATTTATAACTATAAAGCCTTTCGTAATACCATTGATAAGGGCAAAAAATATATTTATTTATTTCATTAGCAGAAATTTTTTCATTATCATTTTTCATATTATTTATATATTATTCAAAAGAAGAATTTCTTATATTTCTTTCAAGCATTTTGTGGTATCCAACCCACTCTCCAGCTGTTTGGTCAAGATTTATCATTTCTTCATACATTTTAACTTTAGCATCTAGCTCATCTATACAGTGTAAAATAAAGGCTTCTATCGTTTTGGGCTTTTTAGGCGAGCCGTATATATATTCTCCATGGTGTGATAATATGCTATGTTTTAATAAAGATTTTAATTTATGAGGAAAGCCCTCTATCTTGGCGCTTTCTTCTGTTATAAGCTCTGTACCTATTATTAAATGCCCTAAAAGCTTGCCGTCGTCTGTGTAGTCGTTAAGTGGAAAAGGCGATAGCTCAAATATTTTGCCTATATCGTGAAGCATAGCAGACGCTATTAAAATATCACGGTTACAAAATTCATAATAATTTGATAAAAAATCACATATTTGACATACAGATAAAGTATGCTCTAAAAGCCCTCCCATATAATTATGATGCATACTTTTTGCAGCAGAATGCGCCTTAAAACGTTCTTTAAAATCTTCATTTTTTATATATATATTTTCTAAAAGAGTTTTTATATAATTATTTTTTATGCTGTTAATTATAGATACAAGCTTTTGGTACAAATCTTCTATACTCTTTTCTGTAGATGGTATAAAATCTGCTGGGTCGTATTCTCCTTCACAGCTTTTTCTTATTTTTTTAACAGTTAACTGTAGCTCATTTTGGTATGTTAAAACAATAGCATCTATTTTTATAAAATCATTTTCTTCAAAGCTTTGTATTTGATTATTAAGTTCCCAAACTTTAGCGTTTATGGAGCCTGTTTTATCTTGTAAAATTAATGAAAGATAGTTTTTACCACTTCTTGATTTTAAAGTCTGCTTTCTTTTGCAAAGATAGTGTTCTATAACATTTTCATCTTCTTTTAAATCTTTTATATATCTCACTTAAAAAACTCCTTTATATAATATTAAAGCAATTGATTTTTTTATTATACCATATTATACAAAAATAATCAACTCAAACAGCTTTATAAATCAAATTTTTTAAGGCAAGCTCCATTAAGATAATTAAATAATTTGCCTTGATATCTATTTTGTAAAAGCATTATCTTTTCTATTTCTTCTTTTATAACCCACCAGCTCCTGCCCCAATTAGCAAAAATGGTTATATCTTCTGGTGCTCTGCCTATAAGCCGCTGGATATAAATATTAGGGCTTAAATATTCTAAAAAAGTTATAACCCTTTCTATATAATCTGAAAGTGGTAAAATTTTTATTTCATTATTTAAAAATTGTTTTGCTATAGCTGTATCCTTTTCTATATAAAGGGCATGAAGTTTAACAAAATCTGTTTTTAAGGCTGATATTATTTTAGCTGTCTCTATAGTATCTTCTATTGTATCGTAAGGCAAATTTAAAATAATATGCGTGCATATGTTAAAATCATATTGCTTTATCAAAACAGCACTTTCTATATATTCGGCAAGGCTATGCCCACGATTTATCTTTTTTAATGTTTTGTAATTAGCTGTTTGCAAGCCCAGCTCTATAGTTATATTTATATTAAAATCTTTTTTTATTTTAGCTAAAAAATCTAAATATTTTTGGTTAATACAATCTGGCCTTGTGGATATAGCTATTTCTACAATATCTTCTATCAATGCTTGTTTTATATATTTTTTAAAAAGCTCAAAAGGTAAATATGTATTAGAATAGCTTTGAAAATATGCTATAAACTTTTTTGCTTTATACTTTTTTTGTATCAAATCTTTATGCTTTAAAAGCTGCTCTGTAACAGAAAGGTCTTTATTATCGTTTTCAAAGCTTACTCCGCTTTTGCCACAATATATGCAGCCACCTAAAGATAAACTGCCATCTCTATTAGGGCAATTTGCCTCTTTTAAGCAAATAGGTAATTTATAAACTTTTTCTCCATATTTATTTTTTAAAAAACTTGAATATTCTTTATATATTTCCATAATACCCCTTTTTTATAAAATTATATGATTCCTATTAATTCATTTATATCTTTTATTTTATATTTTTTCATATAGTTTATTATACCATCTAATGCATCTAAAGTTGCATAAGGGTTTGCAAAATTAGCTGTACCTATAGCAATAGCGGTAGCTCCAGCCATTATAAATTCTATAGCATCTTCAAAATTTGTTATCCCCCCCATACCTATAATAGGTATATTAACCGCCTTTTTAACTTCATATACCATCTTAACTGCAATAGGTTTTATAGCGCTTCCACTCATGCCCCCTATTTTTTTGTTTAATACGGCTTTTCTTTTGTATATATCTATTTTCATAGCAGTTATAGTGTTTATTAAAGAAACAGCGTCTGCTCCATAAGCTTCGCTTGCTTTTGCTATTTCTGTAATATCCGTAACATTAGGCGTTAGCTTAACTATTAAAGTTTTCTTTGTCACTTTTTTAACTTTATCTACAATATTTGATACAATTTTTGTATCTGTACCAAAACTTAAACAGCCAGCTGATACATTAGGGCAAGATATATTAAGCTCTAAAGCGTCTATATCTGTTTCTGAAAGCCTTTTTGCAACATTTACATATTCTTCTATAGTATGCCCACAAATGTTTACTATTATTTTTGTATCAATTTTTTTTAAAAAAGGTATATCTTCTTTTATAAAATGTTCTACCCCTTTATTTTGCAAGCCTATGCTATTTAGCATTCCGCAATTAACTTCGGCAAGCCGTGGGGTAGCGTTACCTTGCCATGCTGTGTAAGATACGCCTTTTGTAACAACAGCTCCAAGCTTATTTAAATCGACAAATTCGCCGCATTCTTTACCTAAAGAAAATGTGCCTGATGCGTTTGTGACAGGGTTTTTAAGCTCCATATTTCCTATTTTAACTTTTAAATTAAGCATTAAACAAAACCTCCAAACTATTAAAAACAGGCCCCTCTTTACAAACTCTTTTATAAATCTCTTTTCCATCTACATTTGTTTTTATAACGCACCCAAGGCAAGCTCCGGTTGCACAAGCCATCCTTTCTTCTACAGAAACTTGACAATGGATATTTTTTTCTTTTGCAAATTTTGCTACATTAGCTAGCATCTTTTCTGGCCCACAGCTGTAGATAAAGTCGACTGTTATATTTTCTTTATTTAAAATATCTATAACATTGCCTTTAAAGCCCTCTGTACCCTCTTCTGTTGCTATAAAAAGCTTGTCAGCATATTTTGCAAAATCTTTTGTTAAAAAAGTGTCTTCTTTAAAGCCTAAAATAACTATCTTTTCTCCTTCTAATTGCTTGCATGTTTCTAAAAGAGGGGGTATACCTATTCCGCCCCCTATTAAAATATGCCTTCCTTTTTTGCTTATATCATATCCATTACCGCAATTACCGACTATTTTTAGCTTTTCTCCTTTTTGCATTTTTGAAAATAAAAACGTGCCTTTTCCTAAAACTTTATAAACTATTCTTATATTTTCATTTTGCTTGTCTATTTCACAAATGCTAATAGGGCGAGGTAATATATTTATATTATTATTTAAATATATTTTTAAAAATTGCCCTGGTTTTGCTGTTTGAGAAAGCTCTTTACTTTTTAAAGTCATATCAAAAACATCAGCCGTATCTGTTGCTATTTTTTCATTTTTTAAAATTATAGCATCGACTATAAATTTTTTCATATTAACCCCTCTTTATTATTTTTTGTATATCAAATACTTCTAATTGTGAAGTATCTATATTTTTTTCTATTACAGTCAACATAGCATCTAAAGTATCTAAAGATGTAATTAACGTAACCCCGCTTTCAACAGCTGCTCTTCTTATTTTTAGTCCATCGCTTTCTATGTCGCCGTTTTCTTTTATATCTATAACTAAATCTACTATACCACTTCTTATAATATCTAATATATTAGGCACTCCATCTTTTATTTTTTTTGCTATTTGTACATTTTGGCAAACGCTTTCTATTGCTTTTGCCGTGCCTTCTGTAGCTATAAATCGGTACCCAAGCTTATCAAATCTTTCTGCTATATTTATAAAATTTTGTTTTTCTCTATTGCTAATAGTTGCAATAATAGTATTTTTTGGCATTTTTATACCAGCAGCCAAAAAGCCTTTATAAAGCGCATTTTGCAAATTATGCCCTATACCTAATACTTCGCCTGTAGACCTCATTTCTGGCCCAAGGCTAACTTCTACCTGTGGTAATTTTTCCGTAGAAAATACCGGCACTTTAACAGAAACAATGTCTGGTTCTTTTGCTATAATAGTATCATAGCCTATATCTTTTAGCTTTTGCCCAAGCATCACTTTTGTTGCTATATATACAATAGGTACAGCTGTTACTTTGCTTATATAAGGTACTGTCCTTGAAGAGCGTGGGTTTACCTCTATTATATTAAGCTTACCTTCATATTCTATAAACTGAATATTTATCATACCTATCACTTTAAGGTTAATAGCAACTTTTTTAGAAATTTCTATAATTTGATTTTTTATATTTTCAGATATATTTTGTGATGGATATATAGATATGCTGTCGCCAGAGTGTATACCGGCTCTTTCCAAATGCTCCATAATACCAGGTATAAATATATCTTCTCCATCGCATATAGCGTCCACTTCTAGCTCTCTTCCGTTTATATATTTATCTATCAGCACAGGGTTTTTGGTATCTTTTTCAAAAGCTTTTTTTAAATATTGTTTTAATTCATCTTCATTGTATGTTATTTCCATACCTTGCCCCCCTAATACATAAGAAGGACGCACCAAAACAGGAAAGCTTAGCTCATTAGCTGCTTTAAGCCCATCGTTAATGCTCCATACCGCCTTACCTTTTGGCCTTTTAATATTTAAGCTTTCCAAAATTTCATTAAACTTTTCTCTATCTTCAGCAATATCTATTTGCTTAGGTTTTGTGCCTAAAATAGGTATATTTTTTTCATAAAAAAACTTTGCAAGCTTTATAGCAGTTTGCCCCCCAAATTGGAGTATAACTCCATCTGGCTCTTCTTGCTCTACGATATTTAAAACATCTTCTTCTGTTAAAGGCTCAAAATATAGCTTGTCTGAAATATCAAAATCTGTACTAACTGTTTCTGGATTATTATTTATAATTATTGTTTCTATACCTTCATCTTTTAAAGCCATAATAGCTTTAACACAGCAATAGTCAAATTCTATCCCTTGCCCTATCCTTATAGGCCCAGAGCCTATAACAAGTACTTTTTTATTTTCGCTTTTTATCATTTCATTTTCTGTATCATATGTTGAATAATAATAAGGGGTTATAGCTTTAAATTCTCCAGCACATGTATCGACCATTTTGTATACTGGCAAAACATTTAAGCTTTTTCTTTTTTTATAAACATCATTTGTTGAAACATTTAAATGTTTAGCTATTATTTTATCTGAAAAGCCTTTTTGTTTATATATTTTTAAAATATCTTTTGTTAAATCTTCAAAAGTTATAGTTTTTAAATATTCTTCCATAGCGACTATTTTTTTTATTTTATTTATAAAAAATAAATCTATACCAGTTAATTTAGCAAGCATTTTCTCGCTATAATTTCTTCTTAGCATTTCTGCTAAATCAAATAGCCTTTCATCATCTGGAGTTTGTACACGTATTTTAAGCTCTTCTAGACTTCTTTTAGAAGATGATTTTTTTTCTAACCCATATTGCCCTATTTCTAAAGAACGTATCCCCTTTAAAAGCGCCATTTCAAAGTTATTAGCTATAGCCATAACCTCTCCAGTTGCCATCATTTTTGTACCTAATGTCTTTTTAGCATTATAAAATTTATCAAAAGGCCATCTAGGTATTTTTAATACAACATAATCTAGCGCTGGTTCAAAACAAGCAAAAGTTTTGCCGGTAACCTCATTTTTTATTTCATCTAAATTATAGCCTAAAGCTATTTTTGCAGCAACTTTTGCTATAGGGTATCCTGTCGCTTTAGATGCTAAAGCAGAAGAACGGCTAACCCTTGGGTTTATTTCTATAACAGCGTAATTATAGCTATTAGGGTCTAGGGCAAATTGTACATTACAGCCCCCTTTTATTTTTATAGCGTTTATAATATTTATAGCAGAAGTCCTAAGCATTTGATATTCTTTATCTGTTAATGTTTGTGCTGGCGCAATAACGATACTATCTCCTGTATGTACCCCCACAGGGTCTATATTTTCCATGCTACAAATGGTTATACAATTACCTTTACCATCTCTTATAACTTCAAATTCTATTTCTTTCCAGCCTTTTATACTTTTTTCTATCAAAACTTGTCCAACACGGCTAAAATGTAACCCTTGGGTACAAATTTCTCTAAATTCATTTTCATTTTCTGCTATACCACCGCCTGTACCCCCTAATGTATAAGCTGGACGTATTATAACTGGGTAGCCTATGCTTTTTGCAAAATCTAACCCCTCTTCAAGGCTTGTTATTATTTTGCTTTCTATAATAGGTTCATTTATTGTTTCCATCAGCTTTTTAAAGCTTTCTCTATCTTCTCCATCTTTTATAGATTTAATGCTTGTACCTATAACTTTTATATTATATTTTTCCAAAATACCGCTATCATTTAGCTCGCAAGCTATATTTAAGCCTGTTTGCCCACCCATACCAGCTATAATGCTATCTGGCCTTTCTTTTTCTATTATCTTTTCTATAAAATCTATAGTAAGAGGTTCTATATATGTGTAATTTGCTATATTTGTATCCGTCATAATAGTAGCTGGGTTAGAATTTATAAGCACAACTTCTAGCCCCTCTTCTCTAAAGGCAGAAACAGCTTGTGTGCCTGAATAGTCAAATTCGGCTGCTTGCCCTATAACAATAGGGCCAGAACCTATAACAAGCACTTTCTTTATAGATATATCTTTTGGCATGTTACTTGACCTCCTCTATAATTTTTAAAAATCTATCAAACAAAAATTGCATATCTAAAGGCCCCGGGTTAGCTTCCGGATGAAACTGGACGCTATATATTGGTTTTGTTTTATGCCTAAAGCCCTCTATACTTCCATCATTTATATTTATAAAAGTAACTTCCATATCGTCGTTTAAATCACATACAACAAATTCATGATTTTGTGATGTTATATAAATATTGCCTGTTTTTAAATCTTTTACAGGGTGATTACCTCCATGATGCCCAAATTTTAGCCTTTTTGTATTACAAGAAAGGGCTAAAGAAAGTATTTGATGCCCAAGACAAATACCTAAAATAGGTATGTTTTTTTCTATCAATTTTTTAACAAGCAAAACAACATTTTCTAAATCTTTTGGGTCGCCTGGGCCATTACCTAAAAATATAGCGTCTGGATTAATGCTTAAAATTTCTTCATATGTTGCAAAAGCAGGAAATATAGTTAGCTTACAACCTCTTTTAGAAAGCTCTTTTATTATAGATTTTTTTATACCAAAATCTAATACTGCTATATGAGTTTTATTACCGTTTATTGTATATTTATTTTTTGGCATAACTTCTTTTACTGCATTTTTATTATTAAAATTTTCAAACTTTTGTTTTATTTGAAAAGGAGTTAAATCTTCACGCATTGTTATAATACCTTTTAGTGTACCGTTTTCTCTTAAAATTTTTGTAACTGCTCTTGTATCTATACCTTCAAGCCCTATTATTTTATTTTGTTTTAAAAAGCCGTCTAAGTCCATCTCGCAGCGCCAACTATTAGGGCTATCGCACTTTTCTCTTACTATAAAGCCTTTTAAAAATGGAGTTTTACTTTCCATATCTTCTAAATTAATACCATAATTGCCTATTAAAGGATACGTCATTAAAACAATTTGCCCAGCGTAAGATGGGTCTGTTAATGTTTCTTGATAGCCCGTCATACTTGTTGTAAAAACAACTTCGCCCACTGTTTCTTTTATATATCCAAAAGCTTTGCCCTCAAAAGTTTTACCATTTTCTAATATTAATTTAGCTTTAGTATATTTATCAAATTCTTTAATATTTATCAATTAAACACACCTCTTAAATTTTAGGTTTTTAAATATATTTTAATAAATCTTCTTGCATTTTTATAACTGCATCTTTAGCTACTTTCGCAAAATATTTTTCTTCTGTTTTAAAATCGCTAGATAAATAGCTAGCTATTATCCCTCTGGAAGAATTTATTATAGCCCCCTCGCCGTTTTTATCAAAACACACGCTTAAATCTTTAGCTGTGCCCCCTTGTGCGCCGTATCCTGGTACAAGAAAAAATGTTTTTTGCATAAGCTTTCTTAATTTTTTTGCTTCTTCTGTATGTTTAGCAGAAACAACCGCCCCAACACTGCTGTATCCATAATTACCTATTAAACTATCGCCCCACTTTTCAATTAACATTGCCACTTTTTCATATAAATAAACTCCATCTACAATTAGATTTTGTATTTCAAAACTACTATTGTTAGAAGTTTTTGCAAGTATAAAAAGCCCTTTTTCATATTTTTTGCAATTTTCTAAAAATGGTTCTATACTATCTGTACCTAAATAAGGATTTAATGTAACAAAATCTTGATTGTATACAGAAAAGCTATTGTCTGCAACTTCTACCTCTCCTATATGTCCATCGGCGTAGTCTAGCGCTGTTGAAGATATATCCCCTCTTTTTATATCCCCTATTATAATTAAGCCCTTTTCTTTTGCGTATTGTATAGTTTTTATATAAGCATAAATTCCCTCATAACCGTATTTTTCATACATTGCTATTTGTATTTTAACAGCCGGCACTATTTCGTATATTTCGTCTATTATAGCTTTATTAAAATCTAATAATGCTAAAGATACTGCTTTTAAGCTATTTCCATATTCATCATAATATTTTTCTAAAATAAAATTAGGCACATATTGCTGTCTTGTATCAAGTCCAACTGCTATAGGGCTTTTTTTTGCTTTTATTTTTTCTATTAATTTATCAATTATCATTGTCAAATTCCTCTCTTAGTTTTCCATTTTCAACAATAATTTTGCCCCCTACTATCGTGTATAAAATTTTACCTGTAACTTCTCTTCCGTCAAAAGGGGTATTTCTTGCTTTTGATTTAAATTCTTCTTTATTTATTTTATAGGCTATACTAGGATTTGATATAACTATATCAGCATTAGCCCCAACAGATAAATGCCCTATATTAGGGTTATTTAAAATTTTGGCTGGATTTTTTGTAAGCTTTTCTATAAATTTAAATGGAGTTAAAATATTTGTTTTTACAAGCTCTGTAAAGCCTATAGAAAATGCTGTTTCTAGCCCTATTATACCGTTTAAAGCACGTTCAAATTCACAGTTTTTTTCATCTGTACTATGTGGGGCGTGGTCTGTCGCTATAACATCTATTGTATCATCTTTTAAAGCCTTTAAAATAGCTTCTTTATCTTTTTTAGAACGAAGAGGTGGGTTCATTTTAAAATTAGCGTCATAATCTTTTATATCTTCATCTATAAGCGTAAAATGATGAGGGGTAACTTCTGCTGTTACATTTATTTCTCTTTTTTTAGCATCTCTCAAAAGATGGATAGAGCCCTCTGTGCTTATATGGCAAATATGAAGTTGTGCTTTTACAGCATTTGCTAAAATTATATCTCTTGCTACTATAACCTCTTCAGAATCGTTTGATATACCTTTTAATCCTAAAAGAGTTGCTTTAGTGCTATTGTTCATAACCCCTTTACCAACAAGCGAAGTATCTTCACAATGTGCAAAAATAGGAAGATTAAACATTTTCGCATATTTAAAAGCAGTTTTCATCATAGCGCTATCCAGCACACTTTTGCCATCTTCAGATATAGCGCAAATGCCTGCTTTATGCATTTTGCCTATGTCCGAAAGTGTTTCTCCTTCTTGCCCTTTTGTTATAGCGCCAATAGGTAGTATGTTACAAAGTGCCTCCTTTTCTGATTTCATTTTAATATAATGAACCATTATATCATTATCTATAACAGGGGCTGTATTAGGCATACAGCATATAGTTGTAAAGCCCCCCATAACAGCACTTTTGCTACCAGTATTTATTGTTTCTTTATATTCATACCCTGGCTCTCTTAAATGTACATGCAAATCTATAAAACCCGGGGTAACAAAACAGTCTTTTGCATCTATAACATTTATATTTTCTTCCAAAATATTTTCATCTACTTTTTTTATTTTACCCTCTTCTACTAATATATCTAGCTTTTTATCTATGTTATTTTGAGGGTCAATAACATGTCCATTTTTTATTAAAATTTTCATATTTTCTCCTTTATAAAAGTTATCTATTTTCCAACAATATTTTTATAATAGCCATCCTAAGAGCAACCCCATTTTTAACTTGGTTATTTATTATAGCATTTTTTGATTCTATAACATCTATTTCCATCTCTACCCCTCTATTAACAGGCCCTGGGTGCATTATTAAAGCTTCTTTATTAAGCATTTCTTTTTTTATGCTAAATAAGTCTTTATATTCATTTATGCTAGGGAATGGTAGCTTTTTTTGCCTTTCATTTTGTATTCTAAGCCCCATTACAACATCAGCATTTTTAATACCATCTTTTATATTATTAAATATTTTTATGTTTTTATTAAAATCTTGTATATTTTGGGCTATTAGTGTAGAAGGGGCAACAAGATTTATATTAGCGCCTAATTTTGAAAGCAAAAATATATTGCTCCTTGCCACTCTACTATTTGCTATATCCCCAACTATACTAATATTTAGCCCTTGTATATCTTTTTTATATTCTAATATAGTAAATAAATCTAAAAGGGCTTGCGTTGGGTGTTCGTTTGTGCCGTCGCCTGCGTTTATAACGCTTGCTTTTGTATATTTAGCTATCAAATGCGCAGCGCCCGTCATAAAATGCCTTATTATCAAAACATCTATACCCATCATATCAAGGGTAACAGCTGTATCTATTAAGCTTTCTCCTTTATTAACAGAGCTTGTCTGTATATCTAAATCTGCAATATCCATGCCTAAATAGTCTCCAGCAAGTGTAAAAGACATTTTTGTCCTCGTGCTATTTTCATAAAAAAGTGTTGTTAATGTTTTATTTTTTAATATTTCATTTCTTAAATTAGAGTTATCTATTTTATTTTTCATATTTTTTGCTGTTTCTAAAATAAAAAAGATTTCTTTTTCATTTAAAGATTTAATATCTAAAAAATCTTTTGTTTTAAGCATAAAATTTCTCCTTATTAAAACATAAAAAAAGACAATAAATAAAATAACTTATTGCCTTTAACAAATATAAACAAAAATAAAAAGAAAGATAAAGCAAAGTTTAAACAATTTAAACAAATAGTGTTTTAACATTGTAAATCCTCCTTTTTAATATAATTTAATAATTTTTATTAGTTTATCATTTAAATAATATTTTGTCAATTATTTTTTTATATAATAGCAATAATAATAAATAATGCATTACACTTTTTTAAAATTTTAAAATTCTTTAAATTTATTTAACCTTTTCAAACTTATTTGCTAAAAATATAATTAATATTGAACAAATAAAAACTATTAGCCCTAAAAATATTAAATATTTTGCATTTTCTAAAAATACCCCTACTATCATAAAAGGCTAAAAAGATGGATAAAGAGCCTATAGAGCTTAATGCTGATGCCATCGCTGTTTTTTTATCTTCGTTAAAATAATTATGTTGAAGCGTTACAAAAGTAATATTATTTATTGTAAAAAATAATTCAAATAAAAGCATCCCTATAAAATATATTATTAAGTTATTTGAAATTAATATAAATACATAACATACCTATTATAATATTACTTTTTGGAAAGGCAAGAGTAAATTATACAAAAATAAATGGGAGAAAATCAAGAAACTTGTTTATAAAAAAAATCAATAGGAGATAAAT
>CBCPNA010000014.1:0-11919 GCA_965120415.1 uncultured Bacillota bacterium | reverse complement strand
TAGTACTTCTAGTAGTTCAAGTAGTTCTTCTAGCTCTTCAAGTAGCTCTAGTAGCTCAAGTGGTGGAAGTAGTAGTGCAGTGATAAGTAGCAGTAGTACTACATCAAGCAGTAGCAATGATGACGATGATGATAGCACATCAAGTAGTTCTACAAGCAGTACTTCAAGTAGCTCAAGTAGTACAACTTCTTCAAAAACTCTTTCTTTAGCAAGTATAACTTTACCATCAGCAAGTGGACAAGTGAAGATATAATAAAAGTAGAAAGGCAATGCAGTAAAGCATTGTATTTTTATGTTAAGAAGTATTATTCTAATACGTTTTGTATTGTTTTTATTTGAAAAAAATTTTAATAAAGTTTAGAAAGTTTTTATTATTAGAAATTTTTACTAAGTAATAAAAATTTTCTTAAATTTAGTAAATTTCGTGTAATATATTCAAATTTTGCAAATAACAAAAGACAATACAAAAGTATTGCCTTTTATTACATGTTATAGTAGCAAAAGCTCTCTACTTAATACTACTACATATTTTTAAAATTATAGCTTTTAAAATTTTACCAGCAGTATAAGGAGCAACTCTCCCAGGAAGGCCAGGGCAAAATATAGCGTTTAATTTATTTTTGGCAGAATAGCTATAATCAACGCCCCCTGGGGATTTTGCTAAATCTATTATAGTACAATCTTTTTTTATATTTTCTAAAATTTTTTTATCTAATATACAAAAAGGTATTGTATTAAATATAAAATCAAAGTTTTTTATACAGTCTTTTAAATCTTTTAGATTAAAACTATTTATTTTAGCGCTATATATATAAGAATATTCTTCATTTGTTCTGTATGTTGCAAATGTGTCTGCACCTATTCCTTTTAACATATTTGCTAAAATTTTTCCACATCTTCCATAGCCTAAAACTAAGCATTTGTTGCCAAAAATTGTTTTGTTGCTTTCTTGCATAGCCATTTGTATAGCTCCTTCGGCTGTTGGTATAGCGTTTAAAATAGCAAATTCTTCATATTCTAAAATATCATGGATATTTATGCTTAAAGCAGCAGCTTTTTTAATATAATCTTTAGGAAATAAGCCACAAGCTAAATTTTTTATATTATGTTTATTTAGCATGCATAAAAATTCATCTATTGTAAATTGTTTTTCCAAAATTGTTTTGTCATTTTTAAAAATGGGCATAGGTGCTATTAAAAAATTTATTTGTTTTAAAAAGTTATCTATATTTTTTTCATTATCCTCTATATGTGTGTTTTCATAGCTTTTAATAAAAAAGCCCTCTTTTTTTAGCATATCATATACATATTTGTATCTTAAATCACCACCCAAAATACCAAATTTTATTAATTTTTGCATTGGCATAACTCCTTTTTTTTATATTTTATGCTGTTTAATTTAAATTAGTTAAAAAACTATTGCAATTTAGTTTTTTTTATGATATCATTAAAAAAAAGAACACACATAAGCTGTTTTTTAAGAGGTGCTTTTTTAGTCCTTAAATAAAGGCTTATGGAGGATTTAACCAATTAGGAGGAATTATAATGGGAGTTATCTCAATGAAACAACTATTAGAGGCGGGGGTGCATTTTGGGCATCAGACAAGGCGTTGGAACCCTAAAATGGCTGAATATATATTTGCTGAAAGAAACGGCATATATATTATAGACCTTCAAAAAACTGTTAAAATGGTTGAAGATGCTTATCAAGCTGTTTTTGACATAGTTAAAGAAGGTGGTGAAGTTTTATTTGTTGGTACAAAAAAACAAGCTCAAGACTCTATAAAAGAAGAGGCAATACGTTGCGGTATGTATTATGTTAATGAAAGATGGCTTGGCGGTATGCTTACCAACTTTAAAACTATCAAAACAAGGATACAACGCTTAAAAGACCTTGAGGCTATGATAGAAGACGGAACGATGGAGCTTTTGCCTAAAAAAGAAGTTGCAGGGCTTATGCATGAAAAAGAAAAGCTTGAAAGAAATATAGGTGGTATAAAAGAAATGCAAAAAATACCAGACGTTATTTTTATAGTTGACCCACGCAAAGAAAGGATTGCTGTACAAGAGGCACACAATCTAAAAATAACAACTGTTGGTATTGTTGATACAAATTGCGACCCAGAAGAAATAGACCATGTCATACCGGGTAACGATGACGCTATTAGAGCAGTTAAGCTTATTGCAGGGCGTATTGCTGATGCGGTTATCGAGGCTAAGCAAGGCGAGATACTTTCAGATATACAAGAATCTGAACAAGAAAATCAAGAATAATAACATTTAATATACATTGCCTAACTCCTTTTATTGGGAGAGGCTTTTTTTAAGAAATATAATATTTTGGAGGGAATTAAAATGTCTGTTACCGCTGCTAAAATTAAAGAACTCAGAGAAATAACTGGTGCTGGTATGAGTACTTGCAAAGAGGCGCTTTTAGAAACTAACGGAGATATTGAAAAAGCAATATCTGTATTAAGAGAAAAGGGGCTAGCAACCGCTGCTAAAAAGGCAGGACGTATTGCTGCTGAAGGTGTTAGCACAGCCTATATAACAGAAGATAATAAAACGGCTGTTTTGCTAGAGGTTAACAGCGAAACAGATTTTGTTGCTAAAAACGAAGTTTTCCAAAAATTAGTAAACGGCATTTTAAAACAAATCGTAAATTCAAATGCAAAAGATGTTGAAAGTTTGCTTAATGAAACATGGCATGACAATCAAAATGAAACTGTTTCTTCTATCCTTACCCAAAACATAGCAACAATAGGAGAAAACTTGACTATTCGCCGTTTTGAAAAGGTTATAAACGATGGCAAAAGCTTTTTTGTATCTTATATACACGCTGGTGGTAAAGTTGCTGTTTTGGTACAATTTGAAACAGATAGCAAAGATGAAAAAATAATAGAAGTTGGTAAAAACGTTGCTATGCAAATAGCTGCTATGAACCCAGAATTTTTAAGTATTGAGTCTGTACCAGCAGATTTTATAGAAAAAGAAAACAAAATCTTAAAAGAACAAATCAAAAATGACTCATCTTTTGCTGGCAAACCAGAAAATGTTTTAGAAGGTATAATAAAAGGGCGTCTTAATAAATTATTAAAAGAAAAATGTTTGCTTGAACAGGAATATGTTAAAGCAGAAGATAAAGAAAATGTTTCTGCTTATGTTCAAAAAGTTGCTAAAGAATTAGGCACAGATATTTCTATCACAAACTTTATAAGATACGAAACTGGAGATGGTATCGAAAAGAAAGAAGAAAATTTTGCAGAAGAAGTGAGCAAAGCTATTAAAGGTTAATTTTATTTTTTAAAATTCCTTACTATCTTTTTAGTTAAGGAATTTTTTTTGGAAAATGCTTTTAGTACTTTTTTAGGAGGCTTTATTATGTACAAAAGGATTGTATTAAAACTTAGTGGAGAGGCATTAGCCGGCAATACTTCTCAATCTTTTGACAAAATAACAACAGAGAATATAGTAAATCAAATAAAAACGCTTGTAGAAAAAGATTTAGAAATATGCATAGTTGTTGGAGGGGGCAATTTTTGGAGAGGGCGTAGCGCTAATCAAAATATGGATAGGGTAACCGCCGACCAAATAGGCATGATGGCTACTGTTATGAATGCATTTTATCTTGCTGATTTGTTTTGCCAAAATAGTATAGATTCTGCTATCATGACACCTTTTCCTATAGGTACTATGACAGAACAATTTTCTAAAAAGCTTGCGTTAAGCTATTTATCCAAAAAAAGAGTTTTGATATTTGCTGGAGGGATAGGGCATCCTTTTTTTTCCACAGATACAATTACAGCACTTAGAGCCTCGGAGCTTTTGGCAGATGCTATTTTATTTGCAAAAAATGTAGATGGAGTTTATAATAAAGACCCTAACCAATTTTCAGATGCTAAAAAGTTTGATACTATAAAATGTAAAGATATTATAGAACAAAATCTAAAAGTTATAGATATTACCGCAGCTAGCTTATGCTATGAACAAAAAATACCAGTTGTTATTTTTGGGCTTTTGGAGCAAGATTCTATAATAAAAGCGGCATTAAAGCAAAAAATAGGAACAATTATTACAGAATAATTTTATAAAAGGAGGTTAATTATGCTAAATGCATTTGAAGATAAAATGAAAAAAACTATAAGTACTCTTGAAGGTGACCTTGCGTCTATTAGGGCGGGGCGCGCTAACCCTCATGTTTTAGACAAAATAAAAGTTTTAGCTTATGGCACAGAGATGCCGATAAATCAGCTTGCTAACATATCTACCCCAGAGGCAAGGGTTATACAAATAGCACCTTATGATATTTCTACCTTAAAAGACATAGAAAAGGCTATCAATGTATCTGATATAGGTATTAACCCTAATAGCGATGGTAAGCTAATAAGGCTTACATTTCCGGAGCTTACAGAAGAAAGAAGAAAAGAGCTAACAAAAGATATAAAAAAACGTGGCGAAGATAGCAAAATAGCTATAAGAAATATTAGAAGAGAAGGTATGGATCATTTTAAAAAAATGCAAAAAAATAATGAAATTACTGAAGATGAATTAAAACAAAATGAAGATAAAGTACAAAAAATTACAGACAAATATATTGCTAAAATTGATGAAATTATTGAGAATAAAAACAAAGATGTAATGTCTATATAATTTAACCCAAATAAACCTAAACATGTAATTTAAACAAAAAAAATACTTTTTTTACAAAACATGTAAACTATATTACAATTTTTGCCGATAATAATTTATAAAGGTAATTTATAAGGGGGGTTATTTTATGAAAAAAATATTATTTATATTTATGTTTATATTTTCAATATTTACTTTTAATATATTTGCTAATGATTTAGTAAGCTTTAATATTACATATGATGGCAAGACAGAAACGTATTCTGCCCAAAAAGTATATATAAATATAAACGGAACAGAGGTAGAAAGCCAAAATATGCAACCTATTATATTAGAAGATAGAGTTTTAGTACCATTAAGGTTCATAGCAGAAAATTTAGGTGCGGAAGTCGATTGGGAGCCTTATAAAAAAGAGGTTATAATAACATATAAAGGCGACACACTCTCTTTTATTATAAATAATGAATATGCAACCAAAAACGGAGACACTATAATAGATTTTGATGTTGCTGCAAAAATAATAAATGATTATACAATGGTTCCTGTTAGGGCTATATCTGAGGCTTTTGGCTATAATGTTATGTGGAGCGAAGAAGAGCGTACGGTTTATATAACAGATATAGGAGATATGACAGAAATGGAACAATATATCCAAGGGATTATAGAAGAAGCTGCTGCTACAGAAGAATTTATACAAGAAGATACAGAAATAATTACAGAAGATTTAACAGAAACAACTACAGAAGAAGTCGATTATAAAGAAGATGGGCTAAAAATTGTATGGGATCAAATAAGTAGCACCAGCGGTAATTATGCTGATGGTAAATTTGATGCTATAGAGGGGCTTGATGTTATTGTTCCTACATGGTTTGAAATAACAGATACGAACGGTACAATTAATGATAAAGGGAGCGAAGAATATGCTAAATGGGCGAAAGAGCAAGGCTATCAGCTTTGGGCGCTTATAAGCAATAGCTTTGATGCAGACATAACTCATGCTGTTTTAAGCGATAGTACAAAAAGAACAAAACTTATAAATGATATTATAGCTCTTGCACAAAAATACGATTTAGACGGCATAAATATTGATTTTGAAAGTATTGCAAAAACAGATGGAGATTATTATTTACTATTTATACAAGAGGCAGCAGCAGCTTTTAGAGAAAATGGCTTGGTTACATCTGTTGATATGTATGTTCCTACAGAATGGACAAAGCATTATCAAATGGCTGAAGTTGCTAAAGTGGTTGATTATGTTATAATAATGGCTTATGACGAACATTATTCTACAAGTACAACAAGCGGTTCTGTATCTTCTATACCGTGGGCAGATACATATATGGCGGCGGCACTAGAGCTTGTCGATAAAGATAAATTAATAATGGGTATACCTTTTTATACAAGAATATGGACAGAAACGCAAAATGCAGACGGTACTGTTTCTGTTGTATCTAAATCTTTAAAAATGGATGAGGCAATACAAATACTTTTAGAAAACGACGCAACTATATATTACGATGAAACAACAGGGCAAAATTACGGTGAGTATTATTCAGACGGTACAACCAAAAAAATATGGCTAGAAGATGAAACAAGCGTGCAAGCAAGGATGGAAATAGCAAGAAAATATGACCTAAAAGGCATAGCAGCCTGGAAAAGAGGGCATGAAAAAGAAGGGATATGGGACATAATAAATAAATATTTTAAATAACATACATAAGTAAAAACTATAATTTTTTTTGATTTTACATATTTTTTACCTTGCTAAAAAATTTAATTTATTATAAAATTATTTTAAATTAATTAGGAGGTTTTGCAAATGGCTTATTCTATAAATGACAATTGTATTAGTTGTGGTGCATGTGCGGCTGAGTGTCCAGTTAACGCTATATCGCCTGGAGATAGCGTATATGTAATAGACCCTAACATATGCGTTGATTGTGGAGCTTGCGCTAGCATTTGCCCAGTGGATGCACCTAACCCAGCTTAATTAAGAAGAATATACATAAAAGAGGATAAAAAAAGAATATAATACTCTATTTTAAGGGGGTAGCTTTTGTCTACACCCTTTTTAGTATTTAAATAGCTTTAAAGGTAAGTATAAGCTGATTTTTATGTGCAGAGTATTTTTTGTATTATTAAAACGCAAATTGTAAAATAATGTAAAACTTTACTGAAAATTTGAAACAATGTATTGACATATAATAATAAATTTGATATATTTATATTATAGTAAAAGATAAAATTATATTTAGATAAATTTAAGAGGGGTATTATGGATTACAAAATGTTTTTTGAAGAATTAGTAAATATTATTTCAGACACAAATAAGCCTATAGATGAAATTAAAGAGCTTGCTCAAGGGGAAATGGGTATATTATGTAGTTTATTTTTAAAAAGAGAACAAGGGCTAATGTCTTTAACCTCTGGTCAGCTTAGCAGTTTGCTTAAAGTTAGCACGGGGCGTGTTGCTATTGCCTTAAAAGCGCTTGAAAAAAAGGGTTATATAGAAAGACATATAGATACAGAAGATAGAAGAAAGATAAACGTAAATCTAACAGAGCAAGGCTTAATATTTGCAAAAAAAGAATATGAAAAGGTTATGGACACTATAAAAAAAGTCTTTGAAGAATTAGGAGAAGACGACGCAAAAGAATTTTTACGTTTGATAAAAAAAGTTAAACAAATATCTAAAAAGATACATGGGTAATTTTAAATTACATAAATTTTTTAAAAAAATATCTTTTACTATTAATAAAAATTAATAAAAGCAAATAAAACTTTTATAGAAAGGAAATAAAAATGGACAAAAAACATACATATTTTAGAAAAATAGACGGATTATATTTTATCTTAATACTAGCTTTAATTATTTTACAAATATATCTAGATTTAAGATTACCAGACTATATGTCTGAAATAACACTTTTAATACAAACAGAGGGCATTACTTTAAACCAAGTGCTTAAATCAGGGGGCTCTATGCTACTTTGTGCTTTAGCTAGTATGACAACCTCTATAATCAACGGATATTTTATTGCAAAAATAGCTGTAGGCTTTACAAAAAGGCTTAGAGCTAGTGTATTTAAAAAAATAATATCTTTTTCTGTTAAAGAAATTGATGATTTTTCATCATCTAGCTTAATAACAAGATGTACAAACGATATTACCCAGCTACAAACAACAATTGCAATGGGCTTACAAGCAACAATAAAAGCACCTATTTTATCTATTTGGGCAATAACAAAAATATTAAATAAAGGCGTTGAATGGACGATAGCTACAGGTATTGCGGTATTAATAATGCTTATCCTTATGGTAATTATAATTACGTTTACCGTACCTAAATCATCCAAAATACAAAAACAGACCGATAGATTAAACGCAATAGCTAGAGAAAGCTTAATAGGGCTTAGAGTTGTTAGAGCGTACAATGGAGAAAATTATCAAGAAGAAAAGTTTGAAACAGCTAATAAAGCTTTAATAAAATCTAATTTATTTAACAACAGAATGACGGCTTTATTAATGCCTAGCTTAATGGCAATTATGAATATATTAACCCTTTCTATATATATTATAGGGGCTTTATTAATCGATGAGGCAAATGCCATAGAAAAATTAACTATATTTTCAAATATGGTTGTATTTACCTCTTATGCAATGCAGGTAATAATGGCTTTTATGATGTTTGCTATCACTTTTATAATTTTGCCAAGGGCTATTGTTTCTGGAAGGCGTATAAGAGAAGTGCTTAAAGAAGAATCATCTATAAAAGACGGCAATAAAACAAAAGGTAATGAAGGCTTAATAGGAGAAATAGAATTTAAAAATGTATCTTTCAGATATCCAGGGGCTAAAACAGACGCTATACAAAATATATCTTTTAATGCAAAAAAAGGAGAAACAGTTGCTATAATTGGCTCCACTGGATGTGGTAAAAGCACTATAGTTAATTTAATACCGAGATTTTATGATACTACAAGAGGAGAAATTATAATAAATGGAATAGATGTAAAAGAATATTCACAAAAAGCTTTAAGAGATATTATAGGTTATGTTTCACAAAAGAGTATTTTATTTTCTGGCACAGTAAGGAGTAATGTTAATTATGGTAACAATGGTAATGAAGAACAGTTAAAAAATGCTATACAAATATCTCAAGCGGCAGAATTTGTAGAAAAATTAGAAAATAAATATGACGAACATGTTGCTCAAGGGGGTTCTAACCTATCTGGAGGACAAAAACAACGTTTGTCCATTGCAAGAGCAATTTGTAAACAGCCACAAATATATATTTTTGATGATTCTTTTTCTGCTTTAGATTACAAAACAGATAAAATTTTAAGAAGTGAATTAAAACATCAAGTAAAAGATGCAACAATGATAATAGTTGCTCAAAGAATAGGCACTATAAAAGACGCCGATAAAATTATTGTTTTAGATAATGGCAAAATTGTTGGGCAAGGCAAACATAAGCAATTGCTAGAAGAATGCTCTGTTTATAAACAAATTGCTTTATCACAATTATCAAGTAGGGAGTTGGAAGAAGATGCAAAATAAAAAGAGTAATTTTTCAAAAAATAGCGTTGTAAAAAAACTATGCGTATACGGAAAAAAGTATTTGCCATTTGTAGTAGTAGCTTTTATCCTTGCTATATTAGGTGCTGTTTTAAGCGTTATGGGGCCAAAATTTTTATCCAAAATAACAACAGAAATACAAAACGGTATAGCAGGAAGTATGGACTTTACCGCTATCAAAACTATAGGAACAATACTACTTACTATATATCTTTTAAGCTTTTTATTTAATTATACACAATCTTTTATTATGGCGACAGTTGCCCAAAAAATTTCTTATAAAATGAGAGAAGACCTTTCTAAAAAGATTAATAAAATACATTATCTTATTTTGATACAAAACTATTCGGAGATACTTTAAGCCGTATTACAAACGATGTTGACAGCGTTTCTATTTCATTAAACGGCGGGGTTAGCTCTCTTATAAGCGCTATTGTGCAAATATCAGGAAGTATTATAATGATGTTTGCGACAAACTGGATAATGGCACTTGCTGGTATTATTGCTGCTTTTATAGGCTTTGTATTAATGATTTTTATTATGAAAAAAAGCCAAAAATATTTTGCCCTGCAACAAGCAGAATTAGCTAATATTAACAGTATTGTTGAAGAATCATTTTCTGGACATTTAATAATTAAAGCTTATAATAATGAAGAAAATGTAGAAGCAGAATTTGATGAAAAAAATGAAAAATTGTATAACAACGCTTGGAAAGCACAATTTATGTCTACTTTAATGATGCCTTTAATGTCATTTATAGGTAATTTAGGCTATGTTGCGGTATGTATAACAGGGGCTATTTTGGCTATAAACGGAAGTATCACTATAGCAACAATAGTTGCGTTTATTATGTACATTAATTTGTTTATTACTCCATTATCTTCTATAGCTCAAGCTACAATGAACTTGCAATCAGCTATTTCTGGCGGTGGGCGTGTGTTTGAATTTTTAGAAGAAAAAGAAATGGAAGAAGAAGTAGGCAAAATAGAATTAAATAAAGATATAATAGGCAAAGTGGAATTTACTAATGTTAAATTTGGCTATAATCAAGATAAGCTTATAATCAAAAATTTTAATCAAAAAGTTAAAGCAGGGCAAAAAGTTGCTATAGTTGGCCCTACGGGAGCTGGTAAGACAACGATGGTTAATCTTTTGATGAAGTTTTATAACGTAAATGAGGGGGAAATTTTGATAGACGATACCCCTATAAGCACTATGACAAGAAAAGGGGTACACGATTTATTTAGTATGGTACTTCAAGATACATGGATATTTGAAGGAAGTATTAAAGAAAATCTATTATATACAAACGTTAATACTTCGCAAGAAGAGCTGGATAAGGCTTGCCGTGCTGTTGGGCTTTATGAATATATCCATGCACTTCCTGATGGATATGATACTATATTAAACGAGAATGTTAACTTATCTGCTGGGCAAAAACAGCTTATAACAATAGCTAGAGCAATGTTAAAAAATGCTCCACTGCTTATATTAGATGAGGCGACATCTTCTGTTGATACAAGGACAGAAAAGCTACTACAAGAATCAATGGACTATCTTTCAAAAGGCAAAACATCATTTGTTATAGCACATAGGCTTTCAACAATTAAAAATGTTGATTTGATATTAGTAATGAAAGATGGAGATATTATAGAAACAGGTAACCACGATGAGCTAATGACCCAAAAAGGCTTTTATGCTGAACTTTATAATAGTCAATTTGATAATGCTTAAAAATATATAAAATTAACATATAACAGCCGCTTTTTTCATATAATTAAAAAGGCTTAATATTAGGAGTTTTTTTATGAAACCTTATATAAAACAGCGTGCTGTTTTGCTTGCTAATTTTATAATTAATAAAAACACAACTGTGAGAGAAACAGCCAAAACTTTTGGCATTAGTAAAAGCACTGTGCATAAAGATATAACAGAAAGGCTAAGCCAGATTAACCCAAATTTAGCTATAAAAGCAAAAAAAGTTTTGGCGCTTAATAAAGCAGAAAGACATATAAGGGGAGGGCTTGCAACAAAAGAAAAGTACCTTTCTAAAATAAAGTTTTAATATTGTAAAAGCCTTAAATAATAAAAAAAGCCAGCTTTAGCTGGCTTAAATATTTGAATTTGAAAGGATATATTTATTATAATATAATTTTAAAATAATTACAATTTAAAATATTAAAAATTAAATAAAAAAAGCCACTAAAGGCTTTTAAAATAAAAAAAATAAAGCTTCTCTTCAAACGCTCAAGAGAAGCTTTAACAAAAAAGGAAATCAAATAAAAAATAAATTACTAAAAAAAGTAAGATTAGAAAATAAGTAAATAACTTAACTTAATAATGATATTAAATAGATTGTAACCAGAGGATAAATAGATATCACCCTGATACATTACAAATTATACCACACAAAAAAACAAATGTAAAGAGTTTTTTTAAAAAAATTTAAATTTTTTTTGAAATTTTTTTAAATATAAAAATTAATTTAAAATATTAGGCAAAACCTTTAGATTATAGTACAATATTTATATTATATAAAACTATAAAATATTTTTTGGGAAAAGGTATTGACAAAATATGCAAAACATGTTAAAATAACATAAAACGAAACAAAAGGGGTGATTTTTATGAAGATAATTGCAAACGATAGTGCGCTTTTACCGGTAAATATGCCAAAAGGTAATGAATTACCAAATATTGCCGGGAGGGGGG
>CBCPNA010000013.1:0-36054 GCA_965120415.1 uncultured Bacillota bacterium | reverse complement strand
TCTTTTTCATCAGTTATGCTTAAGGCCGTTCCTTCATAGCCAACATAAAGATACCCTTCATCTTTTTCATCAGTTATGCTTAAGGTCGTTCCTTCATAGCCAACATAAAGATACCCTTCGTCTTTCTTATTGTCAGCTATGCTTAATGAAGTTTTTTCTCCTTTATGACTAGTATATCTAACACCTGGCGTATTAGACTCTAAAGTTGATTTTCCATCTATATTATTTTTCCCATTTGCTATGTTATTTTTTTTATTTTTTTCACTTATTAAATCGTTATACTTTTGTTTGAGCAAATCTAGTTTTTCTTTAAAATTAATAAGGGTATTTCTATCAACTTTAATTTTACCATTTTTAGCATCATTTATTTCTTTAATAAAATTTTCTATTTCTTTAGAAAGTGCCGTTAAACTATTTATACCTTTTAATTTATCAGCATAAACAGCTTTATTGCTTGCATTAGCGTTATTAATATTTTTAATATCATTATTACTGTTATTTGTATTATTAATATTATTCTCATCTATTTTTTTATCTGTTACCTTTTTAGCTTTTTTTGCATGCATCTTTTCAGCTTTTTTAAGCCTTTTATCTTTTTTAGATTTTTTTTTGTTTTGTTTTTTATTGCTATTTTTAGTATTTACGTCACTTTTTAAGTTTTCCTCATATTCTGCTATAGATTGTTCTCCATTTTTTATGTTTTTTATTCCTTTTTTACCAGCTTGTTTTCTTTTATTGATTTCGCTATATTCATCATATGAAAGCGCAGCATCTTGTTCATATTCATATCCACTGCAAAAAAGTTTTTTAATTGCTGTTTTAAACTTATTCAATTTGTAGCTTTTTTTATTAGTTCCTAAACTCATACTATTCCTCCTCTATTTATAATAATAAAATATATAAAATTAAATTTAATGTTAAACAAATTACTCTTTTGCATAACTTTATAATATTTATTATAAAATATCTGCTAAAACGCATATTTAAAATATTTTACTGATATAAAAAAATACCTTCTATACTTATCTAAATTTTAACATTTTTTAAACATTATGTCAATATAACAAAATAAATATTACATTATAATTATCATTAATTTTATACAAAATAAATAAAAAAGATATGCCTAAAAAAGACATATCTCTTTTTATCAAAACTATATTTTTATTTTGATTGTTCTTCTTCTATTATATTATATATTGAAGATAGAATACGCGCAATTTCAGCTCTTGTTATTGGGTCTTTAGGGTTAAGCTTTCCGCTATTACCATTAATAATACCAGCGTTTACTAACCTACAAATAGATTCTAAAGCATAATCAGAAATATTAGCTGTATCGCTAAATCTTCCTAAAGCTGTAGTAGAGCTATCTGTTTTTATATTAAGTTCTTTTAGTATCCTTGCAACCATAACCATAGCATCTTCCCTTGATACATCTGCATTTGGTGAAAAATTATTGCCTGAAGTACCGTTTACTATGCCGTATTCTTTCGCTATACCAACTGCATCTGCATAATAAGCATTTTCATCAATATCATCAAAATTAACAGATGCTTCTTCTTCATCTTTGCCTAAAAGCCTTATACACATTAAAGCAAGATCTGCTCTTTTAGTATTAGAATCTGGACTAAAGCTACCATCAGGCATACCTGTTATAATACCTGTAGAAGATAATTTAGCTATAGCAGCACTAGCCCAATGTCCAGTTGATACATCGTTAAATACAACTATTTTATCTGTTACAGATGGTAATTTAACATCTTCTAAAGTTAATTTTTTGCGTTCAAATGTATCATCTTCTACATAATATGTTGGTTTTTCTTTATTTGAAGTTTCTGAAGTTGTTGTTTCATCTTCAATTGTGCTATCTTCTTTTGTTGTAGTTTCTTTAGTAGTAGAGGTACTTCCTCCGCCACCTCCGCCAGAGCTTACAGACACATTACTGCTACTGTTTGTTGATGCTGTGCTACTACTTGTGCCTGCAACATTGTTTGTAATTTGAAAGTCTGTTATAGATATTTCTTGATAAGATTCATCTATTAAGTTGCTACCTTCTATGCTAACATAAACAATATTGCCAGCCGAAATAGGGCTTGTTAAATTAATGTATAAATCTTGCCCATTTTCATCAAGTATTACGCTTGCAACAGTTGCTAATATTTCTACTGAAGAGCTTGCACTTGATTTTATTTTAACAGTAATGTCATTTTTAATATCTTTTTTTGTTAAAATTTCTTTATCAAAACTAATAATTATTTGTTTTTGATTAGAATTTTTAACTTGTCCGCTATATTCTACCTCTGCTATTTGTTTTACAGTTATACCATTTGTATTATTTGATTCTACTTTTGTTATATCTGTAACATAAACTTTATTTACAGAACTATTGTTACCAAAAATAGCATCTATATCTAATGTTTCAGTCATTTTTTCATCTATAGCTGTTAAAACAACTGTTGTTACAATAGAGCTTTTACTTAATGCAAGCCCATTTGTTCCTATTTCTTTAACATTTGGAAAATAAAGCACATTTTCAAATAATTCAGCGCTTGTGTCGCTAATGCTTTCTATCACAACATTATTTAAAGCATTTTCTTTTATAGAAGTAGCTTTTGCCCCAAGTGTAATCATTTCATCTAGCGTAAAAGAGCCTGTTAATGCTGTATTATCGTATCCTATTTGAGCTATAGTATAGTTGCCTGTAGAAGTTTCTGTTGTAGATGTTGTTAAATACAATCCTTTAAAAACACCTTCTTCGATACTTGCCCCAGTAGAAATATCAAAATATGCACTTGATTCTGTATTATCTCTACCAACTAGTGCTAAGCTATCGTTATCTAATAATTTAAATACAAACCCAGTATCTTTAAATCTAACTAATGTACCTACTTCTTTATAAAGTTGTATAGGCGTTTCATTATAATCTATTTTTAATGTATCAAGTCTATTACCTGTACTTTTTAATGTAATTTTATTTTCATCTGCTAAATCTGGTACTGTTTCATAATCGCTATCTTTATATATTAATACAATCTTATCTCCATAGCTTAAATCTTGTGATAATTTAAGCTTTAACTGGTTATCTCCTATTTTTGTAACCTCTGTAACAGTGCTTTCAACACTTCCATTAATTTTAATAGTAAAATAATCTTTTACGTCGTCACCTACTATTTCTATTTCATCTTTAAATGTTATGTAAAGTGCTTTTTCCGATTCATTATATATAGGCGCAACCGATTCATCTATGCTAGGCACCTCTGATGAACGTGAATCAAGCACGGTAGAATAATCTAGAGAAAATGTATCTAGCATAATAGCATCAAGCTTAACTCCAAAAATATCTTTTAAATAATTTTCACTTTGAGGAGTATATTTAACAATGATTTTATCATCTTGATAAATTTCTCTATCTAACGTTAAAGTTATTGTTGTACCAGCGACAGAAACTTTTGTTATCTCGTAAGATTTTTTTTCACCAAAACTTGTAGTAACATCGATAGAAAAGCTATTTTTATCAAAGCTTGTATTAGGCACTGTATAATCGCTAGTTGTTATAGTTATTGTATTTTTACCTGTTGCTTTTGGATCTAAAAAAGTTATTGTATCTTCTAGCCCCCCTTTAGATGATTCTCTTGAAATATTGTCTGATAAAATAGTTGTTTCATTACTTGGTCTTGTTGAATAGTAGCCTGTAGCGCTTTCTTTGCTTTCTTCTTCCTCTTCTTCATCACCATCGCCATCTTCATCGTCGTCTTCATCTTCGCCTTGTAGAGCTATTACTGATTGTTGTTGCAATGTTTGTTCTGATTCTTCTCCTGTTGATGATTCTGTTTGTTCTGTTCCTGCTTGTGTTTGTTCTTCTTTTTGATCTTCGCCTGTTTCTTGTTCATCTTCATCTTCTATTTCTTCGCTTTCTTCGCTAGAAGAAGTGCTTGCTGCACTTATATAGTTTTCTGTATCTTGTGTTATTTTTACTTTAATATCGCCATCAATATTGCTTATACCTTCTCCTTGGGTTGGAGTATCAAAAGTTAATTTTAAAATATAAGGATTTTGAGTATCTACCGTTGCTGTTTTTGCAGTAAATGCCTTATCTATATTTTCTGTGCTTTCAGCGCTTGCATCTGCCTTTTGTAGGGTAATCTTCTCTGATAAATCTCCTATTATTTGTATAGGCTGGTCAAATACAAGATAAGCCTCTGTAGAATCTTTATTAATATAAAGTTTATTTATTATTCCTACTTTAGATAAATTTTTATTTTCTATAGTTGTTGTTTCTTTCTCTTGTTCACTTTCTGTTACACTATCTTGCGTACCATTACTTGAAGTGCTATCTGAAGTTGATTCTATACTTTCTTCTGTTTGATTGCTTGATTCTTGTTGTTCTTCTTCAGATTGCTGCTGTGTTTCAGAAGTAGTAGTGTCTTCTCCTTCGTCTAAAAGCATTACTTTATCTTCATCTAAATATGTTTCTATATCATCTATAGTATCTATATCTTCCATACTTTCTATAGTATATTCTTCGGTCATATCTCCATCTCTGTTAGCCGCTTTAATCTCCGTTGCTCCTGTAAAAGCTGATGTTACAGCTAAAAATGACGCTAAAACAAGCGCAAGCCCTCTTGTCTTTTTTGTAACCTTTTTTTTCTTTTTCATATTAACCCCCCTTTTTATTTAGTAAACTAACCCCTAAAAGGGGTTAGTATTATACAACAACTGTCTCTTCAATAACAACTTCTAATTCTTCGTCTTCTTTTTTATAATAAACAGTGTTTGTTACTTTTTCTTTTTCTTCTTCTATAATATTATATATTTTATCCATAAGTGTTGAAATTTCTGCTCTTGTTATAGGAGATTTAGGGTTAATTTTACCGTTACTTCCGTTTATAACTCCAGCATTTACCAAAGCAGCAACCTTTTCAAGCGCATAGTCAGAAATTTGTGAACTATCCGAAAATCTTTCTAAGCAAGATGTATCTGTATCAAGCTCTATACCCAGCTTTTCTAAAACTCTAGCCAATATAACAATCATATCTTGTCTTGTTATGCTAGAAGTTGGGCTAAATGTAGTACTACTAGTGCCATTAATCAAGCCGTATTCTTTAGCAAGCCCTACCGCATCTGCATAATAAGCTGTAGATGGAACATCGGCAAAATTGCTGCTTGGTGTGCCCTCTAGCCCCAAAAGCCTAATAGTCATTAACGCAACATCTGCCCTTCTTGTTGTACCATTAACATCAAATGTACCATCTGGTAAACCTGTAACAATACCAGCACTAGAAAGTTTAGAAATATGCTCATAAGCCCAATGGTTAAGTGGTACATCGGTAAAAGTTACAGTCTCTCCTGTCATTTCTGGCAAGTTTATTTCTGTTATAGATAAGGTTTTATATTTTGATGAAGAAACAGTTGTTTCTTCAGTTTTATAAAGTGTGTTAGGCTCTGCTGCTGTTGTTATTTTTGCTATTGTATCTTTTTCTCCTTCGCCTGAATTATTAGCCGTGTTTGTATTTGTATTTGCAGAGCTAGAGCTACCACCGCTCCCTCCAGTACTTGTAGAACCACCGCTACTAGAGCTACTACTAGCAGAAACAACAGTGCTTGAATTACCCTTGCTTGTTGATGAACTGTTTACAAGGTTATTTGTAACATTAGTGCTAAGGGTTACTACTTGTCCGTTAACATCGTTTATAACCCCGCTAGATATAGATATTGTTACAGTATCTAAGTATGAAAGGTCTTCATCTAAATTTACGTATAAAACAGAGCTAGCGCTTGTAAGAGAGCTTACAGTAACATTTCTCTCTTTTCCGTTTTTTGTTGCTGTAACAGTAACCCCTGTTCCATCATCTTGTAATATTCTTATGTTTTTATCAAAAGTTATAACTATTTTGTTAGGCACAGTTTTACTTATTTTTGCCTCTTTTACTTTTGTTGATTCTAGTTGAGTTGCTTTTATTATAGTACCGGTAGAATCAAGCTTAGATGTATCAGCCAAAATAACAGATGTAACAGAGCTACTAGTACCAAAAACTGTCTTAGCTGAAAGTGTATCTGTATAAGATGGTAAAGATACCGTTGTAACATTTGAAGTAGATGACATAGCAAGCCCAAGCTTTCCTATTTCTGTAACTTTTGGAAAGGCTAATAAGCTTGTACCACTTAATGAAACACTGTTTAATGCATTGTCTGAAATTTTTGTTGCCTCTATCCCTATGTTATTTAAAGCGTCAGAAGAAAGAGAGCCTTGCAAAGATCCTTCTCCATTACCTATTGTAGAAATAAGTAAAGATTCCCCCTCTTGTGATACCGCTCTTGTTTTAGAAGAAGATACTTCTCTTTCTGTAGAAGTTGTTACAAATACGCCACTTATATAACCGTTTTTAGTTGTATTTGTTTCTGTAAGGGTTAAATTTGCTGTTTGTGCATTCAAGCCCAAAAATGCAACTGTACCATCTTCCAAAACTTCAAAAGTATACCCTGTAGCATCTTTTATAATATCGCCTTCTTCTAGATAATAGTTAACTGCTGTATAAGTAACGCTGAAAGAATCAATACGGTTGCCTGCTGTATCTGTTATTTTAATTGTATCATCTTCTTCAGGTGTTTCCACATCTAAATCTTCATATTCTATTTTTATTGGATCGCCGTATTTTATTTCTGAAGATAGAGTAAATTTGATTTGATTAGAACTCTCTTTTTCTATAGATTTAATAACTTTGTTGCTAGAATATGTAGAACCTGTTTTAATAGTAAAAAAGTTTTTTAATGTAGATAAATCTTCTGAAGTGTCGTATAATTCTATATCTTCTTTAAATGTAATGATTAAAGTTTGATCTTTATAGTTATATATAGGCATTTCATCTTGATCTAATTCTGGCGGTGTTATATCCCTATCTTCTAATTCTGAAACATCGATAGAAATATAAGAACTTCCTGTTTCCATGTCTGTACCAAAAATATCTGTAAGGTTTTTACCTTTACCAGTATCTATATCTGCTATATATTTTACGCTGACACTGTCATTACCATAAATTGGGTTGTTAAGCTCAAGCGTAATGTTTTTACCGCTTATTTCTTTTATGCCCGTCGCTTTAACAGTTCTTGTTTCTCCACTAGCTGTTGTAACGCTAAATGAGAAAAGACTTTCATCAAATGTAAAGTTAGAACCTTCTAATATATAGCTATTAGCTGTTAAAGTCACTTCTGTTGTTGATTCAGCAGTTGCTCTAACAAAAGTAATAGCAGATTGTAATTTAGGCTCAAATACATCTATATAAGCCTCTTCTGAAGAAGTAAGCAATTTTGCAAAGCTCTCAACTTTAGTTGAGCCGTAATCTTCTGTTGATTGTATGTAATTATTTGCATCTGGCGTATATTTTATGTAGAGTTTATCCTTTGTAGTCCAACTCCAAGTTCCAGAAGAAGTTGATGCATCTTCTGATAATGTTGAAGATTTTTTTTCCTCTTCTTTCTCCTCCTCTTCTTCCTCTTCTTCATCTTCATCTGATGATGCTGAATTGCTTACATATATTTCTATAATATTAGAGTTAGAACCTACTTCAGCTGAAACTATAGTAGCTTTAGCACCACTTTCATTTGTTTGACTTATTTCTAAAACATTTTTAAGATCCCCAACAATCTCAATCGGCATATCAAATATAAGAGCTATTTTTTGTTGACTACCGTTCACTTTTGTATCTGTTGCGTAAACTTCAGATAATATAGGCGCAAGCTCACTTTCTGCCGCCTCAGCCGTAAGAATACGCACTGTATCCCTATCAACGTTATAAACAGTTGCTGCACAAACCCCTAATGTAAGAGATAAAGCTAACGCCGACATTCTTGCTATTTTTTGCATTAGTTTTTTACCCATATTAATACCTCCCTAAATTGTGATTTAGGCTTTAATTATCCCCCATAAGCACTCAAAAAGAAAGCTCGCTAAAGTGACTAAAGCTAAAGCTTGCTTTACAAAACTTACTAAACACCCCCGCAATATGCTGTTAAACTTATGGCGCAAATACAATTGCTAAAATAAGCAAATAGTAACCAAACATAGCTACTATTCGTAAAGCATAAGCTATAGAAAACATTAACCCCTAAAATGCTTTCTTTAAGCAAATATTAAGCTATAAATATAGCGGATAATAAATAAACAAAAGACTCTTACTATACATAAAAAATAAGAAAAATCTTTAAATCACCTTAAGCCTAATTTTTTATAGGTAAATTATACTATAAATTTTTTAATAAGTAAAGTATTTTTTTATTATTTTTTAAAATTTTATAAAAATTTAATATAAATCATAAAAAACACCCACCACTTTATAAAAATGATGGGTATTTTTTATCTAGTATTTCTTAGGCGCATAATATTTTTTTTAGCCTTTTTTCTATATTTAATAACACAAAATAAAAATATAGGTAGTTTTATTATTCTTTTTATCCTGTAAGGTTGGGTTATAAGCCTATAAAGCCATTCTATATTAAGCTTTATAAAAATATTTGGTGCCCTTTTTATCTTTTGGCTCATAACATCAAAGCTACCACCAACCCCTATTATAAGCTTTGTTTCTAGCTTATTTTTATTTTCATATATCCATTTTTCTTGTTTTGGGCAACCAAGCCCAACAAGGAGCAAATCTGGGCGCAAATTATTAATATCTTCTATTATTTTATCTTCATCTTGTTTTGAAAAATAACCACTATGTGTTCCTATTATTTTAAGTCCTCTGTATTTTTTTTCCATCTTTTCTTTAGCTTGTTTACTAACCCCTTCGCCCCCACCTAAAAAGTATACAGTCTGTTTTTGTATCTTCATAGTGTTAAATAAGTTTTGGATTAAATCATAGCCAGCAACCCTTTCTTTTAAGGGATAGCCCAAAATTTTGGACGCTATAACAACCCCTATACCATCGGGTATATTTAGGTCGCTTTCATTTAATATTTTTAAAAACTCTTTATCTTTAATAGCTTTTAAAATAAATTCTGGATTAGGGGTAAAAATAATTTTTGGTTCTTTGTTTAAATATATTTGTTCTTCCATATATAAAAGCGCTAGGCTTTTTGCTTCATTCATATTAACATTATTTACCCTAACCCCTATTATATCACAAACAACAAAAGCCATAAAATAACTCCTTATCCATATTATTCTATTTCATAGTCACCTTTAACCAAAAACCACGCATTTTCAGTAACCAAAACCCCTCTTCCGTCATCACGTGGTATAATTAATAAATGATTAATTGTAATAGATTCATCACTTGTTAAATCTGTTCCTGATGTTATATCTGGTATACCGTCTACGCTAGGTACAATAGCCGTGCCTTTACCTGTTCTTAATATTATTTCTGTACCTTCTTTGCCTATAAGGCTTTGCCCCGTGCTTACATATACTGGTGTATAGGCTAAAGCATCTGTTGTTGTAGATGTTGTAGTACTATCTGAGCTTGTGCCTTCTATGCTTTCAAGCACTTTGCTTATTTGGTCATCAACATAGCTTTTTGTTACAATAGGGTCTGTACTACTCCCTGGCTCGCTAGCAAAAACAATTATGCTAGATAATATCGCCACTATCAAAAATATTTCAAGCCCAATAATAAGTTTATGGTTTTTCATAATTATTAATCTCCTTTTTTTTGCTTTCTAATAAGTTTAAATTGTTCGTTTAATAATTTTTCATTTTCATAAGCTTTTTCTATTAAAAATTGTAATTTATTTTCCAAAATATCTTTGTATCTTTCCAGGTTAAAAAACATACCTTGCACCTGCGCTGTAAGCCTTTTGCTATCTATTTCTCCGTTTCTTATATCGCCGCCTTTTGGCATATTTAAAACATTTAGATAATACTCTATTTTTGGATCATACACAAGCCCTATCATAGGTATTTTTTGTATAGCAGAAAATAATAAGATATGCAATCTCATACCAACAATTAGGCTCATCTGCCCAACAATACCTAATATTTCATCTGGCCTATAATTATTTTTTATAATAAAGCTTTTATTTGTCATTTGATTCATAATTTTTTTGGATATTTCAAAATCTTTAGGAAATTCCATCGGTATAAATAATATATTTTTGCCTTCTTTTATTATATTATCGCAAGTTTTGGCAAGCTCTTTTATATATTTATCAAAATCTTTTGCTTTTGCCCACTCTCTTACAGATATACCGACAATTTCTTTTTCTAGAGGTATTTGTTCTTTCAAAAGTATTTCTCTAGCAGATGTAGCAGAAACAGATGGAAGGGTAAAAGCTGCGTCTGCTGTTATATATATTTTGGGCTTTAAAACCCCTATTTCTTTTAAATCATTTGATGAAAATTCTTCTCTTAGTGTTATTAAATCAACATTATTAACAACCATTTTAACAAGCTTTCTATTTAATTTGCCAACAACCGGCCCTATTCCGTTAGAATATAGCATAACCCTTTTTTTTAATAATTTAGAAAATTTTATTATGCTTAAATAATATAAAAGTGACCTTGTGCTAGTACCGTTTTGTATTAATGTCCCTCCACCAGATAAGATAATGTCGCTATTAATAATAGCTTTTATCACATCAAATGGATTAAAGCGTTGCACAGAATTAATGTTATATTGTTTTTTTGTCAATTCCGGAATATGAGAAATAGCAGTTATATTAACATCTTTAGCCATCTTTTTTATATTATTTGTCATAGCCATTAATGTTGCTTCATCACCGCAATTACCGTATCCGTGATATCCAGCTATTAATAAATTAATCATTAAACATCCCTTCTTATCTAATTGTTTATTTATGTTTATTTATATTGTTAATATAGCAGTTCGTTCTTTATAATTTATATACCATAAGTGCATCAAAACTGCCACTAATAGCCAAAAACAAGAGGTCATCATAGGCACTTCAAAAACATTTTCAACAAAATTATGAATCATAATACCAAATAAGCCAGAAATTATACCTATTTCTAATTCTTTAATTTCTTTTTTAGTTGTTATATTTATAGTTCTCAAGCCATTTAAAAAGACTTGATACATAAGCATAGCAAAAGCCAAAAAGCCGACTATACCTGTTTCTACCGCTGTTTTAAGGTAGTAGTTGTCCATATAATAGGCGGTATAGCTCTGAAGCCCAAGGTCGTAAGATAAGCCATGGTTTATAGCAACTGCCCCTCCAAAATGTCCTAACCCAACACCTAATATAGGGCTACTAGAAAGTATAGTAAGTCCGTTTATCCATCTTACAAGACGTCCGCCTTTAAGGCTACTTTCTATATATTCTGAGCTTAACATATATATTATTCTATCAAAAACCCCAGGAACAAAAAACATTACCAAAATGCCCAAAATAATAACTGGTATAAAAAATCTTTTATCTTTAATAAATATATATATAAATATTGCCGCCGCAAAAGCTATCCATGCTCCTCTGGAAAATGTAAAAAGAAGTGTAAGGCACATGCATAAAGCCAAAATAGCAAATATTATTTTATGTCTATATTTTTTAAATACAAATATAAAGGATAAACAAATAGGTATGGCTAAAGCCATTAAAGAACCTAGTATATTAGGGCTTGTTAATATAGAAAATACCCTTGTCCTAACCCCTTTTTCGTTCATATCTGTCCATGTGCTAGGTACCTCTACCCCTATTATATATTGATAAATACCGTGCAACGCCAGCAAAGATACCATGAGTACAAATACTAAACATACTAATTTAGCGCTTCTTTCATTTTTTAAAAGCCTTATTACAACAAAATACCATAAAATATATTGTACAACTGCTCTAAAGCCTTCTAAAGATATTTTATAATCAGGCGAATTTAATATAAAAACAAATACCATTGTAGATATAAATATAATTATTGGCAAATCTATAGGAGATATTTTTGCTCCTTCTTCTCTTTTATATAAAAAATATTTATAAAGCCATATAAAGCCCATTCCCAAAAGTAATAGCTCGTCCCATATGCTAGCTAGCGCTGTTACATAATTTCTAAATATATAATCAACAAAAGGATAAAAAGCCAAAATATAAGTTATTGTTTCATATTTTAGCAAAATAATCCCGGCAAACAAAATAGCAAAACATATTACAACAACTGTCTTAAAGCTTAACATAGAAAATAAAATACCAGCTAAAAATAATAATAAAAGTAATGCGTTTAAATATACCTTTTTCACACTTTCACCAACTTAAAATAAATATTTGACAATCTTATAAACAATGCTTTCTTTTAAACAATTTATGTTTTTGTTAAATATATATAAAATAAAGCTAATTAATAATAATATGATAGAAAATAAAAAATTGCCCCCAAATATTATGCTCCCTACAAGGCTCCCTAAAGCTAAAGCAAAAATTAATAAAGAAAAAGTTTTAAGCTTTTGTAAAATATTAGTATGTTTAAAATTTAAAGCATCTGTATATATACTGCTTGTTTTAAATATATTTGCAAAAGCTTTGCAAAATAAATCTACTATTTTTTTAAAAAATGAAGCTATTGTTAATAAAATTTTGTAACAAAAAGCATTTACAAAATATGGATTTTTGTCTATATATTTTATAAAAACTTTATAGCAAAAACTTTTTGTAAAATATATTTTGAATTTAGATAAACTTTGCTTTAATAGGCTGCTACTATAAGGGGTTATAAACACATTGTTTAAAAATTTGCAAAAAATGCTGTTTAAAATAATCTGTTTTATAAAATTCATAAAAAACTCCTATTCAAGGCTTGTTTGCTCTGTTTGCAAATCTACTTCTGATATATCTTCTGTATCTGATACATCTTCTGTATCTAATGTATACTCTATATCTTCTCCTATTTCTTTAAACTCAAGAGTTAGTATCTTAGCGCTCGCCTCAAACTGCTGTGTTTTTAAAATAATAGGATAATTGGTTCTTGCCTCTTGCTCACCTATTTTTAAAATAGGACTACTTATATCTACAGTATCTTTAACAACAACTATCAAATCTACCCACTGTGGGTGCTCTTCTAGATGTGGCTTACCGTCTGAATCTGTCGTAACATAAGCTGCTGGCCTTGATTCTATAGAAACAATCTCAGCTGTTGTAAAAGCGCTATTAGCAACCATCTTATCCCCTACATTTAAACATTCTAAAGCCTCTGGTACAGCGTTTTGTACATATAATGTAGCATAGACTTCTCTTTTGCCGTTTAATATGCTTGTACCTTCTGCATTTCTTTTTGGGCTAACAATACGCACTGCGATAACCCCTATGATGGAAATTATAATAAGTAAAACAATTAAATCTACGATATTTATAAACCCAAAAATCTTGCCTTTTTCATCTAATAATTTTTTCACGATTAATTCTCCTTTAAAATTGTTTTGTATATTTTTATATGTTGTTTTGCCATTTTAATGTCAGAAAAATTTTCATAAACATAATTGTAAAAGTTTTCTCCAAGCTTTAGCCTAATATCTTTATTGTTTATAAAATGGCAAATTTTATCTGCGATTTCCGTGCTGCTATAAGGGGGTATTAAAAGCCCTGTTTTATGATTTTGTATCATTTCTGGTATACCACCGACATTTGTCGCTATAGTTGGCTTTTTAAATTTTGCCCCTTCTAATAAAGAATAAGGAAAGCTTTCAGAATAGCTTGTTAAAACATTTATATCTATAGCATTAAAAAAGCTATCTGTATCTTTAATAAAGCCTAACATTTTGACATTTTGTTCTAAATTGTTTTGCTTTAAAAAGCTTTTTATCTGCTTTTCAAGGCTCCCTGTACCAGCTATTAAAAATATAATGTTTTTATGCTTTTTTAAAATAATGTTACAAGCATCTAAAAAATAGTTTAACCCTTTTACTTTTTGTAACCTTGCAACAAGTCCAACATATATATATTCTTCTTTTGATGGTATTTTATATTTGTTTAAAAATTGCTGTTTTGGTAATATGTTTTTGTTTATAGAAAAGTCAATACCATTATAAACAACAAATAGCTTCTGCTTTTTAAAGCCTCTTTCTATAAGCATTTTTTTAAAAGAATTTGTAACGGGCAATATATATTTAAAGCTTTTAAGGCAAATAGCATTTATCGGCATAAATATAGCTTGCTTATGAAAGCTGTCTTTAAAATCTAGCTTGTAGTCGCTGTGTATTGTTGTTACAAATTTTGCTTTTAAACTATTTTGTATAAAAAAGGCTATATAGTTTGCTCTTGCTCCATGGCAATGGACTATATCATATCCACCTTTTTTTATAAAATCTTTTATCTTTAATATAGCTTTAAAATCATAGCGTTTTGCTTGTTTTATTATGGTAAGGGGTATTTTATATTGTTTTGCTGTTTCTGTAAAAATGCTTTCCATAATACATAAAAGCTCTATATCAATTCCTTCTTTTATAAGCCTGTTAAGAAGTGTTAAAACATGCGTTTTGGCACCCCCTTCATCTCCTCCGCTTATTAAATGAAGAATTTTCATTTATATCACTTCCTAAATATTTTTTAATAAGCTAGCTTGCATATAAAAAGTAATTTTATTAATAAAAGCTTTATATAGGGCTTATAGATAATGCGTTTAGTATTATAAATTGTATTAAATGTTAGATTTTGTTTTATTATAAAATTTACTGTATAATTAGATTATATAATATTTATTTGATTTATACAAATTAAATTTTTATTTCAATTAAAATTTTAAAATTTTTATAAAAACGATTTATCAAAAATCTGTGCTAATTCCCCAGTTAAAACTTTTCTTTCATAATTTCTTATAATATTATAATTAGGGTTAAAGAAAAGCTTATTATCCTTCCATGCGTTGTAATAGTTTAAAATAACATTTTCTATTTCTGCTACATTATCTGTATCTGCAACAAGCCCTATCCCTGTTTCTATAACAAGCTCCTTTGCTACCCCCTCTGGCAAAATAGCAATAACCGGGGTATTTGTGTTCATATATTCAAAAATTTTGCCTGTATAAAAGGCGTTAGCCCCAGCTCCTCCCCCCTCTATTAAAAGAAGGGCATCTGCTAAAAGCTGCTCCTGTACACATTTGTCATGTTCCAAATAGCCTTTTATAAAAACTTGTTTTGTTAAGCTTTCATTATCTATCTTTTGTTGCAATTTGTTTTTATTATAATTGCCTATTAATTTCACTTCTATTTTATCTTCATCTATAAGCTTTTTTTGTTTAAGATTTTTAAGTGCATTCAAAAAGTTGTCTATTTTTCTTCTGCCGTACAAAGCCCCTGTATAAACTATAGTAAACTTTTGGCTTTTAACCTTTTTAAAATCAAGCCCTAAAAAGTCCTCTTCATCATAGCCATTAGGTATAACAAAAAAGTTATCCTTATTTTTGCTTGATATTTTTAAAAAATTTTCTTTCATCACTCTTGTATTTGTTATAAGAAAGTCAGCTGTTTCTAGCACCTTTTTTTCCATCTTTTTTTCTACATTTGTTCTTATTTTGTTATATGGGTTATCCAGTGTATAAGGGTTGTTTGTCCATTCATCTCTAAAGTCAGCAACCCACTTTATATAAGGCAACTTCTTTTTTATATAAAGCCCCAAAAGATGAGCGCTATATGGGGCGCTTGTTGTGTATACAAGCTTTATATCTTCTTGTTTTAATATTTTTATTATCTTTTTTTTACTAGTTTCAGCCCAAAGCCTTGCACTATCCGGTATAATAATTTTGCTAAAAATTTTAAGTGGTATTTTTAATATACCTTTTGCCTCAAAAGATTCAAAAGCTTTTGTTCTTATTATTTTTGTACCTTTCGGTATATCTTTTAAAAGAGTGTTATCTATAAGGCTATTTTTGCCTACTTTTCTTGTAAACACAACGCTTTTGTATCCGTATTTTGGCAAATGCTTTACAAACTTTACGCTCCTTTGCACCCCAGAGCCCCCAAGGGGTGGAAATTGATTAGCTATAATCAACACTTTTCTCACTACAATCACCTAATAAATAATAATTAATGCCATTTGCTTTTATTTTATTTTTGTCCAAAAAATTTCTTGTATCAAGGACATTTTTTTCTTTCATAAGGCTTGATATTTTAGCAAAATCTAAATCTAAAAATTCTTTATGATTAACTGCTAAAATAAATAATGAAGAATCTTTTACAGCATCATAAATATCAAAATTATTTTCAATTTTTTTCACATGTGGTTCACAAATTTTTATGTTCAAATCTTCTTTTGAAAGCATGTTTAAAAGGGTTATAATAGGGCTTTCTCTTATATCATCCACATTTGCTTTATATGTAAGCCCATATATGGATATAGTTTGCCCTTTAAATGTACCTAATATTTTTTTAATTTTTTGAAAAACAAATTCAGGCATACTATCGTTTATAAGCCTTGCCTTTTTTATAAGCTTAGCATCGCTTGATTTTTCAACCAAAAACCACGGATCTAAAGCTATGCAATGTCCTCCAACCCCCGGCCCTGGGCTTAATAGATTAACACGAGGGTGCATATTTGCAAGCTTTATAACCTCAAATGCGTTTACCCCTAGCTGTTCGCTAATTTTAGCAAGCTCATTAGCAAGTGCAATATTTACATCTCTAAATGTATTTTCCATAACTTTGCATAGCTCTGCTGTTGTCGCATCTGTTATAAATATTTCTGCTTCTACAATACTTTCATAAAGCTTTTTTGCTTTAATGCTTGATTTTTCATTAATACCACCAACAATACGGCTATTTGTTTTAAGCTCTTTTATAATTTGCCCTGGTAGTATCCTTTCTGGAGAATGTGCAACAAAAACTTCTTCACCTACCTTAAGCCCTGTTTGCTTTAAAAGAGGTACTATTAAGTCTGTAGTAGTTTTGGGTGGTGATGTCGATTCTAAAATGACTAAATCGTCCTTTTTAAGGCAAGGTACAATAGCTTTTGTTGCCTCTTCTACATAAGTCATATTTGCCGTTTTATCTTCATTAATAGGGGTAGGTACAGCTATTATATATATGTTGCAATCTTTAGGGCAAGATGTAGCGCCTTTAAGCTTGCCTTTTAAAACAGCATCTTTTACGAGCTCCGAAAGCCCCTCTTCTTCTATTATAATATTACCGGCATTTAGTGCATCTATAACATCTTTATTTATATCATAGCCTATAACATCATAGCCCTTTGTCGCAAACATAGTCGCTGCCGGCAAGCCAACATAGCCAAGCCCTATCATACAAATTTTATCCATTAATAACTCTCCTTCTAGGTATTAAAATTAATCTCTTGATATCAAGGCTTTATCCGCCCATTTAGACATTATACTTTTATTTTTTATTATTTAAAATTTTTTGCATAATTAGCTTTATTTCATTTTTTATTTCTCCTGTAAAAAATAAAATCAAAATATATAAAATAAATCCAGCTAAAACTAAAAAAAACAAGCTTAAAATATTATACGCAAAAAAAACTTTTAGCAAAAGCACAAAAATACTCATACCTATGCTGGCTAACATTATATTTGCTAAACTTTTTTTATTTATTTTAAATTTTATATATTGTTTAGTGCCTTTAACTGCTAATAAAAAATATATAAAAAATGCCAAAAATGTAGAAAATCCAGCAAATCTATAACCAAAAGCTTTAATAAACAAAAGATTTAATATTATATTTAAAATACCGCTTATAATGCTTCTTTTAAATATTTCTTTTGTTTTAAAATTAAGCTCCCAAGGCTTTATAGCATATTCTGTAAGCCCTAAAAATAGCATACCAAGGGCAACAAAGCCCATAACGCTATGCCCCGTAAAATATTGCGTATCAAAAAGCGATGTCGCTATCATATCTGATAAGCAAAATATACCAAAAACCACTGGTATAGCTAATAGCAAAAATAACCTAGACGCCTCTGCTATAAGTGTTTTTGCTGTTTCTATATGCCCTTCGCTATATGTTCTTAATATGGTAGGATAGCTCCCTCGCATAACCCCAGCAGAAAATAAGGTAAAAGCAGAAGATATTATAGAATAATTTGTTTGATAAATGCCTGCTTTATCTTTACCAAAAAAGGCTGTTATTATATATATATCTGATTTGTTTAAAACAGATGTTGCTATCATATTACCCATTAAAGGTATACCGTAAGCTTTTAATATTTTAAAAATTTCATCTGAATTTTCTTTAAAATCTATATATTTAAAAATCTTTAAGCTAATTGTTCCAAAAAAGGCTGTTATAAAATCAAATATTGCATAGCTTAAAAATAACCACTCTATTTTAACCCCAAAAAAATTGTTAAATAATATTATAGCCAAAAGCTTACCCAAAACGTTTGTTACAGATAAGGCAAGATTTGTTTTTGTCTTTCTTGCTCCAGCAAGCATAGAAACAATAAGCTGTGCTGTGTTATATGTAAAAAACATTAATATAGCCGTAAATATCAAGCTTAAAGGGTAGCTTTGCAAAAAATCATAAAAAAATAAATCTTTAAAAATAACTAATATTAAAATAAAAACACTGCTTATTAAAAAAAATATAACATTAACTTTAAGCCAAGAAAAAAAGACTGTAGTATAAAATTTTGCTTGCAAATTTTCTAAATCGTATTTATTTATATAGCGCAATACCGCTTGCACAAGCCATTGTATAAAAACAAGAGCTATAGTTGTTACAGCTATATTTATTGTAGAATATTTACCGACATCTTCTGGCTCATATATATAAGACATTGCAGAAATTGTTAATACCCCAACAAGCCCTTCTATAGTTTTTGCTATTAAGTATATTAAAGTATCTTTAGCCATTATGCTTTTTTTTGCATTTTGTTCCAAAATTTTAACCCTTTGCCAAAATATAAATTTGGCTATCCTTTCATTTTATATTATTTTACAAAAGTTCTCCTATAAGATAAAATGTTTTGCTATCTATTATTTTAATATTAACAATTTCTCCTATCAAATTTCTTTTACCAGCTTTAAAGCGTACTAAAGAATTATCTGTAAGGCGTCCGGCAAAAGTTTTTGTATTTTCATCATATTCTTCAACCAAAACTTCAAAAGTTTTATCTATTTTTTGCATATTTTTTTCTAAAATAATCGGATTTAAAACATCTAGCACTTTGTTAAAAGATTCTTTTACCTCTTCTTCTGTTTGCATAGGCTCTAATATAGCAGCTTTTGTACCTGTCCTTTTAGAATAGATAAATGTAAAAGCCCCGCTAAATTGTACTTTTTTAATAACATCTATAGTATCTTTAACATCTTCTTTTGTTTCTGTAGGAAAGCCAACTATTATATCTGTTGTTAAAGCTATGTTTGGTATTTCTTTTTTTATCTTTTCTGTTAAAGAAAGATAATGCTCTTTTGTATAATTTCTTCTCATGTCTTTTAACACGCTGTTGTTGCCGGCCTGAAAAGGCAAATGCAAATGGTTGCATACTTTTTCACAATCACGCATAGCGTATATTAAATCATCGGACAAATCTTTAGGGTGACTTGTCATAAATCTTATTCTTTTAAGCCCTTCTATTTCATTAACTTTTCTTAAAAGCTTAGAAAAGTCGATATCTTCCATAAGACCTTTACCATAAGAATTAACGTTTTGCCCAAGCAGCATTATTTCTTTAACTCCGTCTTTAACAAGTTCTTTTATTTCTTTTATAATATCGTCGCTTTTTCTGCTCCTTTCTCGCCCTCTAACATAAGGAACAATACAATAAGAGCAAAAGTTATCGCAGCCATACATAATATTAACGCTAGCTTTAAATCTATGCTTTCTTACCGCAGGCAAATCTTCAACAATTTCTTTAGGTGCTTGCCATATGTCAAAAATAGGGGAGTCTGTTTCTATATTTGTATATATAAGCTCTGGCAATTTGTATAGGTTAAATGTTCCAAAAATAATATCAACATGTTTATATTTATTTTTAATAGTTTCTATAACAATATCTTGTTGCATCATACAACCACATAGCGCAATTTTTAAATGTTTGTTATTTGCTTTTATATTTTTTAAATAGCCTAAATTACCATAAACTTTATTTTCAGCATTTTCTCTAACACAACAAGTGTTATAAATAATAAAATCTGCATCTTCTTCTTTAGTAGCGTTTATATAGCCCATTTCTTTAAGCATGCCTTCTATCTTTTCAGAATCTCTAGCGTTCATCTGACAGCCGTATGTAGAAATAAACATTTTCTTTTTTCTATTATAATTGTTTTCAAAATTTTCATTTATATTTTTTATTTTTTGGATAAAATTTTGTTGTATTAAAATTTGTTCTTCTGAAAGATTGTCCATTTTTTCCTCCTAAATTATTAATAAATTAGGTAAAGCCAGCTTGCTATATTTAATTATTAAAGTTTATTTTTTATTATAGCATATAATAAATATATAATCAATATTCAAAAAAGCTTATAGTTGTTACAAATATATAATTTAAGGCAATGCTAGCAAAATAAAGCTTTATACATTTTATATAGTAATAAAGCTAATAGCGCATTTATTAATGATGTGTTACGCTTTTTAAAATCTAAATCAATATACCTTTTCCATTTTAAAAAAAACTAAAAAACTGCTTAATTATAAAGCAATTAAGCAGTTTTTAATATAAATATTTTTTTATAAATTCGCTTACTGGTAAAGGCTTAGAATAAAGGTATCCTTGCCCAACCTCGCACTGCATTTCTTTTAATGTAGCCTTTTGTTCCTCGGTTTCTATACCTTCAGCAACGGTTACAAGCCCCATTTCATTACACATAGCTATAATATTTTTAATTATTATTTCATTTGTATTTTTAAAGCCTATGTTTTTAATCATGCTTTTATCTAGTTTAAGCCCGCTAAAGCTTGCCTCGGATAAAATGCTTAAATTGCTGTATTTTATGCCAAAATCGTCTAAAAATATTTTATAGCCTAATTTTTTTAATGTTTTGATTACTTCTATTATTTTTTGTTTTTCTATTTCTTCTATACTTTCTGTAACTTCTATTTCTATATATTTTTCTTTTATTGCATATTTCTGCTTAATTTTTTTAACCATTTCTATAATATTAGATTGCATTATAGTCCTTTTAGAAAAGTTTATAGAAATAGGAAAGATTTCTACATTATCTTCTTGTAAATTTTGTAATATAATATAAGCTTGTTCAAATACAAATAAATCTATATATTGTATTAAATAATTGTTTTCAAAAAGTGGTATAAATTTGTCTGGTGCTATATAACCATCATTCACTTTATTTTTCCGCCTTATTAAAGCCTCTGCTCCAAAAAAGCTGTTGTCTTTTATATAAAATTTTGGCTGTAAAAATACTTCAAATTCACCATTTTTTATAGAGGCCATAAGCTCTGTTAAAATCATGTTTCTTTTATTTGCTATATCTATATCTCTATCATTTGGTCTTAAATTTTTATTTTTTCTTATAATTATAGCGTTGTTAACAACAGTTGTTAATTCTTTTTCGGTATCGCTCCAAAATTCGCCTTTTGTTATAGATAAGTTTAATTTTTCTATTTTATCTTTAAATAAAGCAACTTTATCCAAAAATACGTTATAAGGTATATTTTGAAGCAATACTAAAAATTCATTGCCAGATATTCTGAAACAATTTTTCTTTTTAAATACATTTTTTAAAATGTTAGCAACTTGCCTTAAAGCTTTATCGCCTGTTTCTATATTAAAATTATGGTTTATGTTATCTAGCTCATTTATTTGAAAGCAAAATACCCCAACGCTGTCTATCTCATCTTTATCATAGCTTAGCTCATATTTTCTAAAGCCTTCTCTATTTCTTATACCGGTTAATTTGTCATAAATCATATAGTAGCTAACTTCTGATTGCAATTTTATTTTAATAATTTCTTGCAAAATAAAATTGCTTATAATTTTTGAATAATCTAAATCTGTAATATTTTTTGATAAATTTACGCTAATTATATAGCCGTTAAATTTATCTTTAAAATAAATAGGTATTATTAGCAAATTAAAAATATTATTTTCAAATGTAAATTTAAATAATTCATAAGAATAGATTAATATTTCTTCTGTTGTACTTAAAAATAAAGGCATTGTTATTTTTTTATTAAATGTAGAAATTTTATATGTATTTATATCTATTTTTTTTGTATTTTTGCTTAAACAATATATTTGTTTCCATTCTTCATCTATTTTTTTATTTTCTTCTATAAGTAGGCAAAATTCTGATTCATAAAAAAATAGTAAACTTTCAAAAAGATGTTCAAATATGTTATTTTTGGGGTTAGAATTAAGCTCGTCTATAAATTCTAAAAATAGGCTTTTTTTATCATCTTGTTTGTTAAAATTATATGTTTTTGGTAGTAAGCTAGAAAAGCTTATGATAGCTGGCTTGTTTTTATATTCGATAAGCTTATTTTTAACTAAATATTCATTATTTAATTTTTTATTAAAATTTGTCCATGCAAAAAATTCTTCATAATTAAAAAATACTTTTTTGCATAAACTGCAAGGAGTTTTTCTATCGTATAAAATTTCATAACATTTTTTGCCAATGCACTCTTTTTTTGTTTTGTTTAAAGCTTTACAAAATGCTTTATTTACATCTAAAAGCTCATATGTATCTAAATCGGCTAAATATGCTATTTCTCCTTCTTCTAAAAATAAGTCTTTGTTATAAGATATTTTTTTATCTGATTCTTTAAGCTTTTTAGGTTTTATCCTAATTGTTGTGTAAAAGTTGGTATCAAGAGCTTCTTTTAATGCTCTATCGCTAATCCATACAAAACGGTTTTTGCCGTCGTTTTTGGCTTTGTATAGCGCTTTGTCTGCAAGGGTTAAATATTCTATATAAGAAAGCTTGCTGTACAATATAGCTCCTATACTAAAAGATAGCTCTGTCTTTTCGAAATTTTTAAGTCCTGTAAAAAACTTCTGTATGCAATCTTCGACTTCTTTTTTGGAAAAGTTTTTCAAAAATACGACAAATTCATCTCCACCAAATCTCGATATTAAAGCATTTTTAACAAAAACATTTTTTAAAAGCTCGCTACAAAATATTAAAACTTCATCGCCAAAAGAATGCCCAAAAGTGTCATTTATATCTTTAAAATTGTCTATATCAAATATTATAAATGTAAATAAGTCGCTTTCTAAACAGTCTTTTAGCATATTTTCTATTTCTATTTTAAAATATTTTTTGTTATATAAGCCTGTTAGAGGTTCCATTTTTGTTTCTTGTTCTAAAATTAGCTCTTGCTTTTTTCTACTATCTATGTTTTTTATGTAAAATAAAGCCAAAATATTTTCAGAATACATTTCTTTAAATGTGTTTATCGTAAATTCTAGCCATATAAAATCTTCATTAGGAGCATTTTTTCTAAATTCAAATTTTGTTATGACAAGCCCTTTGTTGTAATTTTCTATCAAATTGTTTATATTCAAGCTTTCGTTATATATTTTTCCATCTTCGATAAATATATCAATTAAAGGAAACTTTGTGAAAATTTCGGAATAATGGTATTTAGATGCATATTTATTATATTCTGAAAAAATGCCCCCTCCTTTTAAAAATATGTCTTTTGTTAAGTTTATTTCAGAGTATGCAATAGTGTCTTGTAGCATAGCTTTATAAAATTTAGTCTCTTTTAAATAGGCTATTTCTAGCTCTTTAATATCGTTTATATTTTCTATAAGTATTGTAAATAGCTTGGAATTTTTGTAATTATCTTTTGTTATTTTTAAGCTGCACCATATATAATTTTCTTCTTTATTTTTAAGCTTTATATCTACCTCTATATAATCACTTTTTAATAAATCTTCTTCAAATATTTTTAAAAATGCGTCTTTAAAAGATTTATGCACAATCTCATTTGATATAAATAAATGGGGCAAATTATTAATATTTACATGATTTATATCCAAAAATTGCCCTTCTGTTAATAGATAAGCATTTTTAGATATATAATTATATTTTAAAACTTCACGGTTGTATTTAAAGCCAACTGTATTCATTTTTAATACATCAGTAATATTTTCTTGGTAGCCTTTTATAAATATTGTGCTGTCTTTTATATAATCAAGGGTAAGGCAAGCTCTCGCAATAATGTCGCCTTTTAGGCTATGGTTAAATATATAATTAAGCTCGATAGATTTATCTGCCTTGCTTGATAGCTTTTTTATCGCTTTTTGGATATATGTTTTGTAGCTTTCTTGTATTTTGTCGTACCATATCTTAAAGACTATTTCCGGCAAAACTTCGCTATTTTTTATATCTAGCATATTTTGCATAATCTCATCAGCGTACATTTTATAATTTCGTGTTTCAGCATTTATTTGTATTTCAAAAAAGCTTATTTCGTTAAAGCAATCTTTTTTAAAATAGACATCTTCTTTTTTATTTTCTTTATTCATAAATATTCCTCATTTTCTATCTATTTTTAATAAATAGATTGAACAGTATTATATGTTAAATTATATATATTCTATATATTATATCACAAAATATATATTTAAGCAATATTTAATGTTTAATTTTGTAAAAATATGCTAATAAAGGAATTAGCATTTGTATATAATAAATTATTTTATAAAATCTTTTATTCCGTTTAATACTACTTTTACATAGGTATTATCAAGATTTAGATTTTGCATATTTTTTATATATTCATATTTTTTAGAAAGTACATTTTTTATTCCTTCTGTAAGAGATGAGGTAGTTAAATCTTCTTCTTGTAAAACATAGCTTAGCCCCTTATTTTCAAAAGACTTAGCGTTTAATATTTGATCACCTCTGCTAGCATTTTTAGAAAGAGGTATTAATATATTTGGCTTTTTTAAAGCTGCTATTTCAAAAATTGTGTTAGAGCCAGCTCTAGAAATGATTATGTCGGCATATGCAAAAAAGTGCTTTAATTCTTCATTAGCGTAAGCTACTTGAAAATAGCCTTGTTTTTTAAAATTATAATCGATATTATTTTTACCACAAATATGGATAATATTATATTGTTTTAAAAGAGTACTTAAAGACTTTCTTAAAACTTCATTTATTTTAACAGAGCCTAAAGACCCCCCTATAACCAAAATAACAGGCTTTTCATCTTTAAAATTGGTTATTTTTATTGCTTCTTGTTTATCACCTTTAAAAATATCTTCTCTAATAGGAGGCCCAGCTAAGGCGCCTTTTGATTTTTTAATATTGTTTAATGTTTCAGGAAAGGTAACAAAAACTTTTTTAGCAAATATGGTCCCTAATCTGTTGGCGAGCCCAGATGTAATATCAGATTCATGTACTAAAATAGGCACTTTATTTAAAAAAGCTGCCAAAACAACAGGTACACTAACATACCCTCCTTTAGAAAAAACTAAATTAGGTTTTAATTTTTTAATAATTCTATAAGCCTCTAATATACCTTTTAATACTTTTAAAAAATCTATAAAATTTTCAAAATCAAAATAACGCCTTATCTTGCCGTTTGATATTTCATAATAATCTATATTAAGCTTTGGTATTAGCTCCTTTTCTATACCCTTTTTACCGCCCATATAGCTTACTTTGTAGCCTTCTTCTTTTAAATAAGGATAAAGCATGATATTAGGGCTAACATGCCCAGCGCTACCCCCTCCAGTTAAAATTATATGTTTCAAAAAAACTCCCCCTAAAATATTATATATATATAATACGTTATATAAAAATCTTTGTAAAGTAATTTATTTTAACAAAATTTTGTCAAAATAAAAAGATTTTTTTTTATATTTTTTACTAATAATTGACAATGTTTATATTACCATTATCTTATAATATAAAAAAGGAGTGGTTAATATGATAAGTTTTGAATATAATTTGCACAAAAAAAGATTATTTTTAATATTATTAGCCTTCATCAGCTTTTTTATAGGTAGAATAACTATTTTTAACTTATTTAATCCTGTTATTATTGCCTTTTTGAGCACCCTATTATTTTATAAAAAGCTCTTTAATATTGCCTTTATATTTAGCATATTAGGTATTTTAAGTAGTCATATTTTGCCTTTTCCTAAATATATTTTTGCTATTTGTATTTTATTTATTATAAATTTAATATTAGCAAATAAAAAATATTTAACTTTTCATAAAGCGCTATATGCAAGCTTTAGTATTTTTTTTGCCGGAGCTATTATAGCCTTTTTAAATAATTTTTCTTTTTATCTTTTTATAGTTACGCTAATAGAAAGCCTTTTAGCTTTTTTTATAACAATTATTTTAAATGAAGGGGTAATTTTTTTACATCAAAATAAAAAAGCCCTTCTTTCTAAAGAGCTTATAAGTATTATAGCTTTAATGGCCTTTGTTATATGTGGTTCTATTAATTTTTATTTATTTAATATACATGTGCCTTATATATTAATAGCCCTTTTATTAATTTTTATATCTTACATATACGGTAGCTTAATAGCTGGTATTACAGCTTTTTTATCTTGTGTTTTATTAGTATTTAACGATGTTTTTAAAGAAAATGTTTTGATTATTTTTACAATTTCTTCCATAATATGTAGTTTTTTTGCAAATAAAAATAAACTTATTTTTTGCTTTAATTTTGTACTTAGCTTATTTTTATTATCTTTTTTGATAGATACTGCTTTGCTAAAAAATACAAGCTTTACATATTCTATAATTATTTCTGCAGTATGCTTTTTAATAATACCTTGCCCAAAAATGAAAGAATTAAAATTCAGCCTAAAAGCAGAAGAAGCAACTACATATACAGAAAAATTAAAATCTATAACAACCTTAAAATTAACAAGCTTTGCTAATTCTTTTGAAAAACTTTCTAAGACATTTTTATCCCTTTCAGAAAAAAAGACAACCCTTGAAAAGCAAGATATATCAAGGCTTATAGATGATGTTGTATCTAAAGTTTGTATAAAATGCTCTTTAAAAAATGTATGTTGGGGCAAAAATTTTTATACCTCTTATCAAAATATATTTTCTCTTTTAAATACAAATATTGATGCTAATAGCTTTAATAAAAACGATTTTTCTAATTATTTTTTAAGAAATTGTATAAATATTACCCAGTTTATAGATGTTTTAAACAAAACGGTAGAAATATATAAGCTTAACCTAATGTGGCAAAATAAGCTTATAGAAAGCCGTGAAATTATATGCAAACAACTAAACGGCGTTTCTTTAATTATAAGCGAACTTTCAAAAAATATAAATGAAGAAATAAACTTTTTAGAAGATACCTCTCTAAAAATAAAAAAAGCTTTAAATAAAAATAAAATTAAAACAAAAGATGTTATAATAACAGAAAATAAAGATAAAATAGAAGTATTAATAAAAGCGCATCCTTGCTATGTTCCTAACAAGTGTACAAAAACAATACTCCCTATCGTAAATGAAATTTTGGGCAAAAAGTTTTATAAAGAATGTTACAATTGTATTATAAAAAAAGAAAATAATGAAAGCGTATGCTATATAAAGCTTATAGAAGAACAAAAATATAGGATAAAAACAGAAACAATAGTTAGCCCCAAAAATAAGACAAATGTTTCTGGCGATACCCACTCTGCTATAAGCCTCCCTAGTGGAAAATTTCTTTTAGCTATTTCTGACGGTATGGGCTCTGGCAAAAGCGCAAAAAAAGATAGCGTTGCAACAATAGAGCTTTTAGAAGATTTTTTATCTTCTGGCTTTTCAAATGAGCTTGCTATTAATATGATAAATTCAGCTTTATTTTTAAAATCAACAAAAGATACCTTTGCAACTCTTGATATGTGCATAATAAATTTATATACTGGTATAGCAGAATTTATTAAAATTGGAGCAGCATCTAGCTTTTTAATAAGAAACGGTGAAGTTATTTTGCTAAAATCAACTTCTTTACCTATTGGGGTACTTAATAATTTAGAGCCTGATATTAAGCTTAAAAAATTGCAAAATGACGATATATTAATTATGATATCAGACGGCGTTTTAGATTCTAACAACAATGTTTGGGATAAAGAAAAATGGCTAAAAAATCTCCTTTCTAACCTTAAAACAAAAAGTATAAAAGACATAGCAAATATTTTATTTAAAGAAACAAAAAATAATTATCTAGATGGGCTAAAAGACGATATCACCATATTAGTTGCCAAAATATGGACTTCCTATTAATTAAAAATTATTTGTATATTTTTTCTTTTTATGCTAATAATTTATATTAAATATATATATAAGGTGATTGTATGGATAATAAAAATATAATATTAATAGATGGCAAAAATTCTAAATGGTATGAGCATGCTATCTTTATAATAAATGAAAATGAAAAAAATATACCAAAAAATATTGTCCTAGAGGCAGAAAAAATTATAGCTAAACATATAAATGAAAAATATTTAAAAAAAGATAAAAAACAAAAAATTAAATATAATAAAAATTTGTTTAAAGCTTTAGGTATATGCATAATTTTTTCTTTATTATTATTTTTGCTTCATAATATAAATTGCTTTTAGCTTAAAAATATATTATAATTTAGCTTGAGGTGATACTTTGCTAAAAAAAATTGCTTTAAACGATATTTATAAATATAATTTGATAGATAAAAACGATAAAATAATAGCCGGACTTTCTGGTGGAGCCGATTCTGTATCTTTAGTCCACTTTCTTTATTCTATAAAAGATCTTTTTAATATAAAAATTTTTGCTGTACACGTAAATCATGGTATAAGAGCTGACGCTATAAAAGATGAAAATTTTGTTAAAGACTTTTGCCATTTTTTAAATATTCCGCTTGAAATAGTTAAATACGATGTTAAAAACCAAGCAAAAGCTTTAAGCCTTACTTTAGAAGAGGCTGGTAGGCACTTTAGATACAAAGCTTTTAACGATATTTTAATAAAAAATAACGCAAACAAAATAGCCCTAGCTCATAATAAAAACGACAATATAGAAACATTTTTAATGCGTCTTTTTAGAGGGGCAGGGCTTAAAGGGCTTTCTTCCATCCCTATTAAAAGAGATAGTATTATTCGCCCCTTTTTAAATTGCGAACGCCTTTTAATAGAAGATTATTGTATACAAAATAATCTAAAATATCAAACAGATGCAACCAATTTTGAAGATATTTTTACAAGAAACAAAATAAGGCTTAATACTATACCACATATAGAGCAAAATTTTAATAAAAATTTTATACAAACTATTCATAATACAATATCTAACATAACAGAAGAAAATTTATTTTTAGAAGACATGGCAAAAGACTTTTTTAAAAAATGCTTAAAAGAAAAAGAAGAAAAATATTTAGCTATAGATATAAAAATGTTTAATAGCTATAATATTGTTATTAAAAAAAGGGTACTTAGGCTTTTAATTTCTCATTTTAACACAAATTTAAATAATATTTCATCTAGCCATATAAACAGCCTTTTAGATTTAACCCAAAAGCAAAGTGGCAAGATGGTTAATTTACCCTATAATATAATAGCTAAAGTGGTTAATGAAGATTTATATTTTTTAAAAAATAATACCTTTAAAAACGATATTTCTTTTAGCTATAGCCTAAAGCTAGATAATATAACTTTTATAAAAGAATTAAACAAATATTTTTTAATTACAAAAAAAGTTTTAGACTATAGTTTTTTTTCAACAAAAGTGTATACTATTTCTTTTAATTATGATAAAATAAATAACGAACTTATTTTAAGAACAAAAAAATCTGGTGATATAATTTTATTAAATGGTTTACATAAAAAAATCAAAAAACTTTTTATCGATTTAAAAATTCCTTCCTTTAAAAGACCTTATATCCCCCTCTTAGCTGAAGGAAATAATATAGTTTTGATACCTTATTTTTTTGTATCTGATAATTATAAAATATCAACTAATACAAAAAACATTCTTTATTTACATATTTGGGAGGAAGCTTAAATGAGTGAACATATCGATATTTTAATTACCGAACAAGAGCTAAACAAGCGTATAGAAGAAATTGCCGCCGCTATTTCAAAAGATTTTGAAAATCAAGATTTAACCCTTATTTGTGTTTTAAAGGGCGGAGTTATGTTTATGACTGATATAGCAAAAAAGCTAAAGCAAAAAGTCGAGCTTGAATTTATCGATGTTTCAAGCTACGGTAACAGCACATATTCTAGTGGCAAAATAACATTAAATAAAGATATAGAAAGCTCTATAGCAGGCAAAAATGTTATATTGCTTGAAGATATTGTAGATACAGGCAAAACATTAAAATACCTTATAGAATATTTAAACCAAAAAAATCCTTTAACATTAAAAATATGTACACTCCTTGACAAACCAAGCAGAAGAACAGAAGATATAAAATTAGATTACATAGGCTTTACAATACCAGATGTATTTATTATTGGATATGGCCTAGATTACGCACAAAAATACAGAAATTTACCATATATAGGGGTAATAAAATTTGACTAATTTAAGGAGGAGCAAATCTTGAAAAAAAACAGCTTGTTAAATACTATTTTTTTATATTTTTTAATAGCTTGTATTATACTTGTAGGGCTAACTTTATTTAAAAATTATAGCTTACTTAAGCAGCCCCTTTCTCAGCTTTATAGCTATAATTCGCTTATAAATGATTTAGAAAATAATAATACAGAAGATATAAGCCGCATAACAATAAAACCAGAAGAAAATAATACTGGTTATGCAACAGTAATATTTAAAGATTCATCTAAAAAAAATGTTACTATAGAAATACCTAGTATGTCAAGCTTTATGGAATTTTTGCATGCTAATCTACAAGATACAGATATTATAATAACCCAGAAAGCAGATAAACAAAGCTCCATTTCTAATTATATAATACCTACAATACTTGTTATTATAGTTGTTATTACAATAATTGCTATTTTTGTAGGGCAAGACAAAGGGGGCATTTCTCGTACTTCTAATTTCGCAAGAAATCGTGCTAAATTAATTAATCCAGCTTTAGATAAAGTCACATTTAAAGATGTTGCCGGGCTTGCAGAAGAAAAGTCCGATTTAGAAGAAATTGTAGAATTTTTAAAATACCCTAAGCGTTTTGAAGAAATAGGAGCAAGGATACCAAAAGGTGTTTTATTAGTTGGCCCTCCTGGTACCGGTAAAACGCTTCTTGCACGTGCTATAGCTGGAGAGGCCGATGTTAAATTTTTTAGCATTTCTGGTTCTGATTTTGTTGAAATGTTTGTTGGGGTTGGTGCCTCTAGAGTGCGTGATTTATTTGAAGAGGCCAAAAAAAATAAGCCGGCATTAATCTTTATAGATGAAATAGACGCTGTCGGAAGAAGGCGTGGCTCTGGACTTGGCGGTGGACATGACGAAAGAGAACAAACACTAAATCAACTTCTTGTAGAAATGGATGGTTTTACTAAAAATGAAGGGCTTATAGTTTTAGCTGCAACAAACAGACCAGATATACTAGACCCAGCCCTTTTAAGACCAGGGCGTTTTGATAGGCAAGTTGTTGTTGGCCCTCCGGATGTTAAAGGTCGTGAAGAAATATTAAATGTCCATATAAAAAACAAAAAATTACACGAAGATGTCGATATTAAAGAGCTTGCTAAAATGACTTCTGGCTTTACTGGAGCAGAGCTTGAGAATCTTTTAAACGAAGCTGCCCTTTTAGCAGCCAAAAATGATGAAAAAAACATACAAATGAAACATATAAGAAAAGCTTTTATAAAAGTTGGTGTTGGTACAGAAAGAAAAAGCCGTGTTGTTAGCTTGGAAGAAAAGGAAATAACCGCTTACCATGAGGCCGGACATGCCATTTTATTTGAAATGCTAAATTTGCTAGATCATGTACATTTAGTTTCTATTATACCAACTGGTACTGCTGGTGGTTATACAATGCCTTTACCGGTAGATAAAGGATATTTATCCAAAAAATACTTGATACAACATATAATATCTTTATTCGGTGGAAGAGTTGCTGAAGATATTATTTTTGAAGATATTACAACTGGCGCATCAAACGATATAGAAAGAGCAACAGAAACAGCCTATTCTATGGTATCTAAATTTGGTATGAGTAGCCTTGGTCCTCGCCAATTTGATCCTAAAAAAAATAGCAATACATTATCTTCTGAAATAGATAAAGAGGTAGAAAAAATTATATTTAACGCTTATGAAGAAGCTAAATCTATTATTTTAGATAATATAGATATACTCCATACATGCGCTAAACTGCTTTTAGAAAAAGAAAAAATTTCTGGCGATGAATTTAGAGCATTATTTCCTCCTAATAAATTGCCTGAAAAGAAAAAGCCTACCCTCCCTCCAGAAGAGGAAGATACAGCTAATAGTGAAGATAATATAGATAAAAATAATAATACAGATGCTAATGATTTTAAAAATAATATAAATAACTCTGACGATAATAATTTTAATTCAAATAATATGAATAATTCTGATGCTAATAATTTTAATTCAAATAATATAAATAACTATGATAACAACATTGATTTAAGTGACAATAACTCTAATAATAACGATTTTAATACAGATAACAATAAAATTTAACAAAACTCCCTAAAAAGGGAGTTTTGTTTTAAGGTGGTGATTTTTTGGATATTAAAAATAATAATTTAGAAATAATTTTATCTATATTGGCAAGTTTTACTGGTGGTTTTTTTGATGCATTTACATATATTTTACATAATCAAATATTTGCTAATACACAAACAGGTAATATAATATTTTTTACCATATATTTATTTGAAAAAAACTGGATGCAAGTTTTTTTAAGGTTCATACCTATTATTGTATTTATTTTTGGTATTTTTTTATACAATCTTATAAATAGATTTAATAAAAAAAATTATATAATTATATGTTTAATTATTCAAGCTATTTTAATTTTAGTAATTTTATTTTGGGGCAATATTTTGTATTCTACCATTGTATGTGCTATCATTTCTTTTATATGTTCTATGCAGCTTGTAATTTTTAAAAAAGCAAAAGATATAGATTATGCAAGCATAATGTGCACCGGTAATTTACGCTCCTTTAGCAATAATCTTTCTAAAGGGCTTATTTATAAAGATAAAGATGCCTTAAAAAAAAGTGGTTATTATTCTATAGTTATATTAACTTTTATGCTTGGTGTTTTTTTAGGCATGTTTTTTGTTAATTTATTTAAAAATTATGCTATAGCTATTATTTTTGTAATTTTAATATTAAAAATTATAGCTATAGCTGTTTATAAAAATAAAATTGACAACTCCTACTAATTTAGATAAAATCAAACTATAATAATTTAATTTTGAAGGTGATATTATGGCAAGTTGTGATAATTGTCCATCTAAAGCAAATTGTAATAAAAATATTACTGCTTGTAATATAAAATTTAATAATAAAAATAATATAAAAAATATAATAGGTATAATGAGCGCTAAAGGCGGCGTTGGCAAAAGCACCATTTCTTCTATCCTTGCCAAAAGCCTTAATAAACAAGGCTTTAAAGTTGGGCTTATGGACGCCGACATAACCGGCTCTTGTATATCTTATCTGTTAAATACTGCTAAAGATACAAAAGTTTTTGGTAATATTTCTGGCGAGATGCTCCCTATAGAAAAAGACGGTATTAAGCTTATGTCTTTAAACTTTCTTGTAGAAGATGAAAGCGCCCCTGTTATTTGGCGTGGCAACTTGCTTAGCAATTGCGTTAGCCAGTTTTTTTTAAATGTTATATGGGGCGAGCTTGATTATCTTATTATAGATATGCCCCCAGGTACTTCTGATATAGCCTTAACAATTATGCAAACAATACCTCTAACTGGTATTTTTATTGTATCCATACCTCATAGCATGGTTTCTATGATTGTTCTTAAATCTATTAATATGGCAAAAAAGATGAATATTAAAATATACGGCATTATACAAAACATGTGCTATATATTATGCCCTAATTGTAACGAAAAAATTTTTCTTCATGAAAATAACGATACCACTTTTTTTGAACAAACCGATATTAAAATTGTTGCAAATCTCCCTATTACAAAATCTATTAGTAATATATCAAATATAGAATTTGAAAATATTGAAAATGTAGTTAAAGCTCAATTTAAAAATATATTAGAACATATTATTTAACATATATACTTCATTTAAATTTTTAAAATATATCTATAATCACAATATTTTTACTTCAAAAGTCTTATCTTTAATAATAATTTTGCATATCTTCTAATAAAAATCTTTTTTTCTTTATTTATACAAAAAAGACGCTTTAAGCGTCTTTTCCTTAGCCAAAATATAAAATCAAGCTTTGTATTTAATTTTTTATCTTGCCTCTGCTACCTTTTCTTTTAGCGCTTGTCTCTTTTCTTTATTGTTTTCTAAAACTTTTCTTGAGTTTAATAAATCTTGTATTTCTTTTTTAGTTTCTTTATCAAGCCTTTTTTCTCTTTTTATAAGCAAATCATATAAGCTTTGGTCGCCATGCCCTTCTTTAAATAGGGTAATAACAGCACGTCTGTAAAAATCTACATTTGTTTTTCTAATTTCAGCATTTTTAAATAAATTAAATAATACTTTATTTTTAAATTCTTCGCTATTAAAGTCCGTTTTTAATTTAGCAGAAAAGAGTTGTTGTTTTAGCTCTTCATTAATATTATTAGTATTTATTTTTTGCATCTCTGCTAATATCATTTTATTTATTTGTTTTTCTGTTTCTTTAACAGAATTTTGTAATACTTGATTATAATCTATTACATCTTCATTTAATCTGCTTATGGTAACCCTATCATAAATTTTGGTAATAAATTCTTTCATTTTTACATATGAAGCGCCAACAAGCCTTTCTTTTTGCTTTACTACAGCATCGGCTAAGCTATTCATCTGCTTTATTTTTGCTTTTACACTAGCGTTTTTATTAAATGCTTTGCTACCTATTCTTTCTTTTTTTATGTCATTTACAAATTTTGTATCAATTTCTTCTATAAATTTTGTATCAATCTTTTTTAAATCTTCATATAATTTTTTTATTTCTTTTTCAATAACATTAGTTGCATAAGGTAATATATAATACGAATATATAAATTTGGAAAACTTTTCCTTGTCTTCGTTATCTAACTTGCTTAAATAATATTTGCTAGCATAAATTGACATTATATATTCATCAATATTTTTATGCATATATTCCATGCTTAAAATAAGGTTACTATTTTGGTTCATATATTCTTCATAAATAATTTTATTTTTAATATTAAATTCCATTAATTTTTTACCTAATTCTGCAGCATTTTTTGCAAACGGCTTTAAGTTAATGCTTCTTTTGCGTTTTATATGATTTTCCAAAACTTTATTTAGTTCTAGCATAGTAGTTTCTATAGCTAGCGCTGTTAAACCTTCTACATGCATTTTTGTTGCATCATGATTTCTATAAAATGTTTCTATACGTGGTTTCAAATATTTTTTTATATATGTTTTTATATCCATTTTTGTTTTTTCATATTCTTCAATATATTTGCATTTATGCATTTCTAGCCACATAGTAATATATGAGTCTTCTGTATGATAATCTTCACTTGGTTCTTCATATTTTAATTCTTTTTGTGTTTCTAGCTTGTGTCTTATAATTTCAGAATATCTCCATATGTACATACATTTTGCATAATATTGTATCATGTATGTATCTCTGTATAATCTTATATATGGTTTTATATCTATCCCTATTTCTGTATATTTTTCTAAAACTATTTCTAAAGCTGTATGTAGATATTTTTCTGTATAGTCTGCTAGATAGTTTTTTAGGTAGGGCTTTATATTTCTTCCTTTTGCTTTATACATATTTAAATATTCTTCTAAACGTACTGCTCCATGCCCATATTGTACAGCATTTAATACATATCCTTCTAAAGCGACTCTTATATCCCTTTCTGCTTTTTTTAATGCTTGTTTTATATTTATAACTATATTTAATTGTTCTTGTAAACGTGGTATCCAACCTTCTTTGCCTTTTTTTGTAAAATCTTCCATATATTCTTTATAATTCTGTTTTATATAGTCTTCTGTATAATCTTTATTATATATTTTTTGAATTTCTACTGCAAATTCTTCAAAAGACGGTTTCATATACTTTTCGAAATATGCTTCTATATCTATTCCTGTTTTTCTATATTCCTCTGTATATCTTGATACATATTGTTCATGTACA